>NZ_JAUZUQ010000026.1:0-55735 GCF_031844105.1 Acidovorax sp. PRC11 | reverse complement strand
CTGATCAGGAGTCATAGGGGTATAGCTCAATTGGCAGAGCGTCGGTCTCCAAAACCGAAGGTTGTAGGTTCGATTCCTACTGCCCCTGCCAGTCACCTGGCATAAAAAAAGCCCGCCAGACCTCTGGCGGGCTTCCGTGTCTTGTGAAGGCACAAGTTGCAACCGGAATGTGAAGAATGGCAGCGTCTCCGCAAATTGAAACTGTGAGCACAGGGGCAGACAAGGCCAAGCTGGCGCTGGTGGTCGCCCTGCTGGTGGCGGGCATTGCCGGCTTCTACCTGCTGGCCAAGCAGGGCGTGCTGGTCCAGTGGGCGATCCTCATCGTCGCGATCATCGCCGCTGCCGCCGTGTTCGCAGTGTCCGAGTCGGGCCGCCGCTTCACGGGCTTCGCGAAGGACGCCTGGAAGGAAGTCAAGAAGGTCGTCTGGCCCACCCGCAAGGAAACGCTGCAGATGACCGCCTATGTCTTCGCGTTCGTGCTGGTGATGGCCCTCTTCCTGTGGTTCACCGACAAGACGCTGGAGTGGGTTCTGTACGATCTGATTCTGGGCTGGAGGAAATAACATGAGTGACGCCGTCGACCACAACCTGTCTCCCGCACCGGCCCCCACGTCCTCTGCCAACCCGGACCTCCGCTGGTACATCGTCCATGCCTATTCGGGCATGGAGAAGGCCGTGGAGCGCAACATCACGGAGCGCATCCACCGCGCGGGCATGCAGGACAAGTTCGGCCGCATCCTCGTCCCGACCGAAGAGGTCGTGGAAATGAAGAACGGCCAGCGCAAGACGACCGAGCGGCGCCTGTTCCCCGGCTACGTCTTCGTCGAGATGGTGATGGACGACGACACCTGGCACCTGGTGAAGCACACCAGCAAGGTGACGGGTTTCGTGGGCGGTGCCAAGAACCGTCCCGCGCCTATCTCCGAGGACGAGGTCCAGAAGATCGTCAACCAGATCCAGGAAGGCACGGACAAGCCGCGCCACAAGGTCGAATTCATGGTGGGCGAGCTGGTCCGCGTGAAGGAAGGCCCGTTCGCCGACTTCAACGGCTCGGTCGAGGAAGTCAACTACGAAAAGAGCCGCGTGCGCGTCTCCGTCATGATTTTCGGCCGCTCCACCCCGGTGGAGCTCGAATTCGGTCAGGTCGAAAAAACCTGATCCGCACCCCAGGGTGCATCCTGCGCTTTTCCTGACTCGGCGCACAGAAGTGGAGTCATCAACCCCGGGGAGCCTGTTTCCAAGGCGCTATCACCCGTAAGGAGTCGCTATGGCGAAGAAAATCGTCGGCTTTATCAAGCTGCAAGTGCCGGCAGGGAAGGCCAATCCTTCTCCTCCGATCGGTCCCGCGCTGGGTCAGCGTGGTCTGAACATCATGGAGTTCTGCAAGGCGTTCAACGCCCAGACCCAGGGCGTCGAGCCCGGTCTGCCGCTGCCCGTGGTCATCACGGCCTTCGCGGACAAGAGCTTCACGTTCATCATCAAGACGCCCCCGGCGACGACCCTGATCAAGAAGGCCATCAAGCTGGAAAAGGGTTCCGCCAACGCCTTGAGCACGAAAGTCGGCAAGATCACCCGCGCACAGCTGGAAGAGATCGCCAAGACCAAGCTGAAGGACATGAACGCCGCCGACGTGGACGCTGCCGTCCGCACGCTGGCTGGCTCTGCCCGTTCCATGGGCGTTACGGTGGAGGGTCTGTAAATGGCTAAGCTGACCAAGAAGCAAAAGGCCCTGCAAGGCAAGATCGACAGCACGAAGCTGTACCCCTTCGCCGACGCCGTGGTGCTGGTGAAGGAAGCGGCTACCGCCAAGTTCGATGAGTCCATCGACGTGGCCGTGCAGCTGGGCATCGATGCGAAGAAGTCGGACCAGGTGGTGCGTGGCGCCGTGGTGCTGCCGAACGGCACCGGCAAGACGACCCGCGTGGCCGTGTTCGCCCAGGGCGCCAAGGCGGAAGAAGCCAAGGCCGCCGGCGCGGACATCGTCGGCATGGACGACCTGGCTGCCCAAGTGAAGGCCGGCGACATGCCGTTCGACGTGGTGATCGCCGCTCCCGATGCCATGCGCGTCGTGGGTACGCTGGGCCAGATCCTCGGCCCGCGCGGCCTGATGCCGAACCCCAAGGTGGGTACGGTGACGCCCGACGTCGCCACGGCCGTCAAGAACGCCAAGGCCGGCCAGGTGCAGTTCCGTGTCGACAAGGCCGGGATCATCCACAGCACGATCGGTCGCCGTTCGTTCGACAACGAGAAGCTCCAGGGCAACCTGGTGGCGCTGATCGAAGCCCTGAACAAGGCGAAGCCCGCCACCAGCAAGGGCCAGTACCTGCGCAAGGTGGCCGTGTCCTCGACGATGGGCGTCGGCGTCCGCGTCGATACCCAATCCATCTCGGCGGCCTGACGCCAACACGAGATCTTGAGGCGCCGCAAGGTGCCTCGGTGGTGGGCCGGCACAGCGATGTGCCGGGCCATCCAAGACCGCTGGTGTGCAGCCCCGGCTGCATTTAAATCCACGGAGCCAGCGCAGATGGCGATCCCGCTGCAGATGGAATTCAGTTCCGAAACAGTTGGTCGCTGCAACAAGAGCGCGCACGAGGGGTTCCCCGAGTGCGCATATGAAGGAGTAGACCTTGAGTCTTAATCGCAGTGAGAAAGAAGCGGTCATCAACGAAGTGACCAGCCTCGCCGCAAAAGCTCAAACGCTCGTGATCGCGGAATACCGTGGCATCACGGTGGCCGACATGACCAAACTGCGCGTTGACGCCCGCAGCAAGGGCGTGAGCCTGAGTGTTCTGAAGAACACCCTGGCCCGCCGTGCTGTGGCTGGCAGCCAGTTCGACGTGGTGGCTGACCAGATGACCGGTCCTCTGATCTATGGCTTCTCCGAAGACGCTGTGGCCGCCGCCAAGGTGGTGGCCGATTTCGCGAAAACCAACGACAAGCTGGTGATTCGCGGCGGCGCCTTCGCAGGCAAGGCCCTGGACGTGAACGGCGTGAAGCAACTGGCCAACATCCCTTCCAAGGAAGTGCTGCTGGCCCAGCTGTGTGGCTTGCTGATGTCGCCGATCTCCCGCACCGCCGTGGTGCTGGGCGCTCTGGCCGCAAAGAAAGGCGAAGGCGAAGCTGCAGCCGCTTGAGGTTTGCAGAATCGTCCCCCTCTTTACAACCAATTGTTAGGAAAAATTATGGCATTCGATAAAGACGCATTCTTGACCGCCCTGGACGGCATGTCCGTGATGGAACTCAATGACCTGGTGAAGGCCATTGAAGAGAAGTTCGGCGTGAGCGCTGCCGCCATGGCCGCTCCCGCTGCTGCCGGCGGCGCTGCCGGCGGCGCTGCTGCTGCCGAAGAGAAGACCGAGTTCAACGTCGTGCTGACCGAAGCCGGCGCCAACAAGGTGTCCGTCATCAAGGCCGTGCGCGAAATCACCGGCCTGGGCCTCAAGGAAGCCAAGGACCTGGTGGACGGCGCTCCCAAGAACGTCAAGGAAGGCATCGCCAAGGCCGACGCCGAAGCCGCTGTCAAGAAGCTGGTGGAAGCCGGCGCCAAGGCCGAACTCAAGTAATTCGGCTGCTTTGGCAAGGCTGGAGGCTCCGAAAAGGGCCTCCAGCCTTTCCGCGCTTCTGAGAGGCGCAATCTCGACAGAGCGCACCAGAAAGCAGGAGCGGCCCCCGGCCGCCCGATCCGCCTGCTTTCTAGTGTCTTCTGACAACCCGACAACAGAAGACGCCTTGGTTCGGGCGATGTGCAACGCATCGCCGTCCGCCATGGTTGGTAGTGGCCAACCGCCAAGCCCGCAAGGCAACGCCCCTTGTGGGGCACTCGTCGAAGACCCAGGACTCATGTCTTTGCCCGGAGATCTCATGGCCCCAACATCCACGTACAGCTATACCGAACGCAAGCGCATCCGCAAGAGCTTCGGTAGCCGCGACAGCGTGCTCGAAGTGCCGTACCTGCTGCAGATGCAGAAGGACGCGTACACCGCTTTCCTCCAAGCGGACCGGGCACCCCAGAAACGCACCAATGAAGGCCTGCAGGCCGCTTTCGACGCCGCATTCCCGATCGTCTCGCACAACGGCTTCGTCGAGATGAAGTTCGTGGAGTACAACCTGGCCAAGCCGGCGTTCGACGTGCGCGAATGCCAGACCCGCGGCCTGACCTTCGCCTCGGCCGTGCGTGCCAAGGTGCAGCTCATCATCTACGACCGCGAGTCCTCGACGTCGCAGTCCAAGGTGGTGAAGGAAGTGAAGGAGCAGGAGGTCTACATGGGCGAGGTGCCCCTGATGACCGACAAGGGCTCGTTCATCATCAACGGCACCGAGCGCGTGATCGTCTCGCAGCTGCACCGCTCGCCCGGCGTGTTCTTCGAGCACGACAAGGGCAAGACCCACAGCTCGGGCAAGCTGCTGTTCTCGGCACGGATCATCCCCTACCGCGGCTCGTGGCTGGACTTCGAGTTCGATCCGAAGGACATCCTCTACTTCCGCGTGGACCGCCGCCGCAAGATGCCGGTCACGATCCTGCTGAAGGCCATCGGCCTGAACCCCGAGTCCATCCTGGCGAACTTCTTCGTCAACGACAACTTCCGCCTGATGGACAGCGGCGCGCAGATGGAATTCGTGGCCGACCGCCTGAAGGGCGAAGTGGCGCGTTTCGACATCACCGACAAGGCCGGCAAGGTCGTCGTCGCCAAGGACAAGCGCATCACGGCCCGCCACACGCGCGAGCTGGAGCAGTCGGGCACGACGCACGTCAGCGTGCCGGAAGACTTCCTGATCGGCCGCGTGGTGGCACGCAACGTGGTGGACGGCGACACGGGCGAGATCGTGGCCAAGGCCAACGAAGAGCTGACCGAAGCGCTGCTGAAGAAGCTGCGCTCCGCCGGCATCAAGGACCTGCAGGTCATCTACACGAACGAACTCGACCAGGGCGCGTACATCTCGCAGACGCTGCGCATCGACGAAACGGTGGACGAGTTCGCCGCGCGCGTGGCCATCTACCGCATGATGCGCCCCGGCGAGCCGCCGACGGAAGACGCGGTGCAGGCCCTGTTCCAGCGCCTGTTCTACAACCCGGACACGTACGACCTGTCGCGCGTGGGCCGCATGAAGTTCAACGCCAAGATCGGCCGCGACGAATCGACCGGCCCGATGGTGCTGTCGAACGAGGACATCCTCGCCGTGGTGAAGATCCTGGTGGACCTGCGCAACGGCAAGGGCGAAGTCGACGACATCGACCACCTGGGCAACCGCCGCGTGCGCTGCGTGGGCGAGCTGGCCGAGAACCAGTACCGCACGGGCCTGGCACGGATCGAGAAGGCCGTGAAGGAACGTCTGGGCCAGGCCGAGCAGGAGCCGCTGATGCCCCACGACCTGATCAACTCCAAGCCGATTTCCGCGGCCCTGAAGGAGTTCTTCGGTGCGTCGCAGCTGTCGCAGTTCATGGACCAGACGAACCCGCTGGCCGAGATCACCCACAAGCGCCGCGTGTCCGCACTCGGCCCGGGCGGTCTGACGCGCGAGCGCGCCGGCTTCGAAGTGCGCGACGTGCACGTGACCCACTATGGCCGCGTCTGCCCCATCGAAACGCCCGAAGGTCCGAACATCGGCCTGATCAACTCGCTGGCCCTGTATGCCCGCCTGAACGAGTACGGCTTCATCGAGACGCCGTACCGCCGCGTGGTGGACGGCAAGGTGACGGACCAGATCGACTACCTGTCGGCCATCGAGGAAGGCAAGTACGTCATCGCCCAGGCGAATGCGACGCTGGATGCCGAAGGCCGCCTGACCGGCGACCTGGTGTCGGCCCGCGAAAAGGGTGAATCCACGCTGCTGTCCGCCGAGCGCGTGCAGTACATGGACGTGTCGCCCGCGCAGATCGTGTCGGTGGCCGCCTCGCTCGTGCCGTTCCTGGAGCACGATGACGCGAACCGCGCACTGATGGGCGCCAACATGTCGCGCCAGGCCGTGCCCGTGCTGCGTCCGGAAAAGCCCATGGTGGGCACCGGCATCGAGCGCGTGGCGGCCGTGGACTCCGGCACGGTGGTGACGGCGAACCGCGGCGGTATCGTGGACTACGTGGATGCGACCCGCATCGTGGTGCGCGTGAACGACGCGGAGGCCGTGGCCGGTGAAGTGGGTGTGGACATCTACAACCTCATCAAGTACCAGCGTTCCAACCAGAACACGAACATCCACCAGCGCCCCATCGTGAAGAAGGGCGACGTGCTGGCCAAGGGCGACGTGATCGCGGACGGTGCCTCCACCGACCTGGGCGAGATCGCCATCGGCCAGAACATGCTGATCGCGTTCATGCCCTGGAACGGCTACAACTTCGAGGATTCGATCCTGATCTCCGAACGCGTGGTGGCCGAAGACCGCTACACCTCGATCCACATCGAGGAACTGGTGGTGATGGCCCGCGACACGAAGCTGGGCGCGGAAGAAATCACGCGCGACATCCCGAACCTGTCGGAGCAGCAGCTGAACCGCCTGGACGAGTCCGGCATCATCTACGTGGGTGCGGAAGTGCAGCCCGGCGACACGCTGGTGGGCAAGGTCACGCCGAAGGGCGAGACCACGCTGACGCCGGAAGAGAAGCTGCTGCGCGCGATCTTCGGCGAGAAGGCTTCCGACGTGAAGGACACCTCGCTGCGCGTGGACCAGGGCTCCTCGGGCACCGTGATCGACGTGCAGGTGTTCACGCGCGAAGGCATCCAGCGCGACAAGCGCGCCCAGCAGATCATCGACGATGAACTCAAGCGCTTCCGCCTGGACCTGAACGACCAGCTGCGCATCGTGGAGGCCGACGCGTTCGACCGTATCGAGAAGCTGCTGAACGGCCGCGTGGCCAACGGCGGCCCGCAGAAGCTGGCCAAGGGCACGAAGCTGGACAAGGCCTACCTGGCCTCCGTCGAGAAGTTCCACTGGTTCGACATCCGTCCCGCCGAGGACGAGGTGGCCGCGCAGCTGGAGTCGATCAAGAACGCGCTGGAGCAGACCCGCCACAGCTTCGACCTGGCCTTCGAAGAGAAGCGCAAGAAGCTCACGCAGGGCGACGAGCTGCCGGCCGGCGTGCTGAAGATGGTCAAGGTGTACCTGGCCGTCAAGCGCCGCCTGCAGCCCGGCGACAAGATGGCCGGCCGCCACGGCAACAAGGGTGTGGTGTCGAAGATCGTTCCGGTCGAGGACATGCCCTACATGGCCGACGGCACGCCTGCCGACATCGTCCTGAACCCGCTGGGCGTGCCTTCGCGGATGAACATCGGGCAGGTGCTGGAAGTCCACCTGGGCTGGGCCGGCAAGGGCATCGGCCAGCGCATCGGCGACATGCTGCGCGACCAGGCCAAGGCGGCCGAAATGCGCACGTTCCTCGAAGAGGTCTACAACTCGCGCGGCCGCAAGGAAGACCTGTCGAAGCTGAGCGACGACGAGGTGATGGCCATGGCCGACAACCTGACCAACGGCGTGCCGTACGCGACGCCGGTGTTCGATGGCGCGTCGGAAGCCGAGATCAAGGACATGCTGAAGCTGGCCTATCCGGACGACATCAAGGAGCGCAAGGGCCTCACGGACAGCCGTACCCAGGCGTACCTGTACGACGGCCGCACGGGCGAGCGTTTCGAGCGCCCGACGACCATCGGCTACATGCACTACCTGAAGCTGCACCACTTGGTGGACGACAAGATGCACGCCCGTTCCACCGGTCCGTACTCGCTCGTCACGCAGCAGCCGCTGGGCGGCAAGGCCCAGTTCGGCGGCCAGCGTTTCGGGGAAATGGAAGTGTGGGCGCTGGAAGCGTATGGCGCTTCGTACGTGCTGCAGGAAATGCTCACCGTGAAGTCCGACGACGTGCAGGGCCGTACCAAGGTGTACGAGTCCATCGTCAAGGGTGAACACGCGATCGAGGCAGGCATGCCCGAGTCGTTCAATGTGCTGGTCAAGGAAATCCGTTCCCTGGGCCTGGACATCGAACTGGAACGTTCTTAAGTACTAGGAGATAGGGTTTATGAAGTCTCTACTCGACCTGTTCAAGCAATTCACGCCGGACGAGCATTTCGATGCCATCCGCATCGGCATGGCGTCGCCCGAGAAGATCCGTTCCTGGTCCTTCGGCGAGGTGAAGAAGCCCGAGACGATCAACTACCGCACGTTCAAGCCCGAGCGCGACGGCCTGTTCTGCGCCAAGATCTTCGGCCCGATCAAGGACTACGAGTGCCTGTGCGGCAAGTACAAGCGCCTGAAGCACCGCGGCGTGATCTGCGAGAAGTGCGGCGTGGAAGTGACCCAGACCAAGGTGCGCCGCGAGCGCATGGGCCACATCGACCTGGCCGCGCCCTGCGCGCACATCTGGTTCCTGAAGTCGCTGCCGTCGCGCCTGGGCCTGGTGCTCGACATGACGCTGCGCGACATCGAGCGCGTGCTGTATTTCGAAGCCTACGTGGTGACCGACCCCGGCATGACCCCGCTGAAGAAGTTCGGGATCATGTCCGAGGACGACCATGACGCGAAGCGCAAGGAATACGGCGACGAGTTCATCGCCAAGATGGGCGCCGAAGGCATCAAGGACCTGCTCGAAGGCATCGACATCGATCTGGAGATCGAGAAGCTGCGCGGCGACCTGACCGGCTCCGAAGTCAAGGTGAAGAAGAACGCCAAGCGCCTGAAGGTGCTGGAGGCGTTCAAGAAGTCGGGCATCAAGCCCGAGTGGATGGTGCTGGACGTGCTGCCCGTGCTGCCGCCGGACCTGCGTCCGCTGGTGCCGCTGGACGGCGGCCGCTTCGCGACCTCCGACCTGAACGACCTGTACCGCCGCGTCATCAACCGCAACTCGCGCCTGCGCCGCCTGCTGGAGCTGAAGGCTCCGGAGATCATCGCGCGCAACGAGAAGCGGATGCTGCAGGAGGCCGTCGATTCGCTGCTGGACAACGGCCGCCGCGGCAAGGCGATGACGGGCGCGAACAAGCGCGCGCTGAAGTCGCTGGCCGACATGATCAAGGGCAAGTCCGGCCGCTTCCGCCAGAACCTGCTGGGCAAGCGCGTCGACTACTCCGGCCGTTCCGTGATCACCGTGGGCCCGACGCTCAAGCTGCACCAGTGCGGCCTGCCGAAGCTGATGGCCCTGGAGCTGTTCAAGCCCTTCATCTTCTCGCGCCTCGAGCAGATGGGCATCGCCACGACCATCAAGGCCGCGAAGAAGGAAGTCGAATCCGGCACGCCGGTGGTCTGGGACATCCTGGAAGAGGTCATCAAGGAGCACCCGGTCATGCTGAACCGGGCTCCGACGCTGCACCGCCTGGGCATCCAGGCCTTCGAGCCGATCCTGATCGAAGGCAAGGCCATCCAGCTGCACCCGCTCGTCTGCGCGGCCTTCAACGCCGACTTCGACGGTGACCAGATGGCCGTCCACGTGCCGCTGTCGGTGGAAGCGCAGATGGAAGCCCGCACGCTGATGCTGGCCTCCAACAACGTGCTGTTCCCCGCATCGGGCGAACCCTCCATCGTGCCTTCGCAGGACGTGGTGCTGGGTCTCTACCACGCGACCCGCGACAAGATCAACGGCAAGGGCGAGGGCCTGATCTTCTCCGACACGGGCGAAGTCCAGCGCGCGCTGGATGCCGGCCAGACGGAGCTGCATGCCCGCATCAGCGTGCGCCTGACCGAATGGACCAAGGACAAGGCCACCGGCGAATTCGTGCCCTCGACCTCGCTGGTCGACACGACCGTCGGCCGTGCGCTGCTGTCCGAGATCCTGCCCAAGGGCCTGCCCTTCAGCAACATCAACAAGTCGCTGAAGAAGAAGGAAATCTCCAAGCTCATCAACGTGAGCTTCCGCAAGTGCGGCCTGAAGGAAACCGTGGTGTTCGCGGACAAGCTGCTGCAGAACGGCTTCCGCCTGGCGACGCGCGCCGGCTTCTCGGTGGCGATCGACGACATGCTGGTGCCCCCGCAGAAGGCGGACATCCTGGCACGCGCCGAAGCCGAGGTGAAGGAGATCGAGCAGCAGTACGTCTCCGGTCTGGTGACCTCCGGCGAGCGCTACAACAAGGTGGTGGACATCTGGGGCAAGGCCGGCGACGACGTGTCCAAGGTGATGATGGACCAGCTCAAGGTCGAGAAGACCACCGACCGCCACGGCAAGGAAGTGAACCAGGAGTCGTTCAACGCCATCTACATGATGGCCGACTCGGGCGCACGTGGCTCCGCCGCGCAGATCCGCCAGCTGGCCGGCATGCGTGGCCTGATGGCGAAGCCGGACGGCTCGATCATCGAGACCCCCATCACGGCGAACTTCCGTGAAGGCCTGAACGTGCTGCAGTACTTCATCTCCACCCACGGTGCCCGTAAGGGCCTGGCGGATACGGCGCTGAAGACGGCCAACTCCGGTTACCTGACGCGCCGCCTGGTGGACGTGACGCAGGACCTGGTGGTGACCGAAGAGGATTGCGGCACCGTGAACGGTTCGGTGATGCGCGCCATCGTTGAAGGCGGCGAGGTGATCGAGTCCCTGCGCGACCGCGTGCTGGGCCGCACCACGGCGGACGACATCCTGCACCCCGAAACGCGCGCCGTGCTTGCCAAGGCCGGCCAGATGCTCGACGAGGATGCCCTCGAGGAGCTGGAATCCGCGGGCGTGGACGAGGTGAAGGTGCGCACCGCGCTGACCTGCGAGACCCGCTACGGCCTGTGCGCGAAGTGCTACGGGCGCGATCTGGGCCGCGGCGGCCTGATCAACCTCGGCGAGGCCGTGGGTGTGATCGCCGCGCAGTCGATCGGCGAGCCCGGCACGCAGCTGACGATGCGTACCTTCCACATCGGTGGTGCCGCTTCGCGCGCTGCCATCGCCTCGACCGTGGAAGCCAAGTCCAACGGCGTGATCGGCTTCAACGCCACGATGCGCTACGTGACCAACAGCAAGGGCGAGCTGGTCGTCATCGCGCGTTCGGGTGAAGTCATCATCCAGGACGAGCATGGCCGCGAGCGCGAGCGCCACAAGGTGCCGTACGGCGCCACGCTGACGGTGAAGGCCGACCAGACGGTCAAGGCCGGCACGATCCTGGCCAACTGGGATCCGCTGACGCGACCGATCATCACGGAATTCGCCGGCCAGGTGAAGTTCGAGAACGTCGAGGAAGGCCTCACGGTCGCCAAGCAGGTCGATGACGTGACGGGTCTGTCCACGCTGGTGGTGATCGATCCGAAGCGCCGCGGCTCCGCGAAGGTGGTGCGTCCGCAGGTGAAGCTGATCGATGCGCAGAACCAGGAAGTGAAGATCCCCGGCACCGACCACTCGGTGACGATCGGCTTCCAGGTGGGCGCGCTGATCCAGGTGCGCGACGGCCAGGACGTGGGCCCCGGCGAAGTGCTGGCCCGTATCCCGGTCGAAGGCCAGAAGACCCGTGACATTACCGGCGGTCTGCCGCGCGTGGCCGAGCTGTTCGAAGCCCGTTCGCCCAAGGACAAGGGCATGCTGGCCGAGATCACCGGCACGGTGTCCTTCGGCAAGGAAACGAAGGGCAAGGTGCGCCTGCAGATCACCGATCCGGACGGCAAGGTCTGGGACGAGCTGGTGCCCAAGGAAAAGAACGTGCTGGTCCACGAAGGCCAGGTGGTGAACAAGGGCGAACTGATCGTCGACGGCCCGGCCGATCCGCAGGACATCCTGCGCCTGCTGGGCATCGAGGAGCTGTCGCGCTACATCGTCGACGAAGTGCAGGACGTGTACCGCCTGCAGGGTGTGAAGATCAACGACAAGCACATCGAGGTGATCGTTCGCCAGATGCTGCGCCGCGTCGTGGTCGAGAACCCGGGCGAGTCGGGCTACATCGCCGGCGAGCAGGTCGAGCGTTCGGAGATCCTCAACACCAACGAGCAGCTGCAGTCCGAGGACAAGATCCCCGCGACCTACAGCAACGTGCTGCTGGGGATCACGAAGGCGTCGCTGTCCACCGATTCGTTCATTTCGGCCGCGTCGTTCCAGGAAACGACCCGCGTGCTCACCGAGGCTGCGATCATGGGCAAGCGCGACGAGCTGCGTGGCCTGAAGGAAAACGTGATCGTGGGCCGCCTGATCCCGGCGGGTACGGGTCTGGCCTACCACCAGGCGCGCAAGGCCAAGGAAGCCATGGACGACGCCGAGCGCCGCGCCATCGCCGAAGCCGAAGCCGCCGAGATGGAGACCACGGTGCCGGAAGAGGCTTCGGAAGTCGAGAACTCCGGCGTGGACAACGGCTCGGCCGAGTAATCCCGGTGCTCCGGCGGGCCTCCCCGGGCCCGCTGCCACGCTCCCGCTCTGCCGGCACGGCAGGCCGGGAGCGTTTTTTCACATGGACCGGCCAGGGGTATCCCCTGGCCTTCTTTTTTCCTTCGACCTTTTTCCTTTTTTCTTTTTTTCACGTTCCCGCGCGGCCATGGCCGTGGCCGCCGCAGGGGACGTGGATACGGTGGGCCATGCTGACGACCTGGATTCTTCTGGCGGTGCTGCTGTTCTGGGCGGTGGGCGCATACAACCGGCTCGTGCGGTTGCGCTCGGCCGCCATCCAGGCCTTCGGTGGCCTGGACGTGCATTTCGTGCGCGTGATGGGCATGATGGGCGAATACGAGGCCGCGCAGAGCCCGGCGCCGCCCGGCCAGTCGGAAGCCCGCACGGCGCTGTGGGCGGCGACGACGCAGTTCGGCGCCTGCCTGGCCGTGGCGCGTGCCCGGCCGCTCGATGCCGGGGGCGCGGCCGCGCTGAGCGCGGGGCGCGAGGTGCTGCGCACGGCCTGGACGACGATGGTGCGTGCCGCACGGGAGCCGCGGGAAGCGCCCGGCAGGGCCCCGCGGGGCAGGAAGGGGCCCCGGGCCCCCGTGGGAGTGCCGGCGCCAGCGCCGGACGACGACGCGCTGGCGCTGTGGGAGCAGCGCTGGCAGGAGCTGTGGGCGCAGAGCGCGCTGGCCACGGGGCAGTTCAACGATGCCGTGGCCGCCTACAACACCGCGATACGGCAGTTCCCGGCGCGGCTGCTGGCCTGGCTGTTCGGCTTCCACGCGGCGCAGGCGCTCTGAGAGCGGCGCACGCGGTCCTTCCCCTTCGCTGGCCCGTGTGAACCGCTCCGAGGGTTCACGTTCTTTCCGGTTCACTTCCATTCCTTTATGACCCCATCTCGTCCGCCCCCTCCCGCCCGCCGCCCGGATTCCGCGGGCGCGATTCCGCTGTGGCGGCAGCTCGATGGCGTCGTGGACGCACTGATGGCCGTGCGTGCGGGGCAGTCGGGCACGGCGGCGCTGGCCGCGGTGGAGCCGTCGCTGCGTGCGGGCGTGCAGGCGCTGTTCTTCACCGTGCTGCGGTACCTCGGCCGCGCCGAGGCGCTGCGTGCGCAACTCGCTCCGCGGCGACCGAAGCCGCGCGTGGATGCGCTGCTGTGCGCGACGCTGGCGCTGGGCTGGCAGCCGGACGGCGCGGCCTATGAACCCTTCACGCTCGTGAACCAGGCCGTGGAGGCCGCCAAGCGCCATGCCGCGACGCGCGGGCAGGCCGCCTTCGTGAACGCCTGCCTGCGCCGGTTCCTGCGCGAGCGCGATGCACTGGTCGCCGCGACCGACGGCGACCCCGTCGCGCGATGGAACCATCCGGCCTGGTGGATCGAGCGGTTGCGCCGGGACCACCCTGCCGATTGGGAGCGCATCCTGCGGGCCAACAACAGCCACGCGCCGATGGCCCTGCGCATCAACCGCCGGAAGGTGGACATGCCCACGTATGCGGCGGCGCTGGAGGCCGAGGGGCTGGCGGCCACGGTGGTGACGGACGTGGGGCTGGTGCTGGATGCGCCGCAGCCGGTGCAGCGCCTGCCGGGGTTCGGGCAGGGGTGGGTGTCCGTGCAGGATCTGGCGGCCCAGCAGGCGGCGCCGCTGTTGCTGGAAGGGCTCGACACGGCGCGGCCGCTGCGCGTGCTGGACGCCTGCGCGGCGCCGGGCGGCAAGACGGCCCACCTGCTGGAGCAGGCGGGGGCTGCATCGCCGGTGCAGGTGACGGCGCTGGAGATCGATCCCGTGCGCAGTGCCCGGATCGGCGAGACGCTCGAACGGCTGGGCCTGCAGGCGCAGGTGCTGGTGGCCGATGCGGGGCGGCCGGAGGCATGGTGGCAGCAGGCCAGCGGGGGAGAGCCGTTCGATGCGATCCTGCTGGACGCGCCGTGCACGGCCTCGGGCATCGTGCGCCGGCATCCGGACGTGCGGTGGCTGCGCCGGCCCGCGGACATCGCGCAGCTGGCCGCCCAGCAGGCCCGCCTGCTGGCCACCCTGTGGCCGCTGCTGCGCCCGGGCGGGCGGCTGCTCTACTGCACCTGCTCGGTCTTCCGCGCGGAGGGCGACGAGCAGGTGCAGGCGTTTCTTGCGAACAACAGCGATGCCGTTTTGATGCCGTCTCCGGGGCATTTGCTGCCGGGCGATGCCGGCGAAGGCGGCGGCGTCCGCGAGAATCCCTCCGGTGAGCACGACGGATTCTTCTACGCACTGCTGGGCAAGCGGCCCGGCTGAGGTCGCCATGGCGGCAGGGGGGCGCCCGCGCGCGCGTTCGGCAGGGCAGGCGGTGCGGCAGGGCGTGGGCCGGCTGTGGCTGCTTCTGTGCGTGTGCCTGTGCGGGTGGCTCTGCGCGCCGGGGCTGGCGGCCGCCCAGGCCGGCACGGCCGCGGGCGACGGGATCTCGGACCTGCGGCTGGAGGCGTCGGAGGGCGGGCTGTACCTGTCGGCGGCGCTGCGCTTCGAACTTCCGCCCCTGGCCGAGGATGCGCTGCTCAAGGGCATTTCGATCCATTTCGTCGAAGAGGCCGAGGTGCTGCGGGAGCGCTGGTACTGGACGGACAAGGCCGTGGCCCGGGCCACCCGCTATCTGCGGCTGAGCTACCAGCCGCTCACGCGCCGGTGGCGCCTCAGCCAGGCGGCGGTACCGTTCTCCGCGAGCGGCCTGGGCCTGGGCTCGGCGCTGGGCCAGACCTATGACGAGCTGGGCGATGCGCTGGCTGCGATGCAGCGCATCGCGCGCTGGAAGATCGCCGACATCGACGACATCGACCGGAATGCCGCGCACCTGGTGCATCTGCGCTTCCGGCTCGACATGTCGCAGCTGCCGCGCCCCTTCCAGATCGGGGCCATGGGGCGTTCCGGCTGGGATCTCGTGCTGTCGCGCACCGAGCGCCTGTCCATCGAGCCGCAGCCATGAGCCCGTCCCCGCCCCCGTCCGATCCCGCATCCGTGACCGAAGCCGCGGCGGCGCGCAGCGGGCGGCAGACCCGCGCGGCCCGCTGGGCGCTGGGCGTCGCGGCCGCCGTGATGAGCGCCATCGGCCTCGTGCTGCTGTTCCTGCTCACGGTATCGACGAACAACCGCGCGATGTACGAGCGCAACTACGCCTGGCTTTTCGGGCTCAACGTGCTGGTGGCGCTGCTGCTGTTCGCCGTGCTGGTCTGGGTGACCGCACGCCTGGTGGCGCGCCTGCGGGGAGGGCGCTTCGGCAGCCGCCTGCTGGTCAAGCTGGCCGGCATCTTCGCGGTGGTGGGGCTGCTGCCCGGGCTGCTGATCTACGTGGTGTCGTACCAGTTCGTTTCGCGGTCGATCGAGAGCTGGTTCGACGTCAAGGTGGAGGGCGCGCTGTCCGCCGGGGTGAGCCTGGCGCGCGCCACGCTGGACACGCTCGCGAGCGACATGGCCGCGCAGACGCGCACGGCCAGCCTGCAGCTGGCGCAGGTGCCGGATGCGGCGGCGGGGCTGGTGCTGGAGCGCATCCGCGACCAGCTCGCGGCGACGGACGTGGTGCTGTTCAACGCGGCGGGCCAGCCCGTGGCGAGCGCGGGGCAGTCGCGTTTCGACCTCAACCCCGAGCGGCCCGCGCCGCAGTTGCTGCGCAACGCCCGGCAGCAGCGGTCCGCCTTCCAGATCGAGGGGCTGGACGACGCCACCGACCCGCAGCAGGCCGTGCAGAACGCGCGCGTGAAGACGCTGGTGGCCGTCGGCACGTCGAGCGTCGGCCTGCTGGCGGAGCCGCGCTTCCTGCAGGCGACCATGCGCATGCCGCAGGTGGTGGTGGCCAACGCGCTGGCGGTGCAGGAGGCGAACCGCGAATACCAGGAACGCGCCCTGGCGCGTGGGGGCTTGCGAAGGATGTACATCGGCACGCTCACGCTGAGCCTGTTCCTCGCAGTGTTCGGAGCGGTGCTGCTGGCGGTGCTGCTGGGGCGCCAGCTCGCGCGGCCGCTGCTGCTGCTCGCCGAAGGGGTGCGGGAGGTGGCGTCCGGCAACCTGAGCCCCAAGGCCGTGATGCAGACCGGCGACGAACTGGGCGGGCTGACGCGCTCCTTCGCGGTGATGACGCAGCAGCTGGCGGATGCACGCTCCGCGGTGGAGCACAGCATGGGCGAGGTGGATGCCGCCCGCGACCGGCTGCAGACCATCCTGGACAACCTGACGTCCGGCGTGATCGTGCTGGACGCCCGGGGCCGCATCCAGTCCACCAACCCCGGCGCGACCCGCATCCTGCGCGCGCCCATGGCGGCCTTCGAAGGCCGGCCACTGGCGGAGGTTCCGGGGCTCGCGGCCTTCGCCGCCGCGGTGCAGGCGCATTTCGATGCGTTCCTCGGCGACCGCGAGCAGCACGGGCTCGACCACTGGCAGCATCCATTCGAGCTTCATCCGGCGGACGGCTCCGGCAGCGGGAGCGACAGCCTGCACGCTGGGCCGGCGAACAACCGCACCAGCCTGGTGGCGCGGGGCGCGGAGCTGCCCGATGGGCTGCGGCTCCTGGTGTTCGACGACATCTCCGAGATCGTCTCGGCCCAGCGGGCCCAGGCCTGGGGCGAGGTGGCGCGCCGCTTGGCACATGAGATCAAGAATCCGCTCACGCCGATCCAGCTCTCGGCCGAGCGGCTGGAGATGAAGCTGACCGGCAAGCTCGGCAGCGCGGAGGAAGCGGTGCTGGCCAAGTCGGTGAAGACGATCGTGGACCAGGTGGACGCCATGAAGCGCCTCGTCAACGAGTTCCGCGACTACGCGCGCCTGCCGGCCGCGGAGCTGCAGCGGCTGGACGTGAATGCGCTGGTGACCGACGTGCTGCACCTGTACGGTGCCGAGAACGCCACGGTGCCGGTCGAGTCCGAACTCGATCCGCGCTGCCCCGCGATCGCCGGCGATGCGCAGCAACTGCGGCAGGTGATCCACAACCTGCTGCAGAACGCCCAGGACGCGAGCGAGCAGCGGGCGCGCGAACAGGGCGTGGCGGCGGCCCCGGTGCGCATCGCCACGCGCTGGAGCGAGACCTCGCGCCGCGTGCGCCTGACGGTGAGCGACGCGGGGACGGGCTTCCCGGCACACATCCTGCAAAGGGCCTTCGAGCCCTACGTCACCACCAAGCCGCGCGGCACGGGCCTGGGGCTCGCCGTGGTGAAGAAGATCGCCGACGAACACGGGGCGCGGATCGATCTTTCCAATCGCGTGGAGGACGGCGTGGTGAAGGGCGCGCAAGTGTCGCTATCATTCGCGCCTGAGCCCTCCGTGGTTTATTAACAACAAGTTACACGCACCCGCTGCATCCCGTACATGGCAAACATCTTGGTGGTCGACGACGAACTCGGTATCCGCGACCTGCTGTCCGAAATCCTGAACGACGAAGGGCACAGCGTGGATCTGGCGGAGAACGCCACCCAGGCCCGGGCGGCGCGGGCGGCCCACGCCTACGACCTGATCCTGCTCGATATCTGGATGCCCGACACCGACGGCGTGTCGCTGCTCAAGGAGTGGGCCACGGCCGGCACGCTCACCATGCCCGTGATCATGATGAGCGGCCACGCGACCATCGACACCGCCGTCGAGGCCACGCGCATCGGCGCCTTCTCGTTCCTGGAAAAGCCCATCACGCTGCAGAAGCTGCTGAAGGCGGTGGAGCAGGGCCTGGCGCGCACCGCGGCGCCCGCGCCGGCGGCGGCTGTTGCAGCCGCCGCTGCTGCGCCCACGGCTTCTGCGATGGCGTCCGGCCATGCCGCCCAGGGCGCGAATGCATCGGCCCCGGCAACGGACATGCCGCATGCCGTGCCGCCCGCCGGCATGGCACCCGCGGCGCTTCCGGCCAGCGGCCCCAGCGCCCACCAGGGGTTCGACCTGGACCGGCCGCTGCGGGAGGCGCGCGACGGCTTCGAGAAGGCGTACTTCGAATTCCACCTGGCCCGCGAAGGCGGCTCGATGACGCGCGTGGCCGAGAAGACCGGCCTGGAGCGCACCCACCTGTACCGCAAGCTGCGCCAGCTGGGCGTGGACCTGGGGCGTGCGAAGCGGAACCAGTGAGGGTGATGGTGGCGGCTACGGCGGTGGTGGCAGTCGAGGCGGACGTTTTTTCAGAAATTTTGCGATCCTTGCGTGCAGCCCGTTTTTTCTGGCTATAATTCAAGGCTCAGGCCCGGTAGCTCAGTTGGTAGAGCAGCGGATTGAAAATCCGCGTGTCGATGGTTCGATTCCGTCCCAGGCCACCAATCACTGTTCTGCGGAAGTTGAAGAACTTCGCGGATGTATGAAAAAGCCCTTGCGTGAAAACACGTTAGGGCTTTTTTTTGTCCAGGGAGATCCAGAATCTTCCAGTCTAAACCAGTCGTCCTGCAAGTTCTGCTGCGATAGCAGGGGGAACAACTGGTGCTGTTACTGCAGAGCTGCTGCGGGCATCGAAACGCGTGCGCGCTACTTGGCGGAAGCTGGACAACAGAGCAGCTTGACTGATGACGAACGAATAAGTCTAGTCTTCAAGGGTCCTGCACCAAGGCAGTTGGTTGCGTAACGGCAACGCAGACTGCCAACCTTCATGAAGAAACGCCAAGGTTCGGCTTATGGCCTTGAGACGGTACAGCCAGTTCGATGGCACGCATGTCGGCTGACTGCAGAAGCGTAGCGCCGGCGTTTAGCTTGGCTGACTACATTGACTTCGCGTCACATCGTTAGGTCCGTATGCAAGGTATGCACCAGATCATCGGTCTCGTATAGCGCTCATGACGCTAGTTTCGAGACGATCAGTATGGCTCATCGGATAAAATGAAAGGCTGGTGATCAAGCAATGAAGATGCTAAGGCTATTCAAATCGGACCCCCTGAGGCGATAGCCCCTCATATAAAAAAGCAGAACTGATGGCTCAGCGCGGAGTGATTCCGGTGATCGATCTGTTCGCCGGACCGGGAGGGCTGTGCGAAGGGTTTTCTTCTGTCTTGGATGTGGCCGGCGAGCGGCGCTTCGCCGTCAAAGTCTCCATCGAGAAGGATCCCATCGCCCATCGGACATTGCTGCTGCGGGCGATCTTCCGCAAGTTCCCCAAGGGTAAGGTCCCGAACTGTTACTACGACTATGTCCGCGGCAAGATCGACCGTCAGCAGTTTCTCGCTCACCCCGCTATTAAGGACGCCGCGGAGCACGCGAGCGAGGAGGCGCGATGCGCTGAGCTGGGTGTCACCCCGGCCGAGGAGGTCGACGGGTGGATCCGTGAGGCCCTTGGTGACCAGACGGATTGGGTGCTGATCGGAGGCCCGCCGTGCCAAGCCTACTCGCTCGCAGGTCGATCGCGGCTGCGCAGCAAGGACGTGAAGAAGTTCGAGGCCGACGCCAAGCACTTCCTTTATATCGAATACCTGCGGATCATCCAGCAATTCGCCCCAGCGGTCTTCGTGATGGAGAACGTCAAAGGGATGCTTAACTCGACCAATTCCGGTAAGCGCATCTTCGAGCAAATACTCGCGGACCTGAAAGCGCCCAAGGCAGGCTTGAGCTACGAGGTCCGCTCGCTGGTGGTCCACAAGGCAAAGGGCGAGCTAGATCCTAATGACTATGTGATTGAAGCCGACAATCATGGCATCCCGCAGAGTCGGCATCGTGTGATACTGTTCGGCATCCGATCGGATGTTGCTGCGGCGATCCAGGCTCTCAGAGACCACCCCGAGGACTTTCTCCTTCGCAAACTGACCAAGAAGGTCGGCGTCAGTGCCGCATTGGCCGGCTTGCCGGAGCTCCGCAGTCGCCTGTCAAAAGAGCCTGATTCGCAAGAGGCATGGATCAAGGCCATCAAAGAATCTCCAAGCGCGTTGGTGGGCTGGCGTGTGCCGTTGCGTGCTGTTATCGAGACGGCCATGGAGAAATTTATTAAGAAGGCCGAGAAGCAATCGACTTTTGGCGGCGCTTTTATCGAGGCCGTTGTCGACCCGGGTAATTACATGCCCAAGGATCTGCAGGATTGGTACCTGGATCCAGCGCTCGGTGGCGTGCTGCACCACGAAACCCGCAGCCATATGCGCTCGGATCTGCACCGCTACATGTTCGCTTCCTGTTTCGCCGCGACGCAGAAATACGCGCCGGACCTCCGCGACTTCCCGCCCAAACTGCTGCCCGACCATGTCAATGTGGACGAGGAGACGATCCCCTTCAAGGATCGCTTCCGGGTCCAGATGGGCAAGGATCCGTCGTCGACAGTGGTGGCCCACATCAAGAAGGATGGACACTACTACATACACCCGGATCCGGGCCAGTGCCGCAGCCTGACCGCGCGCGAGGCCGCCCGCTTACAGACCTTCCCGGATAACTACTTTTTTGAGGGAAGCCGCACGGATCAATACGGCCAGATTGGAAACGCCGTCCCTCCACTGCTGGCTAAGCAAATCGGAGAGATCATTTCCGAACTAATGGCCTCTCCGCGCAAGCGGTGAAGCTTGCACTCCTCAGCGGTCAGCTGGCGATTCGGCACTCGCAACTTGGACATATCCATTTACACCGCAGAAGTCGTGCCAGTGGACATGCTCCGGGAGGTGTTGCGGCTGGAGTGAGCTCGGCGACGGCCTGCATTGCTCTTCACTCAGGTAGGCGTGCAAGCCTTCGCTGAATTCACGGGCGGTCGACGAGGTGGTATGGCAGCTTGTTTTTTCAGGTGATGGTGCGCTATGACGCACAATCCATCTCACGCCTGCCGGGGCGCCGCCAAGCTCTGAGCGCTGATCTCGCCGGTAGATTCGCCGCTGTCGACCCAAGCCTGGAGGGCATCGGGCAGGTTTTCGGCGGCTGCCGGATCGCGTGTGGAGCATTCCCAGACGGTGAGTACCCGCCAGCCCATCTCTAAGAGCTTGGCAACGGCGCGGTGGTCACGATCAACATTGCCCTGCAGCTTGGCCGTCCAGAATTCTGTTCGCGTGGATGGCGTTTTGGCGTATTTGCATTCCTTGTGGGCGTGCCAGAAGCAACCATGCACAAAAATCGCGATCGTGCGGCCCGGCATTGCAATGTCCGGCGTCCCTGGAAGATCGCGCCGGTGCAACCGGAAGCGATAGCCCAATGCAAACAGCGCTTTGCGGACCAGCATCTCGGGCAGGGAGTTCTTGCCTTTGATACCGGACATCATCTGGCTGCGTTTGTTGGGGCTGACGACATCGGCCATAGTGCGTCACGATACGCTAGGCACTGCCCGCCCGCAATCAGTTTGACTTGACTTCGGGGATGCCGTTGGCCGGCTCCGAATAGCTCGCGCCCATCACCGCTTCCTTGCACTCCGGTCGCTTGGCCCACTCCGACACCATGCGCCCGCCGGAGGTGGCGTGCAGCGTGTCATTGACCTCTCTGGCCCACGTTGCGATCTGCTCCATGAGCTCTGGCGAAACCGCCTGCCTCTCCCAGATGCGGCTTAGTTCGATGCGCGAGCCCAGCTTCTCCGCGAGGACAGAGATCGTGTAGGCCGTGACGTTGGCCTGGAATGCTTGGAACATCGGCCGCAGCAGCTTTTGGGCGTCGCGGTAGAGCTTGGCCTTGGCGATCATGGCCTTGTAGTCAGCCACGTTGGGCAGCGGCGCCTCTTGGCCCTCAGTCGACGCGAGCGCGGCCATGAAGCGGTCGAAGTTCTTCTGCGAGCCCATGCTCACGATGTCGGGCTTGCAGGCCCATGCGTTGAGGTATTTCGCTAGGTCTGTCTTGGTCACGCGCCGCGCGGTGGGGATGGCGTCCTTCAAGGCTTTGAGACGGGCTGGCGTGTTTCCCTCGCGGGTGAGCAGCGTGTTGTAGCTCCCGGCGGCGCGCTCGTAGAACCATTGGCCGACGCCGTCGGGGCAGTAGACCGAGCGCGAGAGCTTCTCGATCTCGACATGGAAGGGCTTGTTGGCCGAAAGGTCGGACTGGCGGACCGCGTTCTGGCTGTTCGCATAGCGCGAGATGTCCGACACCAGAGCCTCTTCCTTGGTTGGGTCCTGCGCCTTCATGACGATGATCTTCGCGGGCACGCGGACGCGGCTCAGGTCGGTGTCGGGATACTTCTTCTTGGTGAAGTAGAGCGAGGCCGTGGTCTGCCCGCCGTTTACGATCTGCAAGCCTTTCAGCCAAGCGATGCCTTGCTCGCCCTCGGAGGTCTTGCCCAGCACCATTTCGTCGGCCACGATCACGATGCCGTTGTTGTAGGCCATGAAACGCTCTGGGCTGCCCCTTAACGTCGCCTGGATGCCGGCGTTGACGCCTTTGCCCTTGACGCTCAAGAACGACCGGACGTTGGCTTCCAAGAGTCGCGCGCCAAACTTCTCGTAGAGCAGCCGCAGCGCTTCGCCGGGGACCGCCGTCATGGCGTAGTCGTAGTCGTCGCTTTCGCCAGGCACGTAGACGCAGGGCAAGGCAGAGCCAGACACCTCTTTGAAGTCCACCACCAACTCGTCGCGCGGCTTGCCTTCGGATGTGTGCCGGTGCAGCCGCTCGATATCCATCACTTCCAGGCGTACGGCCTTGCCGCCGATGTCGCGCGTCTTGAAGCTCTTGGACTTGGCGACCCGGTCGGTAATGACGTAGACGCGGATTTGTTCGAGGTCGTTGTAGATGGCTTGCAGCGTCTCGGCCAGCGAGCGCACGTCCCGCGAGGGATCGAGCTTCTGCGCCATCTTGCCTTCGGCGCAAAGCGTGAGAAAGCGCAGGCAGCGCTCGGCAGCCACCTTCGTCTCCGAGTCGGGGATGGGCGTGGGCTCATCGACTCCAGCATACAGGCTCACGAACAAGTCGAGCTGGTCGCTGTCGTCGGAGATCGAGTAGCCGCTCAGACGCAGCATGGCGTTGCCCACCGTGCCCTCGTAATGGCACTCGACAGGCTCGAAGGTCATGCCGATCTCCGACATGTGATCCATCGCGATGCCGGCGAAGACCAGCTCCTCATAGAGCGCGCCTTCGAGCATTTGAGATTTGACGGCGGACTGCGTCTCGCGCAGGAAGTCCGGCAGGGTTGAACTCATATCGCTCCCAATTTCTTCAATGCTTCGGCGGCCGGGATGCTTTGCCCCGCGGCCTTGTCCAGATCGATCTCGTAAGTGGCTTTCGTGACGCCCAGCGGGACGCTGCCTGGCGTGAGGCGGGGAAAGCCTTCTTTGACTTCGACGACGCGGGTGTCGGCCAGCGTGAATCGACGAATGTAGCGGTCCGCGTGGGCGTCGAAGTAGCCCGCGGCGATCAGCCGCTCGCTCAGCAGGCGCACGGACTCGGGTTCGCCCGCGGCGACATCGCGCATCTCCGCAACCAGGTCCGGCAGGCTCTGCCCCGTGTCGGTCTGGCGCAGCCGCGCTCCGGCGAGGAAGAGCGGTTGACGCGCGGAATCGTCGAGCTGTTCGAGCGAGCCGATCTTGGCGGGGAAGCCCGCCGCCGATAGCGTGGCCTTCACCTCCAAAGAGCCGGTGCCGATCTCGAAGTCGCGGACGCCGTCGAGCGGTCCCACCCACGATTCAATGGCGGAGGCCAGAGGGAGGCCCGCGTCGATGATCGCCCGCAGCAGCGTGAGCTCGCCCATCAAGCCAATCTCTGATTCCGGACCCAGGGCCTGCGCCCCCTTGCGCATGAATTCCTGCCAAGCGCGGATGCGCCCGAGGAAGACCCGCAGCAGCCGCTTCTCGTCGGCGCTGGACTCGGCATCCATCGCGTGGGCCACGTCCGCCACCATGGCGGCGAAGAGCTCCAGGCTGCCGTGCGCGCTGCGGGTGAGCGCGAGCCAAGTCAGCCCGTCGCCATTGGGCTCGACGCGCGACACCGCGAAGCCTTGGCCGTCGGGAAGCTTCTCGGCGTCGGGGATCGCCGAGGATGAAAAGCTCGTGAGGAGGGCTTCGCTCTTGTCGGGAAAGCTCAGGCCGGCCAGTAAGGAGCATGGGCCGATCGTGGCGACGGAGATGCTGCGCCAGCCGGAGGCGTCCGCGCTGTCCCGGAGCGAGCGCCAAGCAAGCTCGATGTCGTCAATCAGCAGGGCCATATTGTTGTGTCCAAAGCAGGTGGTCCACCGCGTATTCAACTTTCACGCCGGAGTCGCTCGATGGGAAGCTGACGCCGAACGCCATGACCGGATCCTTCCGGTCCGCCAGCGCCTCGCTGCCCGTTTGCTGGGGGTCGAGCGGGTAGAGCAGCAGGAGGCCGCGTTGCGGCGCAGGGGCGACGCCATTGGCCTCGGATCCCTTGCCGCGGATGAAGCGGATCGACGGGCCGTTGGGCGTGTCGGGTTCGCTGGGCTTGACGCCGTTTTTCTGGCGGCCCGCGTCAGGGTTGAACATCTTCTGGGTGCGCGCCAGCGCCGCGCTCCACGCTGCGTCGTCCAAGTCGATCGCCTCGTCTCGGGGCGAAAGCAGCCGGCCGATCGCATATCTGTCCGCGATGTCCTTGTCGGCTGTGCGCTTGGTCATCTTGTCAATGGTCAAGCCGCCAGCGAATGTGTGCTTGCCGCCCGATCCGCCGCCGAGGAGGGCGACGGTCCACGAGGTCAGCTCGTTCGTCGCCGCCATGGAGCGGACGAAGTCGCGGAGCAAAGCGCTGTTGACCTTGCGGGCCTTTGGATGGGTGATGAAGGACTCGAAGAAGTCGGCGATTTGTTCGGCCGGCACGTCGTTCCAGAGGAAGCCCTCCCACCGCTGCTCCTGGGATCCGCGCATGCGCTTGGGATTGGTTTCATTGGGAGATCCGCAGGCGGCGATGAGCTTGTTGGCCGTGTTGAGGTTCTGATCGAGGATCTTGCCGTCGTTGTGCATCGACACGGTTTCGAGCAGATCACCACTGAACGACAGTTGCAGGTTCTTGGCCGTGCGCATCTTCAAGGGCGAAGTCACCAGCAGCACGGGATGGGATTGCACGCGCAGGCCGTAGTCGCGGGGGATCGCTCCGCTCTCGGCCATCGTGTCGAACTCCTCGCGCAGCTCCTCGGAGGCGTCGGCGATGTGGCCGAACCATTCGACGAGCTCTTCGGTCGTGTAGAGGCGGCACAGGTCGATGTAGCCAGGGCGGTAGCCAAACCAGCGGCCCATCTGCATCAGCGTGTCATACATCTTCGTGGTACGCACGAAGTAGCTGGTGCAGAGCCCTTCAAGCGTCAGGCCCCGCGCGAGCTTGTCGCCGCCGATGGCGATGACTTTGAGCCCCTTGGCGCCTTCTTCGGCGTAGTCGAGCGCGTCCTTGGCCTTGCCGTTCACCATGCGCACGTCGATGTCCGAGAGGACATCGGGCAGCTTGGCGAGGACTTCGGCCCAAGGGAGGACGGATGGCTTCTCCTCCGATTCGGTGAGCTTGGAGGCGATCGCTTCGGTGGTGGGGACGAAGTCAGATTCCCAAAGCGCGCGCAACTCATCGAGCAGCGCCTCATGGTCGATACCGCGGGTGATCCGAAGCTTCATCTTCTGGACGAAGTCTTCGACTTGGCGATGCACTTCCTTTTGGACGAGCGTGAAGCGGGTGACGTGGACAAGCATCGAGGAGTGCTGGGCCCCTCGGCCGCGGGACTCCCGGGCCGCGCAAGCCAAGACGAACGACTGGACGGCCTCTTGCAGCGAAGGCGGCAGGATGTCTTGCCCCATGTGGGACGGAGCGTGGTCCTTTTGATGCTTTGGCGGCATCCAGCCTTCGCGGCCGTCTTCGCTGGCGTGGTCCTGGAAGACGCGGGTCAGCGGCAGGCCGCTGCGCCCTTCCGGCGTTTGCAGGCCGAAGACGCGCGCCGGGCCGACGTAGTTCGAGGGCGCGGCCAGATTGACGATGAACGATTGGGGGAAGAGGTCAGGGCCTTCCTCGGGCGTCTCGTTCTGGCGGTGGATGAAGATGTTCGCGAAAGGTGTGGCCGTGTAGCCGACGTAAGCTTTCTTGACGAAGGTGTTGAGGATTTTGCGGATCCGGCTGTTGATGGCCTTGGGCTCGTGGTCCTCGTCGGGCTTGCCGTCAGCGCCGATGTGCTGTTCGCCGGTGTCGACCGAGGCGTGGTCGGCCTCGTCGTCGATCAGCAGCAGAGGGAGGTTCGACACGAAGCGCCTGCCGCGCTCGTCGGTGGCGTCGGCCACATGGCCCCGGATCCATTTCAGCAGGCGCTCCAGCACGACCTTGTGTTTCTTGACGACGAAGAGCCAAGGGCGCTGCTCCGGCGTGATTGCCAAGTGCTTGGCGATCTTGGTGTTGAAGTCGCCGGTGTTGGTGCGGTTGGTCGCGCAGTTGGGCTTGATCTCGAAATCGCGGCCATGCTCGCCGACGCCGATCAGCTTGACGATGTCGCCAGTGGCCGAGGTCTCGTAGCCAAGGAAGCCCTCTTCGAGGCGAATCTGCGTCTGCGAGCGCAGGTTGTTGTGCAGGCCCGCCAGGATGATGATGATCTTGTAGCCGGAGTCGGCCGCTTTGCAGATCAGGCCCGAATAGTTAGCGGTTTTGCCGGACTGCACGTGCCCTACGACCAAACCGCGCCGATCCCATGCCCCCGCGCGGCCGGGGTCTTCCATCCAGCCCAGGATGCGGTCGGTGGACTTATCCAAGGCATCGACGGCCGTCAAGGACATTTTGCGTTCCAGCATGTCGCGGTAGCGCGGCCAATATCGCCAATCCTTCTTGCGGGTCGCGTTGAGCCAGGCCTCATGGTCCGTTGTGTCCGACATGCCGGTTTCGCGGCCGATCCACTGGCTGTATCGCCGGATCAGCTCGGCGATGGCAGCGTCTTTGTCCACGGCGCCTTCATTGCCCGGCGCGACGACCGAGGCTGCGATGTTCACTTTCTCGGTGATCAAGGCCGCGGTGATCGGCCCCTTGTCCTGATCGGCGACGAGCAGGCTCTGCGCGATGCTGAGCGCCGTCGCGGTCGAGGTAATGAACTCTGGCATTCGATCCTCCCTTCTGTCTATTCTTGGGCCTAGGCTGAGCCGGGGCCGCCAAGCCCCGCGATCAGCCCTGGATAGTTCTGGAATGGCTCGGTCGACAGCAGCGAGCGCTTGGCTGCATCGACGGACATGCCGCGGCGCCCGATCATGTCGGCGAAGAGCGTGCGAAGCACCGTCGCGACGGCCTCGGGTGGTTCGCCCGAGAAGCCGGTCTTGGGCGTGTCCTTGTTTTCCGCGGTGTCCAGCCAAATGCGTTGGACAGGCACCGATTCTTCGATCACCCGTAGCATGGCCTTGACCAGCGGCGCGAGATCGCCCGCGCTATCCAGCACGGCCGCTACCGCCGGATGGTTCGGCTCGATGCGATAGCGGATTCCATCCTTCACGCGGTCGACCCGCCACGCTTGCTCGATCGGCGTGTTGCGCTGGGTGGGCATCGGCGTCCCGCGGTAGGCGAACACCCGGCGGGCGCGTTCACGCGTGTCCTCGGCCAACCGGGTCAGCCATCCCCGCAGCGCCACCGGCGGGCGGGCCGTCGACTTGCGCACGTCGATCTTCCAGTCTGCGTCGGCGGTGTTGGGAATGTCGAGCTGAATGCGCGCGAGGCGGTGCGCCTCTTCGCGGTTCCAGGCCTTCGAGTTGCCAAGGCCGAGCCAGCCGCCAGCGACCAGCAGCCGCTCGTTGCGGTAGACGTAGAAGCCTTGCTGCGCGGTCCAACCTGCCGGCCCCTCGTTCGTCTTGAACTCGTCCTTGGTCAGCTTGTCGTTGTGGGGCAGGACGTGGCACTGCGCCACCACCAGCCCGCTGTCGGACCGCATCGGGGCGGGTGGCGAGGTCCACGGTTTGGCGGGATGCCCCGACATGAACGGGTCCCAGGGCTCGACGGCCCGCCCATTGAGAAGCAGTTTGATCCGTGCGCGAGGGCCTTCCAGCAGTCGATGGAAAACCATTGCAAGGTGCGCTTCGACCAACACCGTCAACGCCAGGAAATCGTCGACCGTGTAGCCGGCGGTGACGATGCGGTCGAGCATTTCCCACAGCACCAGCGTGCCGGACGCTTTGCCGTCGAGGCTGGCGAGATGACGTTCTGAACCCTCGGCGGGACCTTCGAAGAGCAGCCAATCGCTCTGCGGGTCGGCCGCCAACTCATCGAGATCCCAACGAAGGCAGCTCCGCTCATCACCCTTGGCGCTGGCGACTGTCAGGCGGCGGCACTGCGAGAGCGACGCGGTTTTCAAGCCCACGCCAAAGCGGCCTAGATCATGGGCCTCGCGCGTCGCCAAGGGGTTCTTGTCCCCGAGCCGCATCGCGCCTTCGAGCTCTGGGTCGCTCATGCCGCGCCCGTTGTCCAGGATCAGCACGCGGCTGTCGGACCCATTCCATTGGAAATCAATACGGATCTCGCCCGCGTCGGCGGAGATGCTGTTGTCCACGATGTCGGCTAAGGCCGCCGCTGTCGAGTAGCCTAAGCCCCGCAAGGATTCGAGCATCGCCATCGCGCGCGGCGGCGCCTTGCGGGTCTTCGCGGTCATTTCCAATAGCCTTTCCCTGGCCAGAACGCGAAGCCGAAATCTAGGAGCCTGCGGATCAGCCGGCGGTGCGTGTTGTCGCGGGGCTCCAGAAGCTCTACCCAGATGCCTCCGGCGCTCTGTCGCTCGTCATTGACGGGGATGCCAAGTTCAAGGGCCTTCGCGAGCAGCTGGTCCAGGGCGGATGGCGTCGAGGCGCCAGCCGGATGCGAGGGCTCGCGTGGCGGCCGAGGCGCCGCCTGCCGCTTCGGCTTCGCCGGCTGCGGAATGGGGTCGGCGGCGTCGGGCGCGTCGTCGCCCGCGGGCTCGGGCGCGCTTTGGGCTAGGGGGTTCTCTTCGGGTTCTAGGCCCAGCACTAAGCGGGCGAAAGATTCAGAGCGAGCGGGGTGCTGGAGTTTCTTGATCGCCTTGGCTTCAATCTGCCGGATTCGCTCCCGCGTGACCTCGAAGCGCATGCCGATCTCGTCCAGTGTTAACGCTTCATCGACCCCGATGCCGAAGCGCATCCGCAAGATGATCTCTTCCTTGCGGTCCTTGGTCGATAGCGACGAGATGTAGCGGTCTACCTCTTGATTTAATTGAATCTCGTTGACAACGTCTGCGGGATCTGGCGAGACGTAAGCGTCTCGGGCGTCGATCGCGATCATCCCATCGACAGCCTCGTCATTGATAGCGGATGGCTCGGTCCCGACGCGCAGCAGCACCGCGAGTTTGTGGGATGGCATTTCCACAAGCTCTGCCAGCTCGACAAGTGTCGGTTCGCGGTAAGAGGCTGTTTCGAAGGCCTGCGCAGCCCGTTCCGCACGCTGGAGCTTCTCGAAGATGTGGACTGGCAAGCGGATGGTTCTGGCTTTGTCTGCGACGTGCCGGCTGATCTGTTGTCGCACCCACCACGTAGCGTACGTCGAGAAGCGGAAACCGCGGCGCCAGTCGTAGCGATCAACGGCTTTGAGCAATCCGATATTCCCTTCCTGCGCCAGATCGTCTAGCGGCTCGCCGCTATACAGGTATTTCTTGGCGTGGAAGAAGGCCAGCTTGAGATTTGCCGTCGTCATCCGGTCGCGATGCTGCAGGAAGCCGGCCATGGCGCGGGCAAACGTGGGGCAGGGTGCCGAACCAGACGCGGCATCAATAAGTTCCAGCAAAAAGCGGCGGTTGAGGCGCAGGCCTGCCAGTGCTTGGCGAAGCTCTTGTGGCGACGCCGTCGGAACATCTCCTACTTCGGTTAACGCAGCTAAGCGACGAAGTGCACTGACAAAGCCAGCGTCAGCAAGCTCTGCGTTTCTCGATTTGACATCATCCTCCTCGGCGTCTTGGGAGTTCTCCATGCCAAGCTCGCCTGCTTCCAAGCCTTCGGCCGAGTCAGGCTCGCCACCAATCCAGATGGAGGAGAGCTGGCGCGATCCGGCGATGGCATCCGCGCCTGCGGCCAAGGTCCGTGTAATGCCATCAGGCCAACTCGCCAGCGCGTCGAGCGCCGAGTCAAGGGCATCTTCCATACCTTTTGCAAGCCAGACTTCCTCTTCGGCCGTGAGTAATCGGAGGCGTTGAAACTCGCGCTGATAGATGCGTAGGGGTTCATGGCGGGGTGACGCAGCACTATCGATCGCGACAAGGGCTTCGTCGAGTGCGGCCTCTTGGTCGGGCGTCTCCTCCGGATCCACGAACACCTCGAAGCTTTCGTCTGCGCTGGAGTATTCAAAGCGTTCGTCGACTTCTGCGCCAAGGTCGTTAATGACCATGGCCAAGTAAGCTTCGGCCTCAGAGTTGGCCGAGCGGTCCTCGTTGGTGGACTGGGCCTGGACATCCAGCTTTGGGACGCTGCCTTCCCGGAGCGCCCGCAACAAAAGAAGCCTAAGCCGCGCGCGGCCCTCCGCATCGTCCGACCGAGCCAGAGGCAAAGCCACTTCCGGCAGGAAGGCGTCGATGTCGTTCCACTCGGCAGAGGAGTCGATCGGCTCGTGGGCCGTAATGGTCATCTGGACCGCGCTTGCCGAATCCACAACTACGAAGTCTGCTTCGGGCCGCGTCGGCTCCTCTTCGACCTCCCAGCCCGAAAGGTCGAATCCTCCATCGTCTAACTCGTCGAAGACAGGCGACAAGAGGGGAGAAGCGGCCTCCTTCGCAGGAGGCTCGGCTATCGTTTCTGGCTTGATTGACTCCGAACCTGTAGCCGGCTCGGCCGGTGCCGCTGCTTCGGCTGCGGGATGAGTTGAGAGAACAGGTTCAGAATCAGGAGGCAGCTCGAGGACGACTTCATTCTCCGACAGCGAGAAACAGGAAGGCGTCGCGCGGACGGCGTCCAGGATCGCGGCCGTGGCTTCCGAACCGGCCACAATTGCGATCTGTAAGGCGGTTCTGCCTATGGGATCTAGTAGGTCGTGATCAGCCCCAGCGCTCAGAAGCAGCTTGCAGATGGCTGGCCTGTTGCGGACGGCGGAGAGCATGAGGGGCGTCATGCCGCTGGCGTCGCGGGCGTTAAGGTCATCGCCTCTGTCAATATGGATTTGAACGGCGCTTTCAACGCCGGCCATCACGGCCATCCGCAAGAACTGGCTCAAGGGCCGGCCGCCTGCGACGTTTGCTTCGACCACCAAGACGCGCCTTTTCTGCCCGGTCAATCTGCGGACTCCCTCTGTTTATCTTTCAGCGCACTGCCACGAGCTGTCGTACGGCGCTGGTCTTCTCCCTTCACTCGCTTCCCCCCGGGCCCATGAGGCCGTTTTGAGCGCTTTAATGATTAAAAATTCTACAGGGGTGGCTAGGGAACGTCCAGATTCCCACTAAACAAGAGGGGGGCGCTGCGTCAACCAGAACGTTTGCTACAAACCGAAAGGATAGAAATAGGCCGCGGCGATTATCCGCAACGCGTTGAGGAAAAAGTGATGGGAGACCCAGGCAAGCCCTCAGTCGACGAATGATTGGTAGGGTATTTACTGATGTGTGTCCTGTAAGCAGCATGAAAAGCGCGATGGCTCTCCCGTCGGGTAGAGGGTATTACTAGTCTTAGTATCCGATCGCATTTTCGATGTGGATGGAGAGTTCTCAGGTTAGATGACTGGCGAGAAGGAGCACCAGAACATAAAGGCCTTCGTCTTTCATCAAATCGGGGTGCTGAGCAACGCTTTCGTTTGCAAGTCTCAAGCTGCTCTTGAAGCTTGCCTGCTTCCTTGCCCGTCTTCACGCTGCCCCGCGCTGCGGCAGCAACGGCGACCGCGGTAGCAACCTGAACGCCGTCGACGCCACCGCCAGCATCCCCGCAATGCACAGCATCACCGCCCGATAAGGGTCATGCCCATGGTGCTGCGCCCAGGCGGCGAGCAGCCCGGTCAGCCACTGCATCAGCGCCACGCCGAGGAACATCGACATGGTGTAGAGCGAGAGGGCGCGGCCCGTCATCTGGGCGGGGTAGGAGGAGCGCACGTCGGCGTACTGCAGCACGCCGTAGCCCGACAGCAGGCCCATCGCGAAGATCAGCACGACGGTGGCCGCGGCATGGTGCAGGAAGGCCATCAGCAGGAACAGGCCGCCCATGAGCAGCGAGAAGAAGGTGATCCACCGGCGGCGGCGCTGGGCCCCCGGGTCGAGCCGGCCGAAGAGCGCCGGCACGAAGAGGGCGATCAGCGAGAGCACGAGGGCCACGTTGCCGCTTTCGACCAGCGAGAAGCCGAATCGGCCCATGAGCAGCGGCCCCAGCCACAGGCCACGCAGGGTCAGGAAGGCGGCATAGCAGCACATGCCGAGGATGAGGATGCCCCAGGTGTGCGGCATGCGGAACAGGTCTGCGAAACGGGCTGCCGCCTGTCCCCAGGTTTCCTTCGGCCGGCCGCTAGCGCTGGACTCCGGCAGTTCCGGTTCGTGCACGCGCAGGTAGATCAATACCCACGACAGCAGCGAGAGCGCCGCCAGCACGCCGAAGCCCAGGCGCCAGCCGCCGTGCTGCACCAGCCAGGCCAGGGGCGTGCCCGTGAAGATCAGGCCCAGGCCGCCTACGCCCATGCCCACTCCCGAAAAGAACGCGAAGCGCTGGGCGGGAAAGTGCCGGGCAATGAAGACCGTGCAGGCCAGGAAGGCCGGCGAGCAGCCCACGCCGATCAGCATCTGCCCCAGCATCAGCCAGCCGTAGCTCGGCGCGGCGGCGGAGACGGCCGCGCCGATCACCGCCAGGGGAAACGCCGTCAGCACCGTGCGGCGCAGGCCGTACAGGTCCATGCCGATGCCCATGAGCAGCTGGGTCACGCCGAAGGACAGGCCGAACAGCCCGGCGAACGCGCCGAGCGAATCGGGCGAGATGCCGAAGTCCGCCTGCAGGCCGGTGGCGATGATGCTGGTGACCGTGCGGAAGGCCTGGCTCAGCGCGAAGCCGGACAGCAGGCAGAGGAACATGGCCCACAGGGCGCGGGAGGGCGGGGCGGGGTCTGCCGCGGGTTCTGCAGGACGCGTGGAGGGCTCGGGCACGGCGAAGGGGGATGGGCGGACGGCGGCGGAGGCGGGCCGGCCTCCTTGACGGGATTCTCGCCGGCTTGCGCAGAGTTTGCAGGCCGGGGGGAAGGTACGAGCCTAGCGAATCCGCGGCCGGTTGACGGTCACGGTGCGGACATGCGTGGGTACGGGCAGCTGATCCGCCGTGTACCGTCAGTCCGCGCATACCACCTTCAGGCGGTATGCCGAATTTACGCAATATAGGCAGTAAGTTGGTTTTACAGCTTTTGAGCTGTAACCCGTCACCTCACTCCGCGGTGGACTTGCCTTCCCCCTCGCCCCGGATCTCCCCCGCATTGAACGCCTGCCGGTACCGCGCCGCTGCCGGGTAGGCCGCGCGGCGCACCCGCATGATCGAGCCGAGGGGGCGGTGCGCGGCGAGACCGCGCCAGGGGCTGAAGGAGAGGCGGTCGTCTTCCAGCGGGCTGTGCGCCGGGTCCCAGGTTTCCTGCGCGGGCACGTGGACGCGCGCGACGGCGACGTAGGGCGACAGGTCCTGCGGCCATTCCACGGAGGCGTCTTCGAGCGGCATTTTCTCGATGTCCACGCACAGCTGCACGCGCAGCTCCCAGGTGCCGCCGTGCGTGCGCAGGGTGCCCGATACGGCATCGCGCAGGGCCTGCGGGCTGGCGGACAAATCCACGGGGGCTTCCTTCAGGGCGGCGATTTCCGGCGAGACGGGGGCGAGGCAGAACTTCGCCATGTAGGGGCCGAACAGCAGCGGGACCTGCGTGAAATAGGTTTCGCCCAGCGGATGGGTGGCCGGGTGCCCGCCCATGGCCTTGAGGGTCGCGCTTTCGCCGCCGGCTTTCTCGACGAGGCTCTCGAGCCCGCGCAGGGCGGCAGAGAGGATCTTCTTGGCCTGCGGGGCCTTGTCGGTAGTGGCGGCCAGGAGCTTGAGGCTGCGCAGGAACTGCTTCGCGGTGGCCGCGGTGAAGACCGGGCCGTTGACCATGAGGAAGTCCTGCTCGGCGAGTCCGTCGGCCGGGTCCAGCCGGGGGCCGTCCGCGCCCAGCACCTTGAGCGCCAGGCCGCGGGGGGTGGAGACGGCGTCGTCCAGCAGATCGCCCGGCGTGCTGGAAATGCGCATCACGACGTCGTGCGTGCCGGGTTGCGCGAACAGGCCCTGCGCGAGCGGCGGCAGCAGCGGCAGCACCTCCAGGGTGCCGTGCAGGATGCCGTGGGACTTGGCGTGCACGCTGCGGTAGGCACGGCCTTCATCCTTGGCGACGATCTCGCTGATGCGGCGCATGGCCGCGAGCAGTTCCGCGTTGGTCTGCTCCTCGTCCTCTTCGGGGACTTCGTAGTCCGGGCGGTAGGGCAGGGGATGGGGCGGCGGGGTGGGGGTGGAGTGGGGCATGGCGGCGCGCGGAAAAAGGGGGGTGGGGAAGAATGGGGGTGTTCAGGCGTCGGCCGGAGACATGGGGGCGCTCGCCATGGCACGCTCGACGCGGACCGGAATGCATTTGGAGGCGGGAACGTGGCTCTTGTCCGCGTGGTGGCCGAGCGGCACGAGGGGGTTGCATTCGGGGAAGTAGCCCGCCACGGAGCCGGCCGGCAGGTCGAAGGGCACCGCTTTCAGGCCCGAGAGCCGGCGCGCATGGCCGTCATCCACGGCGGTGTCCACGTGCACGGTGTCGCCCTGTGCGATGCCGCGGCGGGCCATGTCGTCGGGGTGCATCAGCAAGACGTTGCGCGTGCCGTGGATGTTGCGGAAGCGGTCGGTCAGGCTGTAGACGGTGGTGTTGAACTGGTCCTCGCTGCGCAGGGTCATGAGGTTCAGCACGTCGGCGTCCTGCGCGGCGCCGGCATCGGCAGGTGGCACCACGAAGCAGGCCTTGCCGCTGGGGGTCTTCCAGTTCCGCTCGCGGGCGGCGTTGGGCTTGGGAAGGCCGCCGGGCTCGCGCAGCCGGTGGTGGAAGTTCCGGAAGATGTCCGGCCAGGTGGCTTCGATGGCGGTGCGCACGAGCGTGTAGTCGCCCGTCCAGGCCTCCCAGGGCACGTGCGGATCGTCCGGCAGCGTGGCCCGGGCGATGCCGGCGACGATCGCGGCTTCGGAGCGCAGCGTGGGCGCGGCGGGGTCGGCGACGCCGTGGGATGGGTGGATCACGCCCATGGAGTCCTCGATCGACACAGTCTGCGGGCCGGAGGCCTGCGCGTCGATCTCGATGCGGCCGAGGCAGGGCAGCAGGTAGGTGTCCTGCGCGGGCACGGTGTGGGTGTGGTTCAGGCGCGTGGCCACATGCACGGCGAGCCGCAGGCGGCTCCAGCCCGCTTCCAGCCGGCGCGTGTCGGGTGCGGCGCGCACGAAGTTGCCGCCCAGGCCGATGAAGGCGCGCACCGAGCCGTCGATGATGCCTTCGCAGGTGGCGATCGTGTCACGGCCCTTGTGGCGCGGGGGCTCGAAGCGGTAGAGCTCGGCGAGGCGGTCGAGCGGCGCGAGTTCGGGCTTTTCCGTGATGCCGACGGTGCGCTGGCCCTGCACGTTGGAGTGGCCGCGCACCGGGCAGATGCCCGCGCCCGGCTTGCCGATGTTGCCGCGCAGCAGCAGCAGGTTGCTCACCATCTGCACGTTGGCGACGCCGTGGCGGTGCTGGGTCAGGCCCATGCCGTAGACGGCGATCACGGTGCCGGCCTGCGCATAGGTCTGCGCGGCCTGGGAGAGCGCGGCGCGCGAGAGGCCGCTGTCCCGTTCGATGTCGCTCCAATGGCTCGCGCGCATCGCGGCCGCGAACGCGTCGATGCCGTGCGTGTGCTGCGCGATGAAGTCCACGTCCAGCACGCGGATGGCGCCGTGCATCTGCGCCTCGTCGTCGGCCTCGATGAGCCATTTGCACAGGCCCGTGAGCGCGGCGAGGTCGCCCCCGTTGCGCACCTGCAGGTACTGGGTGCTGATCGCCGTGTCTTTCGGCGTGAGCATGTCCACCGGCGACTGCGGGTTGGCGAAGTGCAGGAGCCCAGGTTCCTTGATGGGGTTGAACGTCACCACGGGCACGCCGCGCTCCCGCGCTTCCTGCAGCGGATGGAGCATGCGCGGGCTGTTGGTGCCGACGTTCTGGCCGAAGAAGAAGATGGCCTCGGCGTGTTCGAAATCCTCCAGGCGCACCGTGCCCACCGGCACGCCGATGGTGTCCGGCAGCGCGACCGAGGTGCTCTCGTGGCACATGTTGGAGCTGTCGGGCAGGTTGTTGTTGCCGTACAGCCGGGCCAGCAACTGGTACATGTAGCTGGTTTCGAGCGATGCACGGCCGGAGGCGTAGAAGATGGCAGTTTGAGGGTCTTCGGCGCGCAGTTCCTTGAGCGCAAGGCCGATGCCGGCGAAGGCCTCGTCCCAGGTGACGGTGACGTACCGGTCCTGCGCGGCGTCGTAGCGCAGGGGCTCGGTGAGGCGGCCTGCGCTTTCGAGATCGAGGTCGGACCATTGACGCAGTTCGGCGAGCGTGTGGCGCGCGAAGAAGTCGGGGCCCGCGCGCTTGTCCGTGAGTTCCCACGCGGTCGCCTTGGCGCCGTTGTCGCAGAACTCCGCGGCGCGTGGCTTGGCCGGCTTGCCCCAGGCACAGCCCGTGCAGGCGAAGCCGTCGGCCTTGTTCTGGTGCCGCAGAGCGTTGATCGTGGTGAGCGGTGCGCCTTCCTTGAGGACGCTGACCGCGACGGATTTCAGCGAACCCCAGCCGCCGGATGCGTGCGGATACGGCGGGATCGGATCGGCAGGGGGAGCAGTGCGGGAACTCATCGCGCCTCCCTGGCCGGAGCGCCGGCCACCAGGCGGCAGGCGAAAAAGGAGGGGGCGTGATGGAAGCGCATGCGGGCCACGGCAGGGTGAAGGGGTGCTCCACTGTGCGCGTGGCCACCCTGCCGCATGCGTCAGCCGGACCGTGGCGGCGGCGTAGGAGGCCACGCCGAGCTCGGCAGGTGCTCTGCCGGAAGCCGGCCCCCTCACCGTGCTGGCCCAGCGCGGAACCGCACAGGCGTGCGGTCCGGGCCCTTTGCCTGGCAGGCTTCAGCGCGGCAGGGCGATGCGCAGCACGTCGAAGGGCAACTGCGGAGGCGGCGCCTTCTGCTTGTCGAGCTGTCCGTTCACCACCAGCAGCGCGGTACCGTGCAGGGCCGCGGTGGTGGGGTACTTCAGGCGCGGATCGCGCAGGCGCTGCACGATGCGGCCGCTGCCCCAGTCGCTGGCGAGGGCGACGCGCACCAGCTCGTTGCTGGCGTTGCGCATCACGTAGAGATCGCCCGGGCCTGCGAGCACGAGCCCGTCGCCGTTGCGCAGGTCGCCGCCTTCGAGCCGCACTTCGGCCACGTCGCGCGTGGCGGTGTCGATGCGCCAGAGCTGGCCGGTCGCATGCTGCACGGCGAGCAGGCGGCGGCCGTCTTCGGACGCCACGATGCCGTTCAGGTTCATCTGGTTCGGCTGGTAGCGGATCGGCGTGTTGCGCAGGTCGATCCAGGGCTCCAGCGCGGCGGGGGCGCCGGGTGCCGTGGCGATGCGCCAGAGCACGGGGCGGAAGGAGTCGGTGACGTACGCATGCTGCGGCGCGAGCGCGATGTCGTTGAGGAAGGCCTGTCCGTCTTTCGGCCCCTCGATCACGGCGAGCGTCGCGGCGCTCTGCAGATCGATGACTGCCACGGTGTCGGTGGCGCCGCCCGCCACCCACAGGCGTCCGTTGCCATCCACCTTCATGCCGAGGGCGGCCTGGCGGCCCGGCGAGCCGCCGAGCTGGAAGCGCTCGGCCTTCTGCGTGCCCCGGGCGATGCGGTAGATGTGGCCTTCGGTGCTGGAGCCGACGTAGGCGATGCCGGTGCGCGGATCGACGGCGATGCCTTCGGGATAGGCGTTGGCGCCTTCGATGGTGGCGCGGCCCTGCACCATGCTGGGCGCGGCCGGCTCGATCAGGCCGCAGGCCAGGCGGCCGCCGGAGTTGCCGGCCGGGTCGCTGGCGTAATCGTCCTGTTTATCGTGGACGACCAGGGTGCGGCCGAGCACCGAGGTCTTGCCCGCGAGCAGCGTCACGTGGGGGTTGGTGAACCGCAGCGAACCCTTGCCATCGGCGCCCACCTGGATGTTGGGCGCCTCTCCCGCGTGTGCCTCGTGCGGCGACTGGCCCGGGCGGCCGTGGTTGCGCGTCATGTAGGGATCGAAATGGCCACCCGCGGCGCCGAAGTCGACGACGCGGCCCGTGGCGGCGTCGGGCCCGGGTGCGCATTCGCCGTTCGCGTGGATGTGGAAGCCGTGCAGGCCCGGCGCCATGTCCTGCACCTCGATCGCGATCTCCACGCCGCCGCCCTGCGGCAGCTGCGTGAGCAGGGCACGGCCGGCCGGGGCGCCCGCGGCGGTCTTCAACGCCACGACGGCCGAGGTCGCGTCGGGCGCGCCCATGTCGGTCGCCGTGCCGGCGCTGCCGGGGATGCCGATGGCGTTCTGCGCTGGGGGCATGTCGTAGTTCTGCAGGGCGGCGCAGCCACCGAGCAGCAGGGCGGCGGCGCCCGTGGCGCAGGCACCGGCGAGGGAGGTGAGTCGGAAGGAATGGTTCATGGCGGCACGCGGAAAGGATGGGGGAGGGGCGGGGCGACGGTCAGCGGCCGCCGTGGCTGATGCGGTAGATCACGCCGTTCTGGTCTTCGGCGAGCAGCAGTGCGCCGTCGCGCGCCTGGGCGAGGCCCGCGAGGCGGCCGAACTGCGCCGGTCGGCGTGCCTTGTCCTGCTCCGCGGGTGCGGCCGCCGGGCCGGGCTGCGATGCCACGGCGGCGGGCGCGGACATGAGCCAGCCCGCGGCGAATTCCTCCGTGCCGTTGGGGCGGCCTTCGGCATCGAAGCGCACCCGCACCACGTTGTAGCCGCTGGGCTGCGAGCGGTTCCACGAGCCGCGGAAGGCGACGAAGGCATCGCCGCGGTACTGCTGCGGGAACTGCTCTCCCGTGTAGAAGACGAAGCCGATCGGCGCGGCGTGCGCGGTGTACTGCAGCAGCGGTGCCTCGGTGGTCGGGCAGAAGTCCGCCTTGGTGGTGTTGGGCGGTTCGTTGACCTGGAACTTCGTCACCTGCCGGTCGCCCCAGCAGTAGGGCCAGCCGTAGTGCTTGTTCGGCAGGATGGCGTTGAGCTCTTCGGGCGGCGTGTCGTCGCCCTGGAAATCGGAGCCGTGGTCGAAGCCGTAGAGCACGCCGGTGCGCGGATGCCAGCCGAAGCCGATGGTGTTGCGCAGCCCCTGCGCCACCACTTCGCGGCCCGAGCCGTCCGGGCGCATGCGCAGCATCGTGGCCGATTCGCCGTTGGTCTCGCGGCAGTTGTTGCAGGTGGAGCCCACGGTGAGGTAGAGCCAGCCGTCGGGCCCGAAGGCGATCGTGCGGTTGGGGTGCTGGCCCGCATCGGGCAGGTCGTCGGCGAGGATGCGCGGCGCCGAGAGCGTGCCGTCCGGCTGCACGTCGGCCACGAGCAGTTTCTTGTCGGTGACGAGGTAGAGCTTGCCGTCGCGCAGCGCGAGGCCGTGCGCGTACTTCGCGTTCTGCAGCACCACCTTCTGCTGGTCCGCGCGGCCGTCGCCGTCGCTGTCGCGCAGCCACAGCACGTCTCCCTGCTCGCGGCGGCTGGCGTACACGTCGCCATTGGGCGCGACGGCCAGCCAGCGCACGTTGTTCAGGTCCTTGGCGAACACCGAGACCTTGAAGCCGGCGGGCACGCGCAATTGGCCGAGCAGCGATTCCTCGAAACGCACGGGCGTGGGTTCGAGCACGCCGCCCGTCACGGTGGTGGGGCCGTCGCCGGGCGGGAGCTGCGCCTGCGCGGCGAGGCTGCAGGCAGCAAGGGCCAGGGCGGCGGCGCCTGTGCGGCGCTGGAGGATTCTTGAGGGCATGGATCGGCTCGCTGGTGGGCCCACCGATCGGTGGGCTGGTGGCTGCGGGGTGCCTGCTGGCCCACACATTCTTCGAGCCGTTGCCGGGTGCGCCGGGTCAGCGGTGAGCCCCCTGCGGTGTAGGAACAACCGCGCTTGCCGCGCGGTGTCGTAACCATCGGTGAGCGATAGGAGGCAGACGTGCTGATGGTCTGGCAGGGCAGTAAACGTGCTCAGTAGGGCCCCGCGGGCGGGCTGGCCGGTGCTGGCGCGGGCGATGGCGGCGGAGCGGGCGGAAGGTCGCCGGGCGGGCGCGGCAGCTCGTCGGGCACCTGGTGCAGGGGATGTTCGGCGGGATCGGTGGCCATGGGGACTCCTCGGGTGATGCTGGGGGCGTGGGGGCGTGGGGGCGTGGGGGCGGGCGGGTGCGCAGGACCACTATGCGCGCTGGCGGTGAAGCGCCCGCGTAGGATCGCAGCGCGATGCGCCGGCGGCAGGGAAGGCGGCGCATCGCGTACGCGTGGCCGCAGGCGGTGCATGGGGCGGCCGGCCGGAGGGCCACCTGGCACGCCCGGGACACGCACGTTCACGCGGCGTGCACACGGCTCGCATACAGTGTCGCCATGGACGATGCGACCTATTCCCGATCCCTCAACCTCTCCGGTGCCACCAACTTCCGCGACCTCGGCGGCTATGCGGGTCAGGACGGGCGGCGCGTGCGCTGGCGGCGCATCTTCCGCTCCGACCACCTGGCAGGGCTGACCCCGGAAGACGCGAAGGCGATCGCGGAACTGGGGCTGCGCCGCGCGGTGGACTTCCGCGGCGCGCACGAGCGCGCCACGCTGCCGTATGCCTTGCCCGATGTCGCCTACCACGCGCTCTCGATCGAGCCGACGGTGGTGCAGCGCGCGAAGGACATGGCGCTGTCGGGGCATGAGATCACGCCCGCCATCGCGGTGGCGCTGATGCAGGACACCTACCGCGATTTCGTGGCGCACAACGCGCCGGAGTTCGCGGCGCTGTTCGCGCACCTGCTGGAGAGCGACGTGCCGCTCGTCTTCCACTGCACTGCCGGCAAGGACCGCACGGGCTTCGCGGCCGCGATGATCCTGCTGGCCCTGGGCGTGCCGCGCGACGTGGTGATGCAGGACTATCTGCTCACCAACGGTCTTTACCGTCGCCCCGCGCTGCTGCACGGCACGGCGCCCGACGAGGTGCTCAACGTGCTGTGGCGCGTGCAGGAGGACTTCCTGGAGGCGGCGCTGGACGCGGTGGAGGCCGACCACGGCGGCGTGGACCGCTACCTCGAGCGCTGCCTCGGCGTGGGGGCCGCGGAGCGCGAACGGCTCGCGCAGCTCTACCTGCAGCCGCCCGGCTGACGCGGGGCTCGATGCGCGTCAGCCCGGCGCGCGCGGGCAAAGAAAAAGCCGGTGCAGTGCACCGGCTTTTTCGTTCGAAGCGCCTGGCAGCCGCGGCTGCAGGGCTTTCTTTCACGCAGCGATCAGAGCGTTGCGTCCTTGAGCTTCTTCAGCGCGCGGGTCTTGATCTTGACCGAAGCGGGCTTGGCGGGGAACCAGCGCTCTTCGCCCGTGAACGGGTCCTTGCCGAAGCGCTTCTTCTTGGCGGGCACTTGCTGCAGGCCGATCTTCATCAGGCCGGGCAGCGTGAATTCGCCGGAGCCCTTCTTGTGCACGGAGCCGAGGATCGCGGATTCCAGCGCGGCCATCACGGCCTTGGCGGCCTTGGGCTCGACACCGGCCTGCTCGGCCAGGTGGGCGATCAGCGAGGTCTTGGTGAACGTGCCCTTCAGGGGCTTGAGCGCTGCGGGCGCGGCGGCGGTCTTGGCGGCAGCGGCCTTGGGGGCAGCGGCCTTGGGGGTTGCAGCAGCCTTCTTCGCGGGAGCGGCCTTCTTGGCCGGTGCCGATGCCGGAGCCGCGGCCTTCTTCACCGCGGGAGTGGCCGCCTTCTTGGCCGGGGCGGAAGCGGTTTTCTTTGCAGTTGCCATGGTGTCGGTTTTCTCGTGTTGAGTATTGAAGTTCCAGACGGGCTGGTCGGCGGATTCTAGGGCGTTTGCCGGCCCGTGGCGCGGGTTGCACGCGCTTTTGCCGCTGCGCAGGGCCTGCAGCCTCGTTTTCGATGTGGCTCGCGCCGCTGCGCGGTGCCCGCGCGCAATGCCTGAGAAACCCGCGTGGATGCCGGGGATGGCCGCGTTGGAGGGGCCGCGCAATCGCGTTAAGCTGCCGCTACGCACACGCCACGCGTACCCACCCCTTCTTTCGCATCCGCACCGAACGAGGAGCCATGCCATGAGCACCAGCCACACCAGCCCGCCCGCCGGCGACACGTCCCCTTTCGGCTTCGGCCGCTTCGTGCCGGGCTTCGATTTCCTCCAGAACCTGGCCAAGGGCGCCACGGCCGGCATGCCGCAGATGCCCTCGCTCTCGGGCTGGGTGGCGCCCACGATCAGCGTGGAAGAGCTGGAGAAACGCATCGAGGAATTGAAGGCGGTGCAGTTCTGGCTGGACCAGAACTCCCGCGCCCTGAGCGCCACCGTGCAGGCGCTGGAAGTGCAGAAGATGACGCTGGCCACGCTGCAGGGCATGAACGTGGCGATGGGCGATCTCGCCAAGGCGTTCACGCCGCAGCCGCCGTCGCCATCGCAGGACCACCGCGCGCAGGCCGCGCCCGCGCCTGCTCCGGCCCCTGCCGCACAGGCACCCCGGCCCGATCCGTTCGCGCGCCCGCAGGCGGCGCAGGCGCCCTCCGCCGCGCCGTCCGCTCCGGGTGGCGAGCCGGCGGGTGCGCCGGCACAGGGTGCCGCGGGTGCGGGCACCGCCTCCGCGCCCGGCGTGGTGGACCCGATGCAGTGGTGGACCGCGCTCACCAGCCAGTTCCAGCAGATCGCGGCCAATGCGATGAGCGACGTGTCGAAACTGCCCGCGATGGACGCGACGCGCGGCATGGCGGCCGAAGCGCTGAAGACGGCCACCGACATGGCGACGCAGTTCGCGGCGCAGGGCATGCAGGGCATGCAGGAGGCCGCGCGCAAGACCTCCGGTGTGCCGGCCGACTCCGCGCAAGGGAGCCGGGGAGCGGCGGCGCGCGGCGCGAAACGCGCGGCCCCGGAAGGCACGCAGGCCGAGCCGGACGCGCCGCCGGCCACCAAGCCGCGCGCGAAGAAAACGCCGGCCGCGGATGCACCGCCTGCGGCCGGTGCGCGCCGTGCCGCCGGCCCCAGGAACCGTTCCTGAAGGCGCGGCGCATCCGCCCATCTCCCGTCCACGGCCCAATTCCTTTTCCTTCCCCATGAAGCTCTTCCCGAACGGCCACGCCACCCATCCGCAATGGCGCATGGCCGCCGCGCTGGTGCTGGCGCAGCTGCGCGCGCAGATGGCCCTGCCGCACTACGCCAGCGCCCCTGCGCTGGGGCTGGTCTACATCACCGACCATTACGCGGACGAGGCCGAGCCGCTGCTCGACTTCCTGTCCGCCGAACTGCCCGAGGTGACCGACTGGAGCGGCACGGTGGGCGTGGGCGTGGCCGCGAACAACGCGGAGTATTTCGACGAGCCGGCGCTGTCCGTGATGCTGCTGGACCTGCCGGCGGACCGGTTTCGCGTGTTCTCCGGCGTGGCGCCGCTGTCGCGCGGCGGTGCGGCGGGCGGTGGTTTCGTGCCGCACACCGCGCTGGTGCACGCCGACGGCGACACGCCGGACCTCGCCGAACTGATCGCGGAGATGTCGGACCGCACGGAGTCGGGCTACCTGTTCGGCGGCATCGCGGCGAGCCGCGGGCGCAGCGTGCAGTTCGCGGTGGGCGGCGACGGCAACATCGCGGGACAGGGCGCCGCGCGGGGCGTGTTCGGCGGCGGTCTCTCGGGGGTGGCGTTCAGCCGCAACGTGGGCATGCTGTCGCGCGTGACGCAGGGCTGCCAGCCGGTGGCGCCGTTCGCGCGCATCACGCGCGCGCAGGACAACGTGGTGCTCGAACTGGACGGCGAGCCCGCGCTCGACGTGCTGCTGCGCACGCTCGGCATCACGCTGGAGGGCGATCCGCAGCCCGCGCTGCGGGCGCTGCGCGCGACGCTGGCGGGGCTGGTGGACGAGGGCGCGCGGCCCACGGGTCGCACGGGCCACTTCGGGACGGACGTGCGCGTGCGGCACCTCGTGGGGCTCGATCCGATGCGCCAGGGCGTGGCGCTCGCCGACAAGGTGGAAGAGGGCATGCAGCTCGCGTTCTGCCAGCGCAACGTGGCGGCGGCGCGCGCCGACCTGATGCGCATCTGCGCGGAGATCCGCGAAGAGCTGGCGCCGGAGGCGGAGCCGGCCGCGCCGCCGCCGCTGGCCGGCAGCGAGCGCGCGGCGCTCATGCAGGCGCTGGCGAATGCCACCGACGGCATGCCCGAGCGCACGATCGCGGGCGCGATCTACGTGAGCTGCTCGGGCCGCGGCGGCCCGCATTTCGGCGGGCCGGGGGCCGAGCTGCAGATCGTGCGGCACGCCCTGGGCGACGTGCCGCTGGTGGGGTTCTTCGCCGGCGGCGAGATCGCCCACCACCGGCTCTACGGCTACACGGGCGTGCTCACCGTGTTCACCTGCGACGGCCTGCCCGCCAGCCGCTGACCCGCCGGCCCCTCAGGCCAGCGCCGGCACGGCGGCGGTGCCGCGCGGCATGCCGGTGAAGGCGAAATCGACCTCGGGCACGAGGCCGCTCACGATGTCGGCGATCGCGCGGCCGGAACCGCAGGCATGCGTCCAGCCGAGCGTGCCGTGGCCGGTGTTGAGAAACAGGTTGGGCAGCTTGGTGCGTCCGATCAGCGGCACGTTGCTCGGCGTCGCAGGGCGCAGGCCGGACCAGAACCGCGCCTGCGCGGTGTCGCCCGCGCCGGGGAAGAGCTGCTCCACGCGCCGCACGATGGCCTCGCAGCGCACCGGGTTCAGGTCGCGGCCGTAGCCGTTCAGTTCGGCCGTCCCGGCGATGCGCATCACGTCGCGCGCCGGCTGGCCATCCTGCGCGGGGCGCGTGTAGCGCGAGAAGACCAGCTTGTATTCGTCGTCCGTCAGGCTCACCTCGTAGGCCGCGGCGGGGTCGCGCACCGGGATCGTGGCCGAATAGCCCTTGGCCGGGTAGATCGGCAGGCGCAGGCCCAGCGGCTCCGCCAGCAGCGGGCTGAACGAGCCCATGGCGAGCACGTAGGCGTCGCTGCGCACGCGCTCGTAGCGGCCTTCTGCGTCGGTGATCTCGACATGGTCGATGGCGCCGCCCGCGGTGCGCAGCGCGGTGACGTGGCAGCCCATGCGGAAGCGCACGCCATGGGCTTCGGCGACCTGCGCCAGCGCGCGCGTGAAGGCATTGGCGTCGCCCGATTCGTCCTCGGCCGTGTAGGTGGCGCCGGCCAGCCGGGGGCGGATGGCGGCGAGGGCCGGCTCCAGCCGCACGGCCTCGTCGGCGCTGACCACGCGGCGCTCGCAGCCGAGCGCGCGCATCTGCTCTGCGGGTGCGAGGGCGGCGTCGAACTCTTTCTGGCTGGTGTAGAAGTGCAGGATACCCTGCGTGCGCTGGTCGTACTGCAGGCCCATGTCGCGGCGCAGCTGCTGCAGCGTGGCGCGGCTGTAGGTGCCCAGGCGCACGATCTGCTCGATGTTGTGGCGCGTGCGCGCCGGCGTGCATTCGCGCAGGAACTGCAGGCCCCAGAGCCACTGTCGTGCATCCGCGCGCAGGCGGAACAGCAGCGGGGCATCTTCCTTGCCCAGCCACTGCAGCAGCTTCAGCGGAGCGCCGGGATTGGCCCAGGGCTCGGCGTGGCTCACCGAGATCTGCCCGCCGTTGGCGAAGCTGGTTTCCGCGCCGGGCGTGGCTTGGCGGTCGATGACGGTCACTTCGTGGCCGAGCTGGCGCAGGAAATGGGCGGAGGTGGTGCCGAGCAGGCCGGCGCCGAGGACGGTAACGCGCATGGTTCGAATGCCTTTCCATGCGGACCGGACCACGGCGGCAGGAACACGCCGCACGGCGATGCCGCGCGAGGCTCCCATGCCGCGGGCGGGCCCGCATCGGGGGGCCGGGCCCTGCGGCGGCGGGTGCTGGGGTGCGTGCCATCGGATGGCGAACAGCAACCTATGGCCGCAAGGCCTGGCTGCCGCTCCCCCTGTCCTCGGTACCTGAGAGATTCACCCTGCGCGACCGCCGCGCGGGGTTTGCTCCTTCGGTGCGCCACGTGGCGTGGCGGCTCTCCAGACGGCTGTGTGGTGGTGCAGTACGGGACCTGAGCGTGTATGGGAGTTTGCGCCTTCGGTGGAACGTCGGCGGTGCCGGCCGTTCGCTCTCCTGCGGGGCGGATCGTAACAGCGAAGCCGCGCGGCGCAAAGCAAAAGCGCCTGGACGCCGCGGCGGCGGGCCGTCAGCCGGCGGATGGGAAGACGGCTTCGCCGAGGTTCAGCATCAGCCGGTTGGCCCAGGCGAACAGCGCGGCGGCGTGCAGCGCGTCGAGGATTTCCAGGTCCGACAGGCCCGCGGCGCGCAGCGGGGCCAGGTGCTGCGGACCGAAGCCGCCGGGCGTGCGCGTGAGCGCGGCGCTGGCCTGCACGATGGCGCGCTCGCGCGGGTTCGTGCCGGCGGTGTCGGGGTCTTCGAAGATCTGCGCCATCACGTCGTTGCGCTTGGCCAGTTGCTCGAAGCGCTGCGCATGCACCGAGGCGCAGTACACGCAGCCGTTCACGCGCGACACCACGGTGCTGGCCACCTCGCGCTCCGCGCGGTTCAGGCCGCCGGGCGCGTACATGATCGCGTTGAAGGCCTGCGAGCGCTCGGACAGCACCTGGGGCTGGTGCACCAGCAGCAGGTAGAAATCCGATGTGCGGGCCTTGGGGTGGCTGAGGTCGAGTACCGCCTGTTGTTCGGTGCTGGCCTGCTGCGGATCGACCACGGGCAGCCAGGCCTTCCAGTCCAGCGTCTCGCTCGTGTAGCCCGCCACGCGCAGCGGCTGGCCGGGCGGGGGCAGGTTGGCGGGATGGACGAAGGGGGCGTCGCTGGCGAACGGCGCGGACGTCGACGTGCCCGGGTCGCCGCTCGCCTCGGGGGCGTGCAGGGCATCGAGGGCGGCCACGCCGGCCACCACGCGCAGCTGGTAGGTCACGAAGCCCACGAGCTGCGCGATGAGGACGGCATCCGGCGTGGAGAGGCCCGCGGCCGGCAGCGCGAGCAGTGCATCGCGGTCGCTGCGTGCGGGCTCCAGAGCCAGCGTGCGTGCGAAGCGCGCGGCGGCCTGCAGGCGCGGCTCTGCATCGCCGAAGCCCGGGATGCCGGCCACGTCGCTGGCTTCGCCGGTGTCGTCCAGCAGGGCCTGCAGCGCGGGTGGCACGGGGGCGCCGGCCGTTTCCAGGCGGGTGCGGTAGTGCGCGGCCAGGGCCGGCACGCCGCTCACGCGCGCCACGTCGTGCGCGATCGCCAGCCGCTCGGCCGGAGTGAAGGCGCCGGGCAGGGTGCCGGCGAAGAGCGCTTCCTCGCAGGCCTGCGTGGCCGTGGCGACTTTGTCGCGCTCGTGGCGTACCGCATAGGCGGAGCGGCCCGGCGCCAGGCCGGCGGCCTGGTCGATGGTGTCGTGGGAGGGTGGGGGTGCAATAGTGCTCGGCGTGGTCATGTCGTGGGAGGGGGAATGCGGTCGTTGAGGAAGGCACCGCGCTCGCGGTGCCGCGTCGGGCCCGGGTGTCAGCGGGCGGGGGCGGCAGTGGAGCCGGAAGGCGCTGGCGCGGAAGAGGAGGGCGCAGCCGCGCCCGCCGGCGCGATGACGCGCTGCGCGGTGTCCGCGGGCGTCCACTCGTCGCCCAGCAGTTCGGGCTCGGCATAGGCCTGCAGCGCCGCGAAATGGTGCTCCACGTCCTCGCGGTAGAACAGGCCTGCGAGCCCGCCGGCCAGGCGCCGTGCGCCGTCGCTGATGGCGGGGATGTCGCCCGAGATGGTGCCGTGCGAGAGCGCGGCGGGGTAGCAGAAGCAGTGGATGCGGTCCAGGCCCGGGCAGTCGCCGGGCACCTTCTCCTGGAACTCGAACAGCGGCCCCAGGTCCGGCGAGTCGCGCAGTTCCGCGTCCTCCTCGCCGGGCGGCGGCGTGTAGCGCGTGCCCCAGGTGCGCACGTGCGGCGCGATGGCAGTGAACTCGGGCTTTTGCTGCCAGTCGATCGCGAAGCCGGTGGAGAGGATCAGGAAGTCGAACGCGAAGGTGCCGCGCGCGGTGTCCACGTGCAGCGCCTCGGGCGTGTCGTGCACGCGCTGCACGGCGCAGCCGAAGTGGAAGAAGGCATTCGGATGCCGCGACACGCGCAGCGTGCTGCCGTGCGGCGGCGGCACCTGCTGGGCGCCGATGTAGTGGCGCAGCCGCCATTTCCAGACGTCGGGCAGCAGGGAATGGCCGTGCACGAGGCCGGGCACGCCGGAGCCCTTGGACTTGTTGATGCGCGGCATTTCGGCGCGGCGCGCGATCAGGTCCACGCTGGCCGCGCCGTTCTCGAGCGCGGTGGCGGCGCTGTCCATGGCCGAGGAGCCCATGCCGATCACGCCCACGCGCAGGCCCTGCAGCGTGCGGTAATCGAGCACGTCGGACGAGTGCGCCCAGCGCGTGCGCGGCACGCCCTCCATGAAGGCCGGAATCTGCGGACCGCCGAGGCCGTCGCGCCCGGTGGCCAGCACCACGCGGCGCGCGAACCAGGTCGTGGCGGTGTCGGCGCCATCCGCGCGCACGTCCACCTCGACCAGCCCGTCGGCCCGCGGGCGCAGTGCGGTCACGGCATGGCCGTTGCGCACGTCGGCCCGCGTCACGCGGCGGTACCAGCGCAGGTAGTCCATCCACTGCAGGCGCGGGATCTTGTCGAGCGCGGACCAGGCCGCGTCGCCCCACTGCGCCTCGAACCACGCGCGGAAGGTGAGCGACGGCACGCCCAGCGCCGGGCCGGTGAGCTCCTTGGGCGAGCGCAGCGTCTCCATGCGCGCCGTGGTGGCCCAGGGGCCTTCGTGGTCCGCCGGCGCACGGTCCAGCAGCACCGCCGCGATGCCCTGCTGCGCCAGCGCCATGCTCGCGGCCAGGCCCGCCTGGCCCGCGCCGATGATGAGCACGTCCACCACCGGCCGCCCGCCGTGCATGCGCTGCGGCAGCCACGGCTTCGCGTGCCAGTTCAGGGTCAGCAGATCGTGCTGCAGCCGTTGTTCCAGCGCGGCCAGCCCGGCCGCGCCCAGAGAAGAAGAAAGAGCCATGGGAAAGATTGTTGCAGGAGGCAGCGAGGCGTTGAGGCCGCGCGATGGAATGCCATGACAACGCAAGCGCCTCGTCAAGGCATTGAAAACCGGCGCGGCCCAAGACCAGTAACCCCCGCGGAACTGGCTCCGCCAGGCCGCAGGGGGTGCCCCCCTTCCCGAGGCGCGCAGCGCCACGAGAGAAGGGGGGAGCGGCAAAGCCGCTCAGGGGGTTGATCCCTAGTCAACGCTGATCTTCGCGTCCTTCACCACCTGCGCCCATTTCGCGCGGTCCTGGTGCACCGTCCGGGCGAATTGTTCCGGCGTCTCGATGCGCACGGTGTTGCCCTGCGATTCGAAGCGCTGGCGCACCTCGGGCTGCTCCAGCACCTCGCGCAGGGCGGTGTTCAGCTTGTGCACGATGGCCGGGTCGGTGCCCTTGGGCGCGAAGATGCCGAACCAGATCGAGCTGTCGAAGCCCTGGGTGCCGGGCAGGCCGCTCGCGGCGATCGGCGGCACCTCCTTCACCGCGGCCACCGGCTTCGCGGTGGTCACGCCCAGCAGGCGCACCTTGCCGGCCTTGTAGTGCGGCAGCACGGTCTGCACCTGGTTCATGATGCAGCAGGTCTCTCCGCGCACCACCGACGTGATGGCTTCCGGGCCGCCCTTGTAGGGCACGTGCACCATGTTCAGGCCCAGGCGCGCGTTGAATTCGGCGAACGCCATGTGCGTGCCGGCGCCGTTGCCGGTCGAGGCGTAGTTGTACTTGCCGGGGTTCGCCTTCACGATGTCGACGAATTCCTTCAGCGTCTTCGCGTCGATCACGTTCGGGTTGATGGTGAGCACGTTCGAGACGTCGATGAGCGTGCCCACGGGCGCGAAGTCGGCCTCCACGTCGAACGGCAGCTTCTTGTAGAGCGCGGCATTGCTGCCGTGCGTGGCCGCCGTGCCGAAGGCGAGGGTGTAGCCGTCGGGTTTGGCGCGGGCGACGTACTCGCTGGCGATGTTGCCGGCCGCGCCGGACTTGTAGTCGATGATGACCGGCTGGCCCAGCTTCTGGCTGAGCGGCTCCTGCACGGAGCGCGCCACCACGTCCACGCCCGAGCCGGCCGGGAAGCCCATGATGAGCGTGACGGGCTGGCGCGGCCAGTCGGCGGCGCCGTGCGGATCGGCGGCCAGGGCCGGGGAGGCAGCGGTCCAGGCCGCGGCGGCGAGCGCGGCGGCACCCAGCCAGGAGAAGGAATCGGAAAGACGGCGCATGTGCGAAGGGTTCCAGATAAGCAACAGGAGCCCTGCCTCGGCAGGACCGCCCGGGTGGGCCGGCCTGCTGCCAAGCAAGGAATGCGCCATTGTGGGCAAGCCTTCATGCCCGCCCGCCTATATGGTTATGGGGTCCGGCGCGCCTCCGGGGCCTGTCGCAGGGGCCGCGCGAGGCCCCCGTGCGGGGCGTCCTTCGCTCAGTAGCGGTAGGGATCGTTCGGGCGGCGGTCCTGGCGGTTCGGCACGCCGTCGCCGTCGCGGTCCCAGCCGCCGCGGCGCATCTCCCAGCCGCCGCGGCGCATCTCCCAGCGGTTGCCGTGCTGCTGCCAGCCGGGCTGCCGGTAGGCGTAGCCCGGCCGTGCGCGCAGCCACTGGCCCGGCACCCAGACGTGGCCGTGGCCGCGCCATTCCCAGTGGCCCTGTTCCCAGACCATGCCGCGGCGCGGCGGCGGCACGCGTTCGTGGCGCGGCGGGGGAGGCGGGGACCAGCGCTGCACCGCCACCGGCAGGGGCGGAACGTACTGCGGCCCGGATTGCACGATCACGGTGGCGCTGGTGGCGGCCTGCGCGGTGGCGGTCACCGCGCCCATGGACGCGGCCAGCGCGAGCGAGGCGGCGGAGAGGGAAAGGGCCTTGCGGGTGGTCATGGGAGGTCTCCTGGTAGCTGCGAAGGGGCTTGTCCTCAAGCCCATGGAGACATCGTCGCGGCCCTGCGTCAAGGCCATGTCGCTCCCGTGTCGCCGCCGTGCGAAGCTGTGTGTGCAGGTGTGTCGCGCCGGCCTCCACGGCCACGGGTGCCCTCAGCGCCGCATCGCGGTGAACGCCTCGAACTCCCAGCGGCGCATGGCCAGGAGCACGGTGTAGCCCTCGCGCTCGCCTTCGGGCATGCGCTGGTCGGCCAAATGCTGCTGCGCGAAGTCGTGCGCCACCCGCTGCAGCCGCTCCTGGAAGGCCGGTGCGAGGCTGCGGCCGATCGCGCCATGCACCATGAGCACGCCTTCGCCGGGCCCGTCGAAGCCGCCCGCGAAGTAGTCGAGCAGGGCATGGTCGCGGAAGTAGTGCATCACCGGGCCGTGCGCGCGCCAGCGGAAGGTCTTGGCGAGCTTGAGCCGGTAGCGGTTGAGCGGGCGCAGCTCGATGATGCCGATGCGGTCGAGCTGCGCCAGGTATTTCACGCCTTCCGCGTCCGAGAGCCGGTAGGTGCCGAGGATCTGCTCCAGCGTCCACTGGCTCAGCACGCAGATCGCCATGAGCAGCAGCTTCTTGTCGGCCACCACGGCGCGTTCCTGCTCCAGCGAGAGCTGGTCGAGCAGCGGCTGGCTGTCGGCCACGCGGCGCGCGAGGTCCGCGAAATCCAGCCGCAGCGCGCGGCAGATGGCGTCGATGCGCGACAGCGGCATGTCGCCGCGCGCCAGCATGCGCTTGACGCTGGACTCGGCCATGCCGAGGGCCTGCGCGAGGTCGGCATACGTCATGTGCGCGGCCTTGAGTTCCTTCTTCAAGGCGACGACGAGATCGGCGGTGGTGCTCATGGTATCGATTATGGATACTGGAAGTGGCCGTGGGGAGGCTTGGTGGCATTGCGCGATGCTGCTGGAGGGGCGCGGCATGAGACTGCCGCCCAAGGCCCGCAGCTGCCGGCCCGGCCCTTTCCACCTACCCTGCTGATCGCCATGGAACACCTTTCAGACACCCCGCCCCGGGCCTTCCGCCTGCGCCCCTCGCGGCCCGAAGCCGCGCTCTGCGCCGCGCTGCTGGCCTGCCTGGCCCTCGCGCTGGCGGGCCCCACCGTGCTGCCCGGGCCGCAGGCCCATGCCTATGCGGACCAGCGCACGCTCTGGGGCCTGCCGCACGCCCTGGACGTGCTCACCAACCTGCCATTCGCGGTGCTGGGAGGCTGCGGGCTGGCACGGCTGGCGGCGCGGTGGCGGGAGGGTGCGCTGCGTGCGGCCACCGCCCGGGCCGCGGGCACGTTCTTCGCGGGGCTGCTGCTCACCGCCGCGGGCTCGGCCCTCTACCACTGGCAGCCGCACGGCATCACGCTGCTGGCGGACCGCGCGGGCATGCTCGTGGCCTTCGCCGGCATGCTGGCGCTCGCGGTGGACGAGCGCATCGGCGCCCGGGCCGCGGCGCTCGCCGCCGTGGCGGTGCTGGCTGGCGGCTGGGCGGCGCTGCGCACCTGGGGCATCACGGGCGACCAGTGGCCCTGGGCGGTGCTGCAGGGCGGCGGCATGCTGCTCCTGCTCGCGCTGGCCGCCGATGCAGGGCGGAGCCGGCGTGCCGGCCACGCGCCGCTGCCGGGGCGCCTGGGCGTCTCGCTGGCCGCGGTGACCGGCTGGTATGCATTGGCCAAGCTGCTGGAGGCGGGCGACGCGGCGGTGTTCACGGCCACCGGCCACCTCGTGTCCGGCCACAGCCTCAAGCACCTGGCCGCGGCGATGTCGGCCTGGCCGGTGCTGTCGGCGCTGGCGCCCGGGCGCTATTTCGCGCGCTGCGAACGCGGCACGCCCTGGCGCCGCGGCCGCGAAGGCACAATGCCCGCCGGTACGAAGACGCAATGAACCGATTCGACACATCCCAGGAGCAGGGCATGAGCCAGGAGCAGATCCGCAGGGCGGCGACGACAGAGGTTCCCACGGCCGCAGACGGCGGACACGGAGACCATCCCAACCAGTTCGCGCTGCTGCGCCAGCGGCGGTTCGCACCGTTCTTCTGGACGCAGTTCGCGGGCGCGGCGAACGACAACCTCTTCAAGTTCGCCTTCACCGTGATGGTGACCTACCAGCTGAGCGTGTCGTGGATGCCGCCGTCCATGGCGGGGCTGGTGATCGGCGCGCTGTTCATCCTGCCGTTCCTGCTGTTCTCGGCCACGTCCGGCCAGCTCACCGACAAGATCGACAAGACGCGGATGATCCGCTTCGTGAAGAACCTCGAGATCGCCATCATGCTGGTGGCGGCCTGGGGCTTCGTGGCGTCGAGCCCCGTGGTGCTGCTGGCCTGCACCTTCCTGATGGGGCTGCACTCCACGCTGTTCGGCCCGGTGAAGTTCGCCTACCTGCCCCAGGTGCTGTCCGAACGCGAGCTGACGGGCGGCAACGGCATGGTGGAGATGGGCACCTTCGTCGCGATCCTGCTCGGGCAGGTGGCGGGCGGGCTGCTGGTGGCGGTGCCCGGCGTGGGCCATGCCTGGGTGGCGGCCTGCTGCGTGCTGCTCGCGCTCGCGGGCCGGCTGGTGGCGCAGTTCATCCCGAGCGCGCCGGCCACCGATCCGGGCCTGGTCATCCACTGGAACCCCGTCACCGAGACGTGGCGCAACCTGAAGCTCGCGCACGGCAACGTGGTGGTGTTCCGCTCGCTGCTCGGCATCAGCTGGATGTGGTTCTTCGGCGCGGTGTTCCTGTCGCAGTTCCCGAGCTTCGCCAAGGAGGTGCTGCACGGCGACGAACACGTGGCCTCGCTGCTGCTGGTGGTGTTCTCGGTGGGCATCGGCATCGGCTCGCTGCTGTGCGAGGTGCTCTCGCGCCGGCACGTCGAGGTGGGCCTGGTGCCGCTCGGCGCGATCGGCATGAGCGTGTTCGCCGTCGACCTGTACTTCGCCTCGCGCGGCCTGCCGGCGGTGCCCGCGATGGGCCTCTCCGCGTTCCTGGCGCAGCCCGCGCACTGGCGCGTGATGGCCGACCTGCTGCTGCTGTCGCTGTTCGCCGGGCTCTACAGCGTGCCGATGTACGCGCTCATCCAGATGCGCAGCCAGCCCACGCACCGCGCGCGCATCATCGCGGCCAACAACATCCTGAACGCGCTCTTCATGATCGCCAGTTCGGTGATCGCCGGCGCGCTGCTGTCGGCCGGCTGGAGCGTGCCCCAGGTGTTCCTCTTCACCGGCATCGCCAACGCGCTGGTGGCGGGCTACATCTTCCTGATCGTGCCGGAATACCTGCTGCGCTTCGTGGCCTGGGTGCTCTCGCGGCTGGTGTACCGCTTCCGCGTGACGGGCGACGCGCACATTCCCGCGCAGGGCGCGGCGGTGCTCGTCTGCAACCACGTGAGCTTCGTCGATGCGGTGCTGCTCATGGCGGCGAGCCCCCGGCCGATCCGTTTCGTCATGGACCACCGCATCTTCCGCGTCCCCGTGCTGGGCTGGCTGTTCCGGCTCGCCAAGGCGATCCCGATCGCACCGCAGAAGGAGGACCCGGCCGTCTACGAGGCCGCGTTCGAGCGCGCCGCGCAGGTGCTGAAAGAGGGCGACCTGCTCGCGATCTTCCCCGAGGGCGGCATCACGCGCGACGGGCGGCTGCAGCCCTTCAAGGGCGGCATCATGAAGATCCTGGAGCGCGCGGCGGACGACGGCCTGCGGCCTCCGGTGGTGCCCGTGGCGCTCACCAACCTGTGGGGATCGTTCTTCAGCCGGGTGGAGGGCACGGCGATGGCGCGGCCGTTCCGCCGGGGCTTCTTCAACCGCGTGGGCCTGCACGTGGGCGCGCCCATGCAACCCGAGGCGGTGCAGCCCGAGGCGCTGCAGGCGCGCGTGGCGCAACTGCTGGCCCGCTGATGGCCGCCGGGGAGCAACCCATGCACACGGACCCTTCCGCGGACCCGGACCACGCGGCATTGGCGCCGCGCATCATGGACTTCCTGCGCGGCATCGGGCTGCCGGTGCGCGAGGCGCCGCTGCCTGAGGGCTCCTTCCTGCCCGGTGTGCGCATCGAGCGCGGCGGGCTCTGCGTGGACCGTGCGCGGCTGCGGTGGCCCGGCGATCTGCTGCACGAGGCGGGCCATCTGGCGGTGGTGCCCGCCGCGCTGCGCGTGGGGATGGACGATGCGCTGCAGGAACTGCCGGCCGTGGAGCACGGCGGCGAGATCGAGGCCACGGCCTGGGCCTGGGCCGCGTCCTGCCATCTGGGGCTCGATCCCGCCGTGCTGTTCCACGACGGCGGCTACCACGGCCAGGCGCAGAGCCTGCGCTTCACCTTCGGCATGGGCGTCTACCTCGGTCTGGCGGGCCTGGAGGCCTCCGGAATGGCGCTGGGGCCGTCGCAGGCCCAGGCCCTGGGCCGCGAGTCCTATCCGTGCATGCAGGTCTGGCTGCGTCCCTGAGCGGGGCGGGCTTTCAGACGCTCAGAAAGTTTCCCAGTCGTCCTGCGGCCCCTTGCCCGCAGTGGCCGTGGCCGCCAGGCGGGGCGCGGATGGGGATGGGGATGGGGATGGGGATGGGGATGGGGATGGGGATGGGGATGCCGATGCGGCAGTCGCGGTCGCTGGCTTCTTCTGCGGGGCCGGCGCAGGCCGCGGAGCGGGTGGGGCGCTGGAAAGGCCGCGGGC
>NZ_JAUZUQ010000025.1:0-56114 GCF_031844105.1 Acidovorax sp. PRC11 | reverse complement strand
GCCAGCAGCACCGCCCCCAGCACGAGCGCCGATGCGGCGGCGCCCAGCCCGAGCGTGAAACCCCGCGCCGGGTCCGCGCTGTGGTGGAGCATCCAGGCCACGATCGGCGGCCCGGCGATCTGCCCCAGCCCGTAGGCGGCCGTCAGCAGCCCGGCGAAGCTGTCGCTCGCCTGCGGCCAGATGCGCCGCGCCTCCTGCAGCGCGTAGAAGGTGATGGCCGTGAACGGCAGCCCCAGCAGCAGGCTGCCCAGCGCGAAGCCGGCGGCGCCCGGCCAGGCCACGCCGAGCCCGATGGCGGCCGCCTGCACGAGGTAGGCGGCGAGCAGCAGCCGGCGCCGGTCCCAGTGCGCGGGCGTGCGGGTGGAAAGCCACGCACCCAGGGCCACGCCGGCCCCGAAGATCGGCCAGAACAGGTCCACCCAGGCGGAGCCGGGCGGCAGCGCGGCGCGGGCGATCACCGGCAGGAAGGTGGCGGTGACGATGTAGCCCAGGCCCGCGAGCCCGTAGGCCGCCGTGAGCAGGCTGCGCGCCAGGACGGCGTCGCGGCGGCCGGCCCGGTCCGACACCGCGCCATGGGCGCCCCCTGCGGCGGCCCCCTGTCGGACCGATGCGGGGCCCGCGACGGAGCCCCGGCCGGAAGAGCCGCTGCCCGGGCCAGCGTTCGGCTCCGCGTCGGGCGGCGCCGCGGCCACCTCGCCCTCTCGCAGGACCGGCCAGGCCGCCACGCCCAGCAGGGCCGACAGCGCCGCGAAGGCGGCCCATCCGGCGGCGGCGTTCCAGCCGGCCGCCACCATCGCGCTCGCCGAGAGCCCGGTGAGCAGGATGCCCAGCCCCGGCCCGCAGAAGATCAGCCCGGCCAGCGCGGCGCGGCCGAGCGCCACGAGGCGTGCCATGCACCAGGCCGCCACGTTGAGGAAGACGAAGGCGCTCGCCAGCCCGGCCAGGAAGCGCAGCAGCGGCCAGGCCTGCGCGGCGGGCAGGGCCATGGCCAGCGTGAGCACCGTGGTGGCCACCAGACCCCACCGGGCCATCCGCGCCGCGGGCCAGTGCCGGCCCCGGCGGCGCGCCTGCCACGGCAGCGCCATGCAGACCAGTGCGCCCGCCAGGTAGCCCAGGTAGTTGGCCGTGGCGAGCCAGCTGCCGCCCGCCAGCGTGAGCGTGCCGCCCTGCAGCATCAGCGGCAGCAGCGGCGTGAACGCGAACCGGCCGATACCCATGGCCGCGGCGAGGGACGCCATGCCGGCCAGGGCCACGGCCAGCGCCCCATGGCCGGGGGCAGGGCCAGGGCGGGTAGCAGGGATGGGCGAAACGGGTACCGGCGTCGCAGTCATCTTTTTTTGTGATCTAATTTACTTAATTCATCTTATATCGAGATTTCCGAGAACGCCAATGGACCTGACCGCGCTCGACATCTTCCGCACCGTCGCCGAAGAAGGCAGCGTCACGCGGGCCGCGGAACGCCTGGGGCGCGCCCAGTCCAACGTGACGACGCGCGTGCAGCAGCTGGAGGAACAGGTGGGCGCCACGCTGTTCCTGCGCGAAGGCCGGCGCATGGCGCTCACCGCAGAGGGCGAGACGCTGCTCGGCTACGCCCGGCGCCTGCTGGCGCTCGCGGACGAAGCGGCGCAGGCCCTGCACCCCGGCAGGCCCGGCGGACGGCTGCGGCTGGGTGCCATGGAGAGCACCGCCGCGGCCCGCCTGCCCGCCCCCCTGGCGGCGCTGCATGCGCAGTGGCCCGAGGTGCACATCGAGCTCAGCACCGGCGCCTCGCGCGCGCTCGTGGACGAGGTGCGCACCCATGCGCTCGACGCCGCGCTGGTGGCCTGGCCGCCGCCCGGCCTCGAAGGCGCGGACGCCCTGGAACACATCCCCGTGGTCACCGAGACCCTGCGGCTGGCCCTGCCCGCGGCCCATCCCGACGTGGGCGCGGACGGTGCGCTGGCCGTCGACCGGCTGGCCGCGTTCGCCCCGGGCTGCACCTACCGCCGTATCGGCGAAGAGCACCTGGCACGCCGCAGCCCCGACGGATCGCCGCCCAGGGTGCTGGAGCTGGCCTCCTACCACGCCATCCTGGCCTGCGTGGCGGCGGGCCGCTGCGCGGCCGTGGTGCCGCAGGCGGTGATCGACCTCATGCGCGATCCGCCGCCCGTGCGGCTGCTGCCGCTGGGCACCTGCGACACGGTGCTCGTGCAGCGGCGCGGCTACCGCTCCGCCGCGCTCGACGCGCTGCGGGATGCGCTGCTCGCAGGCCCGCGCTGAAGCCTCCCAGTTCCTGCCGATCCATCCACCCTTCTCCTGCCCCGGGACCACCGCACCATGACCGCTTCCGACACGCACCCCTCCGCCCCCCGCACCCGCCTGGCCGAGCGCTGGGGGCTGCGCCTGCCGATCGTCCAGGGCCCCATGACGGGCGCCGACACCCCGGCCCTGGCCGCGGCCGTGTCGCAGGCCGGCGGGCTCGGCATGCTGGGCTGCGGCATGCGCTCCCCCGCGGCGATGGCGGAGGCCGCGGCCGAGGTGCGGCGCCGCACCGACCGGCCCTTCGGCATGAACCTGTTCGCGCAGGGCACCCCGGCGCCCGACGACGCCACGGTGCGCGCGGCAATGGACCGGATCGCGCCGCTCTACGCGGAATTCGGCCTGGAGCAGAGCGTGCCCGCGCGCTGGTGCGAGGATTTCGAGGCGCAGTTCGAAGCGCTGCTGCAGATCCGTCCGGCCGTCGCGAGCTTCACCTTCGGCATCCTCACGGCGGCGCAGGTCGAGCGCCTGCACGCGGCGGGCTGCCAGGTCGCCGGCACGGCCACCACGGTGGCCGAGGCCCTCGCGTGGCAGGCCGTCGGCGCCGACGCGGTCTGCGCGAGCGGCCTGGAGGCGGGCGGCCACCGGGGCACCTTCCTCGCGGATTTCGAATCCAGCCAGGTCGGCACCCTGGCCCTCGTGCCGCAGTGCGTGGACGCGCTGGAGATCCCCGTCTTCGCGGCCGGCAGCATCATGGACGGCCGCGGCATCGCCGCCGCCCTGGCCCTGGGCGCGCAGGCGGTGCAGATGGGCACGGCGTTCATCGTCTGCCCCGAGTCGGGCATCGGCCCGGCTTACCGCGCCGCGCTGGCCGCGGCGGGCGACACCGATACGCGCATCACCCGCGTGTTCTCCGGCCGGCCCGCGCGCGGAATCGTCAATGCCACGATGGACCGGCTGGCGCCCCATGAAGCCGACGTGCCCGCCTACCCGGTGCAGAACGCCCTGATGGGGCCGCTGCGCCGCGCGGCGGCCGAGCGGGGCCGGGCCGATGCCATCGCGCTCTGGGCGGGGCAGGGCGTGGCCGCGGCGCGGCCGATGCCGGCCGGCGAACTGCTGGAGCTGCTGGCGCTCGAGTGGCGCGCGGCCACCGGGGCCGGCGCCGCAGTCACGGCCACGGCCGCCGCGGCAGGCGCCTGACAGCGGCCGGGCCGCCTGCTGCCGCCCGCTAGCGCGGCGGCAGGTCCTGCGCGCCCGTGAGCAGTTGCCCGGCCACGCTGCCCGGCAGGTACAGGCCGTGCGCCAGGTAGTCGTCCAGCCGCCGGCGGTCGGGTGCGCGCAGCTTGATGAGCGGCGGCAGCGGCCCCGAGGGCAGCGAGAACAGCAGCCGCAGCTTGAGCGGCGTGCGCCGCCAGCGCCCGAGCAGGTGGTAGTAGAACGGCCCGTCCTCCGCACGCGACAGCGCCAGCCGGTAGCCGCCCCTCGTGCGCAGGATGAACTGCAGCGCCAGGTGCATGGTCAGGTAGTCGGGCGCATCGATGTCCTGCCGCACGTCGTCGTACACGCCGAGCCGCTGCAGATGGGCGATGTATTCCTCGCCCGTGCGGCCGATGACCTGCGTGGTGAATTCATGCTGCAGGTCGGCGATGAAGCGGCTGCCCGGGGGCGCGGCCATGAACCAGTTCTCCACCACCGGGTAGCGGGCATCGCGCGTGTGGCGGTCCAGGTAGTAGCCGACGAAATCGGCCGGCGTGCGCGCCTGCTGCTCCAGCACCCAGTCGAGCGGCGCGGTCAGCAGCGTGCTCGCGTCCATCCAGATGCCGCCGTGCAGGCGCAGCAGTTCCAGCCGGATCCAGTCGGCGCGCTTGGCCGGCGACACGCCATCGAGCACGGCCGGTATCTCCGGCAGCCAGGTGCGCACGGAAACGTCGTCCAGCACGCGGATCTCGTAGCCGGGGCATTGGCGGTGCCAGTGCGCGAAGCAGTGGCGGATGAGCGGCGGCGGCGCCGTGCCCTTCCAGTAGGCCCACACCACGCGCGGGATGGCCGGCGGCGGGCCGGGCGGCGCGGCGTCGGCGTCCCCCTGCGCCGCAGGCGGAATGGAATACAGCGTGAACGCCGGCGGCGGGCAGGCCTCGAGCCGCCGGGGCCACCAGCCGTAGAAGCGCCGCAGGCCGCGCGCGAGCCAGAGTTCGCCGCGCGTCTTGAGCGTGGGGCGGGCGGGAGTCGGTGCGGAAGCGGTCATGGATGGCGGAGCGCATGGGCGCGCAGGAATTTGAGGCGCCGCAGCCACCAGCCGCGGCGCGCGTAGGCGGCTGCCAGGGCACGGGCGTCCAGCGGGGAAGCGGCGGCGAAATCTGAGCGGACACGCGCGGCGGCCTCGTCCAGGGCGGCGTCCGGCACCGTGCCGGCGGCGCGCTCCACCACCCGCATGGCGCCCACCAGATTGCGCGCGCACTGCTGCGCCAGCGCCAGCCGCAGCGCGGGGTGCCGCGCCTCCGGGCGCCCTTGCAGCGCCTGGGCGAGCGGCCGCAGCGCGGCGGACTGGTCCAGCGCCTTGGGCAGCGTCATCGTCGCCAGGATGCTGCCGCCGCGCTGCCGGTAGGCCACCCACGGCTGGGGCGCGTGCCAGTAGCTGCGGGCCTGCAGCAGCGCGAGCGGCATGGTGGCCATGTCCTCGAAGTAGCGGCCCACGGGAAAGCGCACCTGCTCCGTCCAGAGGGCGCGGCGGGTGATCTTGGACCAGGCATGCAGCTCGCCCGTGGCGAGCAGCCCCGCCAGCAGTTCGGCGCCGCCCGGCCGCAGCGTGGCATGCGGGCCGGCGAAGGTGCGGCGGTGCCCCTCGCCGCGCAGGCGATGCTTCAGCCGCGGGCGCTCGCGCCAGACGGCGAAATCGCAGAGCACGGCATCGGGACCGTGCCGGCGCACGACGTCGCGCAGGCCGGCGATGGCGCCGGGCAGCAGCTTGTCGTCGGAGTCGAGGAACCACAGGTAATCGCCCCGCGCCGCACCGATCATCGTGTTGCGCGCGGCGCTCAGGCCTGCGTTGCGTTCGTGCCGCAGCAGGCGCAGGCGGCCGGGGTGGCGCGCGGCGAGGTCGTCCATCACCGCGGCCGAGCCGTCGGTGGAGCAGTCGTCCAGCAACAGCACCTCCACGCCCTCGCCTGCGCCATCGGCGATCTGCGACAGCACGGATTGCACGCACTCCACCAGGTAGTCGCGAACGTTGTAGACGGGCACGAGCACGCTGAGCCACGGTGGCGCGGTGGCCGGTGCCGGCACGGTCACGGGGGGCCCTCCGCTGCGCAGCAAGCGTTCCCGGGCGCGTCCAGCAGCCCCGCCAGCAGCGCCTCGTAGCGCGCCGTCATGGTGGACAGGCCGTAGCGGGCCCCGGCCTCGGCGCGTGCGGCCGCGGCCATGCGCGCGGCGCCGTCCGGGTCGGTCAGCAGCCGCGCCAGCGCGTCGGCGAGCGAGGCGGGATCGCCGGGCTCCGCGAGCAGGCCGTTGCGGCCCGGGTCGATCACTTCCTGCACGCCCACCACCCGGCTGCCCACCACCGCGCAACCCGCGGCCATGCCTTCGATGAGCGACAGCGGCATGCCCTCGTAATGCGTGGAGAGCACGCAGATCTGCCGGCCCATCAGCAGGCCCGGCACGTCGGCGCAGTGCCCGAGGAACCGCACCTGGGGCATCAGCCCCAGTTCCTGCGCCAGCCGCTCGGCCGCGCGCCGTGCGCCGGCCTTGCCGCCGCCGGCCAGGTGCACGGGGGGCGTGAGCCCGCGCTCCCGCAGCAGCGCGACGGCGCGCAGCAGCGTGGCATGGTCCTTCTGGCGGGCGAAACGGGCGGCCATCACGATGCCGGGCTCGCGCGTGCCGAAGGGGTGGGCATCGGCCTGCGCGTAGGGCTGCAGCCGGATGCCGTTGGGAATCGCATGGGTGCGCGGCGCGGGAAAGCCGCGCTCCAGCAGCGCGCTGCGCACGCCTTCGGATACGCCCACGATGGCCGCGGTGCGCCGCGCCAGCCACCGGGCCTGCGCCAGCCGCCAGGCGGTGTAGCGCTCGCGCGAATTGTGCTCGACGTGCACCAGATGCGGCACGCCCGCCAGCAGGCCCGCATAGCGGCCCCAGAGGTGCTCGCTGAAGCCGTGCGCCACCAGGATGTCGGGCCGCCAGCGGCGGCAGAGCGCGGCCAGGTGCCAGACGGTGGCGGCATGCGCCCAGCCGGGCACCACCTCCACGGCGAGCCCCTCGGCCCGCAGCCCGGCCACCCGCTCGGGCGTGGTGGTACGCGGCTTGGCACGCAGCGCCAGCAGGGCATCGAAACGGCCGGAGGCGCCGTGCGCCCGCACGAGGTCCACGGCCACCTGCGTGGCTCCGGAGAATCCGCCGGTCACGAAATGCAGCACGCGGGGCCGGGGCCGGCCTGCCGGGCCTGCAGCGGTTGCTGACGGGGTCGCGTTCACACCCGGGCCTGCAGGGTCAGGGGCGCGCGCCGGAAGACTGCGCGGAAAGCGGCGGCTGCACGCCCAGCAGGGCCGCCCAGACGACGATGTTCATGAAGATGTAGAACATGATGCCGCTGTTGTGGGCGAAGAACACCTGCGTGATCCCGAACCCGGCATAGAGCACCGGGATCGCCAGGCCCGAGAGCCGCAGCGCCAGCGCGTGCGCGCGCACCGCCTCGGGCGCATCGGCGAGCGCCTGCATGCGGCGCCGGCCCGGCCAGAAGAGCGCCACCGGCACGCCGTAGAAGCACAGCATCAGCAGCACGCCACCGAGACCGGTCTTGACGAAGATGTCGAGCAGTTCGTTGTGCACGTAGATGTATTCCATGATGGAGCGCTCGTACTGCCCGGCGGCCACGCGCGCGGCCTTCTCGCGCATGTAGCCGGCCATGCCCCAGCCGGTCAGCGGCCGCTCCATGCCCACCTGCCAGGCGAAGCGCCAGTGCTCCAGCCGCTGGCCGACGGAGTTGTCGGCCTCGCCCCGGGTGTCGTACTGCGCCACCTCGTCGTGCATGCGCTCCCAGCGTTCTTCCACCACCCGCCAGTTCATGGCCGTCAGCACGGCCAGCGCGGCCACCAGCACGGCGGCGATCGCGGCGATGCGCCCCGGGTGCACGCGCCGCATCAGCCACAGGCCGAGCGGCAATGCCAGCAGCAGGGCCAGCCAGCCGCCGCGCGACTGCGACAGCACCGATGCGTTCACGGCGAGCAGCGCGGCCACGGCGGCGCACCAGACTGCCGGGCGCGGCAGATGGCGCCAGAGGGCTGCGAGCTGCAGCGCCAGCATGGCCCCCAGCAGCAGCGCCAGGTTGCCCCACTGGATGGCGTTCGTGCGGCCGCTCGGAAAGCCGGAGGCCCGCGGAGCGCCCTCGGCATGCACCTGCCACAGGGCCACCAGCCCCGCGCCCAGGCAGCCCGCGAGCAGCCCCCAGAACACGGGCCGCGGCCGCGGCAGCGGCGGCTGCGAGGCGATGAACAATCCGCAGAGGGCGCCCAGCCAGAATTTGACGGGCCGGTCCCACTGGCCCATGCTCTCGCGCGGATCCGACAGCACGCACCACAGCAGGCCCATGGCGAAGGTCACGCCAACGAGCGCCAGCGTGCCCCGGTCGGGCCGCAGGCGCACCCACCGGGGCAGGCAGATCAATGCGCCCAGCAGCAGCAGCACCGCGCCGTACGAGTAACCCGAGGGCACCGTCAGTGCCAGCGCCGGCACCAGGAAGGCCGCCAGCGTGGTGAGGCGCTGCGGCCAGGGGGCCGGCCCCAGCGGGGAAGAAAAAGCAGCGAAGGTCATCGGGGAAGCGCGTCGTGTTCCGCGGGCACGCGGACAAAGGAGGATTCGGCCGGCTGCGCGGTACCGGCGGGGGACGGGGTACGCGGAGCACGGGACATTTCTTCGGGGCGGGACGCGGCGGCGGCCGATCGTAACGCAGCGCGGCGGTGCCAGAATGCCGACCGTCGCGCCCCCGCGCAGTCCGTGAGGCCCTTCCATCCATGACGCTCCGCATCTCCGCCCGCGCACTGCGCACGGCCTACCGTCTGCTCACCACCCTCCGCCCACGGGGCGCGGCCCGCTATCCCGGCGAGCCGGCGGCGGCGGTGTTCCAAGGCGACGCGCAGCCTGGTGCTTCCGGTGCGGCCTCCGCGGCGCCAGCGCTGGCCGCAGCCCCCATTCCGCCCCGCATCTGGACATACTGGGACACGGAAGCGGCCGACCCGATGGTGGACCAGTGCGTCGCCAACTGGCGCGCCCACTGCCCGGGCTTCGACGTGCAGGTGATCCACCGCCGCAACATCGGCGACTTCGTGGCCGCGGGCGACCTGCCCGCCGGTTTCGCGCAGCTGCATCCCACCAAACAGTCCGACTGGGTGCGCCTCTACCTCGTGCGCCACCACGGCGGCTACTGGCTGGACGCGACCATCCTGCTCACGCGTTCGCCCGCGTGGATGGACGCGCTGCGGCAGGCGCATGGCGCGGAGTTCACCGGCTTCTACCTGGAGGGCTACACGCGCGACGCCCGGTTCCCCGTGGTGGAGAGCTGGGCCTTCGGCGCACCGGCGCAGGCGCCGTTCGTGGTGGCATGGCAGGACGAATTCCACCGGGCGCTGGTCACCGAGGGCACCGACGCCTACCTGGCGCGGCTGCGCGACCGCGAAGATGCCGGCACGCTGCTGCAGGGCATTCCCGATCCGGCCTATCTGCTGATCCATGTGGCGGCGCAGCAGGTGCTGCGGCGCGCCAACACCTTCCGGCTGGCGCTCTTCAAGGCCGAGGACACGGCGTTCTTCTACCAGAAGGCCCTGGGGTGGAAGTGGTACCTGCTCTACCCGCGCCTGTGCCTGGTGCCGGCCGAGCCGCATCCGGCGCCGCTGGTCAAGCTGCGCGGCGGCGAGCGCCGGCATTTCGCGGCACTGTTTGAGCAGCATGGTGGCCCGGCGCACGGCAGCCTCTGGGAACGTGCCTGCCGCGGCAACGCAAGCCACGCCAGCGGCCGGGAAGGGCCCCGCCGCAGCACGGCAGCGTAGCGCGGCCCGCGCGCGCCGCACCGGCTGGTTCAATGGGCGGCGCGAACGGTCTCGCCCGCCTTCAGGCGGTACACCGTGCCGCAGTACGGGCACTTGGCCTCGCCCGTGTGGGCCACGTCCAGGTACACCTTGGGATGGGTGTTCCAGACCTTCATGTCGGCCTTGGGACTCGGGCAGAAGACGCCGCCCTGCGGATTCAGGTCCTTGGCGAGCAGTTCGATGGTGGCTTGCGTCATGGTGGGGTTCGCGCTGTGGGGCAGAAGAAAGGGAAGGGGAATCAGACCAGCGTGAGCCAGTGGGCGTATTGCGGGTTGCGGCCGTTCACGATGTCGAAGAACGCCGTCTGGATCTTCTCGGTCACGGGGCCGCGGCTGCCCGCGCCGATGGCGATGCGGTCGAGTTCGCGGATCGGCGTGACCTCGGCGGCCGTGCCGGTGAAGAACGCCTCGTCGGCGATGTACACCTCGTCGCGCGTGATGCGCTTTTGCACGAGCTCGATGCCGAGATCCCTGCAGATGTGCAGGATGGTGTTGCGCGTGATGCCGTTGAGCGCGCCGGCCGACAGGTCGGGCGTGTACACCACGCCGTTCTTGACCACGAAGACGTTCTCGCCCGCGCCTTCGGAGACGAAGCCGGAGGCGTCGAGCAGCAGGGCCTCGTCGTAGCCGTCTTCCGTGGCTTCCATGTTGGCCAGGATGGAGTTGGTGTAGTTGCTCACCGCCTTGGCCTGCGTCATCGTGATGTTGACGTGGTGGCGCGTGTAGCTGCTGGTCTTCACGCGGATGCCGCGCTGCATGCCTTCCTCGCCCAGGTAGGCGCCCCAGGCCCAGGCCGCCACCATCAGGTGGATCTGGTTGCCCTTGGGCGACACGCCCAGCTTCTGCGAGCCGATCCAGGTGAGCGGGCGCAGGTAGCAGGAGGCGAGCCGGTTCTCGCGCACGACGGCGCGCTGGGCCTCGTTCACCTCGTCCTGCGTGAAGGGGATCTGCATGCGCAGGATCTTGGCGCTGTTGAAGAGCCGCTCGGTGTGCTCCTGCAGGCGGAAGATCGCCGTGCCCTGCGGCGTCTGATAGGCCCGCACGCCCTCGAACGCGCCGCAGCCGTAGTGCAGCGTGTGGGTGAGCACGTGGATCTTGGCGTCGCGCCAGTCGACCATCTGGCCGTCCATCCAGATCTTGCCGTCACGGTCGGCCATCGAGGGAACTACGGGGCTCATGGGATTCCTTTTCTCCGGGGCTTGTCTGCCGGGATCGTCTCGGGGCTGCGTCGGACTGCCTCGCTCGGCACGGCCGCGTCCGCCCGCAAAACCGGCGATTTTACGGCGCGGACGGCCCCGCGGCGGGCGGCAGCGCGCCGGAGGCACCGGAGTCCGCGTCCGGTGCCGGCCGCACCAGCTCCCAGGCGGCGAGCCGGCCGCCGCGGAACTCGCAGGTGACGTGCGACTGCGTGCCGTCCGTCCAGCGGTAGCGCTCCGGCTCCTCGCCCTGGGGCGACAGCAGCTCGCCCAGCGAACGCGTCATCGCCACCACGTGCATCAGGTTCACGCCTTCGCGCAGGCGGGCGTTCAGCATGACGGCGCTGCCTACGTAGCCGATGGGCCGGTCGGCCGCCTTGCGCATGATGTTCATGAGCCGCGTGAAATGCAGCAGTGCCCACATGATCAGCCCGCCGCCGACGGCGAAGATGCCCTGCCAGCCGTACGAGCGGTAGGCGGCGATGACGAGCAGGGCGATGAGGACGGGAATGAAGAAGCGGCGCAGCAGGTTCATGCACCGATTGTCGTCGGCCCGGGCAAGCCCCTCGCTGTGGATGGTGCTTACAAGGAGGTGCACGCCACCGCGGCAAGGCATTGCAAATGCCCCACGAACCAGCCCGGCGACTCAAGGGGAGGAATTCAACCCATGCCGCGGACCACTTCCATGGCCTCCTCCACCCTCTCCACCGCGTGGATCGTCAGCCCCTCGATGGGCTTCTTGGGCGCATTGGCCTTGGGCACCACGGCCATGGTGAAGCCGAGCTTGGCGGCCTCCTTCAGCCGTTCCTGGCCGCGCGGCGCAGGGCGCACCTCTCCCGCCAAGCCGACCTCGCCGAAGGCCAGGAAGCCCTTGGGCAGCGGCTTGCCGCGCAGGCTGCTGGTGATGGACAGCATCACCGCCAGGTCGGCCGCGGGTTCGCTGATGCGCACGCCGCCCACGGCGTTGACGAACACGTCCTGGTCCATGCAGGCCACGCCCGCGTGGCGGTGCAGCACGGCCAGCAGCATGGCCAGGCGGTCGCGGTCCAGGCCCACCGACAGGCGGCGCGGGCTGGGGCCGCCCTCGTCCACCAGCGCCTGGATCTCCACCAGCATCGGCCGCGTGCCTTCCAGGGTGACCAGCACGCAGCTGCCGGGCACGGGCTCGCTGTGCTGGCTCAAAAAGATCGCGCTCGGGTTGGTCACGCCCTTCAGGCCCTTCTCGGTCATGGCGAACACGCCGATCTCGTTCACGGCGCCGAAGCGGTTCTTGATGGCGCGCACCAGCCGGAACTGGCTGTGGGTGTCGCCTTCGAAGTACAGCACCGTGTCCACCATGTGCTCCAGCACGCGCGGTCCGGCCAGCGCCCCTTCCTTGGTCACGTGGCCCACGAGGATGATGGACACGCCCGAGGTCTTGGCCGCCCGCGTGAGGTGGGCCGCGCATTCGCGCACCTGGGCCACCGAGCCGGGCGCGCTGGTCAGCTGGTCGGAATACACGGTCTGGATCGAGTCGATCACCGCCACGGCCGGCTGCGTCGCCTCGACGGTGGCGAGGATCTTCTCCAGCTGGATCTCCGCCAGCACGTTCACCTGGCTGTGGTCCAGCCCCAGCCGGCGCGAGCGCAGCGCCACCTGCGCGCCGCTTTCCTCGCCCGTCACGTAGAGCGTGGGCAGGCCCAGGCGCTGCAGCGCGTCCAGCGCCTGCAGCAGCAGCGTGGATTTGCCGATGCCGGGGTCGCCGCCGATGAGCACCACGCCGCCTTCCACGATGCCGCCGCCCAGCACGCGGTCCAGCTCGTCGATGCCGCTGGGCGTGCGCGCCACGTCGGACGCCTCGATGGCGGACAGCGGCGTCACCGCCTGCGCCTGCGCCAGGCCCGCATAGGCCGGCGCGCTCAGGCGGTTCTTGCCCGGCCCGGCCTCGGGCGCCGATTCCACCAGCGTGTTCCAGGCGCCGCAGGCGGGGCACTTGCCGAGCCAGCGCGGGCTGGTGCCCCCGCATTCGGTACAGGTGAAAACGGTCTTGTCTTTGGCCATGGGAAGGGGGAATCCGGGAGAAGGAAAGCGGGGGAGAGGAGGACGAGGACGGAGCGGACCGCACGGGCCGTGCGCAGGCCAGGGGGCGGCGCCGGGCCCGCACGCACCTTCGCATCTGGGGGCGGCCGGGCGATTTTCACGCGCGGCCCGGGGACGGCGGGTGCCAGCACGGCCGGCAAACCGTAAGCAAATGCGTCGTCAACCCTATCCTACTCGGCGCGGCGCAGCCGCTTCCTAGGATAGGTGTCCCGGTGGCATCGCGCCGCCTTCCCTGAACGGAGAACGAATCCATGACCGAGAACACCGCCTCTTCCGCCTCGCCCTCGCGCACGTCGCGCCGCTGGCTGGTCGCCGCCCCGATCGCGCTCGCCTCGGTGCTGGCCCTGTCCGCGTGCGACCGCAACAAGGAAAGCAACGTGAACAACACCCCGGCCAGCACGCCGGCCCCGACGACCGCGCCGGCACCGATGCCGCCCGCATCCGACACGGGCAGCATGGGCTCGGGCAGCACCGGCGGCAGCGGCATGGGCACCGGCACGACGGACGGCGCCACGGGTTCCACCTCCGCCACCACGCCGCCGTCCGGCGGTGCCGTGTTCGGCGGCTCGACCGCAGGCGCCGTGCCCCCGGCTTCCGCGGCATCGGACGCTGCCAGCGCCGCCCGCTGACCGGCAGGCAGCTTTCGCGGATGGCCCCGCCATCCGCAGCACAATAGCCTCTCCGGCCCCGCGCGCTTTGCGGCCTGCGGGGCTTTCTCACGCCCGGGTGCCGGGCATGACAACCTCCTGGAGGGGCGAGAACGATGCGGATCGCGATCTATGGTGCCGGCGCCATCGGCGGCTGGCTGGGCATGGCACTGGCACGCGCCGGTGCCAGGGTTTCCTTCGTGGCACGCGGCGCCACCCTGGACGCGCTACGCGTGCAGGGCCTGCGCTGCATCCGGCCGGACGGCACGCAGGAACATGCCGCGGTGGCGGCGCACGACGACCCCGCGGCGCTCGGCCCGCAGGACGCCGTCGTCCTGGCCGTGAAGGCCCCCGCGCTGCCCGACGTGGCCGCGCGCATCGCGCCGTTGCTGGCTCCCGGCACCACCGTGCTCACGGCCATGAACGGCGTGCCCTGGTGGTTCCTGGAAGGCTGCAGCGGCCCGGCGCACGGGCGCGAGCTGGCGGCGGTGGACCCGGGCGGCGTGTTGGCGCGCGCCATTCCCGCATCGCGCGTGGTCGGCGGCGTGGTGCATGCCAGCTGCTCGCTCGCGGGCCCCGGCGTCGTGCGCCAGCACTTCGGCAACCGGCTCATCCTCGGCGAGGCCGGCGGCGGCGCCAGCCCGCGGCTGGAGACGCTCTCGGCGCTCATCGCCCGGGGCGGCATCGAGGTGGAGCAGTCGATGCGCATCCAGCAGGACATCTGGTTCAAGCTGTGGGGCAACATGACGATCAACCCCATCAGCGCGCTCACCGGCGCGACGACGGACCGCATCCTGGACGACGACCTCGTGCGCGCGTTCGTCTCCGACGTGATGCGCGAGGCCAAGGCCATCGGCGAACGCCTGGGCCTGCCCATCGACCAGCAACCCGAGGACCGGCACGCGGTGACGCGCAGGCTCGGCGCCTTCAAGACCTCGATGCTGCAGGACGTGGAGGCCGGCAAGCCGCTGGAGATCGACGCCCTCATCGGCGCCGTGCACGAACTCGCGCGCATCACCGGCGTGCCCTCGCCCCATACCGATGCGCTGCTGGGCCTCGTGCGCCTGTTCGCATCCACCCGCCACCTCTACGAAGACGACCCCCAACGACCATGACCCCTGAACTCACCCTCTACTACGCCCCCGGCACCTGCGCACAGGCCGTGCGCATCGCCCTGCACGAAGCCGGCGCGGAGCACCGCCTGGTGCGCGTCGATTTCTCGGCCGGCGGGCAGCGCAGCCCGGACTACCTCGCGGTCAACCCCAAGGGCCGCGTGCCGGCGCTGGCCACCGGGGCCGGCGTGCTGACCGAGACGCCCGCCCTGCTCGCCTACGTCGCGCAGCGGTTCCCGCGGGCACGCCTCGCGCCGGAGGATGCCTACGGCTTCGCGCGCATGCAGGAGTTCCACAGCTACCTGGCCTCCACCGTGCACGTCGCCCATGCGCACCGCCCGCGCGCGAGCCGCTGGGCCGACGCGCCCGAAGCCATCGCCGCGATGCAGCGCAAGGTGCCGGAGAACATGGCCGAATGCTTCGACCTGATCGAGCACCACTACCTCGGCGACGGCCCCTGGGCGATGGGCGGCCAGTACACGGTGGCCGACGGCTACCTGTTCACCGTGGCCGGCTGGCTGGCCAGCGACGGCGTGGACATCGCGCGCTTCCCGAAGGTGCATGCGCATTCGCAGCGCGTGGCGGCGCGGCCCGCGGTGCAGCAAGCCCTGATGAATTGAATTGGCGCCATTTTAAAAACATTTGCAAACAAATTAGCTGCTGATAGCCTTTCCGCTGACCTACGCCGACAAGCTGCTGCGCGAAGGTGCGGTGCGCCATGCGATGGTGGTCGGCTTCGACAGCTACCTGCACTCCGAGGTCATCAACCACTACCTGTCGCAGGACCGCCTGCTGGTGCCCGGCAACCGGGACGGCTTCATCCCCGGCGAAGCCGCAGCCGCCGTGCTGCTCGATCTGGCTGCGCCCGAGACGCCGGGCCTGCACATTGCCGGCTGGGGCCAGGGGATGGAAGAAGGCCGCCCCGACGGCAGCGTGCCCAGCCGCTCGCGCGGGTTGACGCAGGCCCTGCGCACGGCCTTCGGGCAAGCCGGCATCGACTGCAACGACCTGGCGTTCCGGCTCAGCGACCAGAACGGCGAAGGCTTCTTCGCCAGCGATGCCACCAACGCCTTCACGCGCGTGGCCGTCGATGGCGGCACGACCCCCATGGTGCTCACCACCGCCGACTGCACGGGCGAGGTCGGCGCGGCGACCGGCCCGCTCATGCTGGCCTGGCTGCACCACCTCCTGCCGCGCGCGGACGGCCCCGGTCACTGCGGCGTACTGCATCTGGCCAACGACGAGGGGCTGCGCGCGGCCGTCGTCGTGCGTTATCAGCCACCCGCGCATTCCTGACCTTCGAGAAGCAAGCATGGAAACCCACGTGTACGCGAACGACGACGAGTTCTGCTCGCAGGCCGCAGACGGCAAGGCAGCGGCGTGCTTCCCGGACGTCTGCCACAGCCCGCCCAAGCCGCCGAAGATCGGCATTCCGCTGCCCTACCCGAACACCGCCTTCGCCCGGGACCTGGCCAACGGCAGCACCACGGTGTTCGTGTGCGGCACGCCCATCTGCAAAAAGGATGTGTCGTACCTCGCGACCAGCACGGGCGACGAGCCCGCCACCACGAAGTTCCGCAAGGGCGTGGTGACCGAAGTCATCCAGGGGCGCTGCTATTTCGTGGATTGGTCGCCCGACGTGAAGGTGGAAGGCCTGAACGTTTGTCGCCACACCGATCCCACGACCCACAACCACAAGACCTGACGCACTCCATGGCACCCCGCACCAAACCGGGCGGCAGGAGCGGCAGCAGTTCCAGCCACGGCAGCCGCCCCGCCGCCAGCCAGAAGGGCGCGCCGAACACGCGACGGCATGTCTACATCGACACGGCCGCCGCCAAGGGCAACTGCGCCAAGGACGTCGGCGCGATCGAGAAGAAATGCGCGCCCGAAACCCCGACGGAAAAGGACAGCCGCCAGAAGTCGGCACCGGGCCCGCTGGGCAAGCTCAAGCTGCCCACCCACAGCGGCAAGGCCGCCAATCCGGATGCGCAATGGATCAACGACCATTGCGAGTTCCTGATGATCAAGCCCAGCAGCCCGGACGAGATGTTCAAGGAGCTGGAGAACATCCCTGCGCAGATGGCGGATGAGCTGGGCATGAAGGCACTGGAGGCTGTGGAGGCCAAGGCCAAGGAAAAGCTCGAGAGCGCGGTCAAGGCCAAGCTGGCGAAGATGGCGGTCAAGCAAGGTCTGGTGCGGGCAGGGTCGTTCCTGGGCGGACCCTGGACGGGGGTAGCTGTCAACATTCTCATGACCGCTGGATGGCGCCGACGATGCGATCAAGGCTGCGGAGGAGTTTCCGGAACTGAAGCGCGAAGTCGAGCAGGCGGCCGCCAAGATCAAGGACGCGAAGGCGCAGATCGCAGACATCCAGGGTCAACTGGACAATTACATGAACCCGGACGGCAGCTACAACAAGCAGAAGATGGTCACCGACATGATGACCGCGACCGCGAAGTTGAACCCGTGTATTCGGGCGCGTCGTTGTGCGCTGGTGCCTTACAAGGAGACGCTGAATCCCTTGTCCGGGCGAGATGGAAAGGGGTGCTGTCCGGGGCAATCTGGTCACCATGTGTTGCCCAGTGCGATGTTTGAAGGGTGTCCTGGTTATGAGCCTAGTGAAGCCCCCACTGTTTGTGTAGAAGGGACGAATAACACGCATGGCTCCCATGGCATGGCCCATAACGCATTGATGGTTGAACTCAGCAATTTTGAATATCCAAGTGGAAGCAAAATTCCTAAAGGCGCTGAGATAACAAAAGAATCTGCAATAAATGCCGGAGTAAGTTCTGTTAGGATGGCGTTCCCAGAGTCTGGTTGCGATGAGCGGTGCTTGAAAGCGCAACTTCATGCATTTTACGATCGATTAAATTGCGTTCCAAAAAGTCACCCCGGAGTTGATAAGACTGGACAAGGCGGAGGTGGGTCTTCCGGCCCTAGCAATAGCTCTGGATCGAACAGTGGTGTAGCTCGATAATATCGAATATCTCATGGAAATAAAAAATCGGGACATTGCCGAGGCAATGCATGGGTTTAATATATATGACTGCTCCGTCAGATCAGCGGATTGCATATCTTTTTTGATGCTTGAGAATATTGATGATGCGGCCCATGGGCAAAAAAGAATTGTCAATTTATTTTTTAAAGAGCCCGTTGGAGAGCGGATTTCCTGGGATACATATCGTGGATTTGACGGACCAAAAATAATATCCTCAGTTCTGCCAAAGAATCAATCAATGATAATTTCCCTTGATTGCGACGTGGCAGTTTTGGGGGGTGGTGAGAGGGGTATGGAAAAGCCTATTCCCAGCGGCGGCGAACCCGAGAATGAGGTGCTGCGTGCATGTTTCAATGTTGCGTGCATAGATGGTATTGTTTATGCAGTCGGTCCATGGCGAACAGCTTGCAAACGAATAGGACCCAACCTCTGGGGGAGTTTAATTGGCGACAGGAGTACATTGCCTAAACCTCCCAGACGTGGGGCATCCAATGCTGGTGGCTTTGATGCAATTGCCGGCTTTAATTCTGGAGATATATACTGCATTGGTGGCCAGGGCGATGCATGGCGGTTTGATGGGAGCCGCTGGTATCAGTGCGCAGTGCCTACAAACATGTACTTTCATAGTGTCTGCTGCGCTGGCGATGATTTTGTATATATTGGTATGCAGAGCGGGTCTGTGATGCGTGGTCGGGACGACTCTTGGGAAATCATTCATCGCGATGAGATGACTCTGCCCTTCAAGGATATGGTCTGGTTCGACGGCAAGGTGTGGTGCACGTCGGACTATGGACTGTGGGTAATCGAGGATGGCAAGCTCAAGGAAGCGGATGTCCCGCCCGAGGTGAAAGCCTGCTCGGGCAACTTGTCGGTGGGCGATGGCGTGATGCTGCTGGCCGGCATGTACGGGGCAACGGTGCACGACGGACGCAACTGGCAGCGAATTATTTGATGGCTACCCTAGGATGCAGGTGATGACCGCCTCTGGAAATGACATAGATGAGGTTTTGGCCGGATTCTTCGTTTATGACTGCGCAATCAGGAGTTGTGATTGTTTTTCTTTTTTGTTATTGGAGTCCGTCGGTGATGCCGCCAGCGGAGATCAAAGGCTGATGAATATTTTCATCAATCGCCCCATTGAAGAAAGGCTGGCTTGGGACACCTATAGCGGCTTCGATCTCCCGAAAATTGCCGCATCTTCCCAGCCCAAGAATCAGGCGGTCATGGTTTCCATGTCCTGCGATGTGGCTGTCATAGGTGGAGGCAAGCGCGACACCGAAGACCCCATTCCAAACGGCGGGCCACCAGAAACCGAAGTGCTTCGCGCATGTTGCAATTTGGCGACTATAGATGGCACCATCTACGCCGTGGGCCCGAGACGGAGCGTCTGCAAGAGAGTAGACGAGGGGAAGTGGGAAAGCTTGGTGGGAGATAGAAGCTCTTTGCCGAAGCCCACATCAGTGGGTGCTTCGAGTGATGGCGGCTTTCACGCAATCGCTGGTTTCAGTGCATCCGACATCTACTGTGTGGGCGGCAAGGGCGATGCGTGGCGTTACGACGGTCAGCGCTGGTACCAATGCGTCGTTCCCACCAACATGTATTTCCGAAGCGTCTGCTGCGCGGGCGACGGTTACGTCTATATCGGCATGCAGAGCGGTTCCGTCATGCGTGGTCGAGAAGATTCATGGGAAATCATCCACCGCGATGAGATGACCCTGCCCTTCAAGGATATGGTCTGGTTCGATGGCAAGGTGTGGTGCACCTCAGACTACGGCCTGTGGGTGATCGAGAACGGCAAGCTCAAGGAAGCGGACGTCCCGCCCGAGGTGAAAGCCTGCTCTGGCAATTTGTCCGTGGGCGATGGCGTGATGCTGCTGGCCGGCATGTATGGGGCCACCGTGTATGACGGGCACGAATGGCGGCGGATTATCTGATGTTCCATGGTGATATGTTCAGCGCCAACGTCAGTGGCTCCTGCGTTGCTTGCTCGGCATGAGCGCGACTGACTTCAATGAGTGAATCAGGAAAATTCACGGACCCCGAAAAAACAGCAGAAAAGAGAAAATCTCAAGGAGCTTCAATCGCATGGATATATTCACTCTCACAGATGAGGAGCGCTCGGAAGCATTTGAAGGATTCTTCATTTATGACTGTGCCGTCCGTGATAAGAATTCTCTTTCGTTTCTCCTTCTGCAAAACATCGAAGATTCGGCATCAGGCGATAGGCGGCTCCTGAACTACTTTCCATGCGATGAAGAAAGAGAGCGTTTGAGCTGGACGGATTACGAGGGATTCCGTCGTCCACGGCTCGGCGTGAGCGAAATTCCAAAGAATCAAGCGGTGCTTTTTGGCGGTCCCAATGCAGTTGCCGTCTTGGGGGGGGGGGGCGACGATGGAATGGAGGAAAATATCTCCAAAGAAACGGCATTCTCCTGTTTCAACTGGGCAAAAATAGAGGGTTATATGTATGTGGTCGGTCCTTGGCGGTCCGCCGCAAAGCGAATCGGCCCAAGTGAATGGCAATCTATTGTCGGAGACCGCAGCACGTTGCCCCTGCCTCCGAAGGTTAGAGCAAGCAACGATGGCGGGTTCGACGCCATTGATGGCTTTAGCGAGACTGATATCTATTGCGTTGGTGGCAAGGGCGATGCATGGCGCTATGACGGTAAACGTTGGTATCAATGCGTGGTACCCACGAACATGTACTTCGAGAGCGTCTGTTGCGCAGGCGACGGCTACGTGTACATCGGCATGCAGAGCGGTTCCGTCATGCGTGGCCGGGAGGATTCGTGGGAAATCATCCACCGCGACGAGATGACATTGGCCTTCAAGGACATGGTCTGGTTCGACGGCAAGGTATGGTGCACGTCGGACAATGGCCTATGGATGATCGAGAACGGCAGGCTCAAGGAGGCAGACGTGCCGCCCGAGGTGACTTCCTGCTCGGGCAACCTGTCGGTAGGCGATGGCGTCATGCTGCTGGCCGGCATGTACGGCGCCACGGTGTACGACGGAAGCACATGGCAGCGCATTCTGTAATGGTCCCGGTGGCGCGCCCGACGCCAGCACCCGTCATCCCTGCGCTGGTTGCCCGGCATGCCGGTGATGCGGCGTTCTATTGGCAGCAGCACGATGCCTCCCTGGGCGCGCCGCTGGTGGGCTTGCCGCAGCTCCTGGAATATGGCCGGCTGCTGGATGCCCACCTGGACGGATTGCGGGTAGCGGGCGACGCGGGCTGGGCCGCGGCGCTCGGCGAACTGAAGCGCTGGAACGGCGCGCCCGAGATGTTCGTCGCCACCTTGCTCGCGCTCGATTCCCCGGCCTGTGGCGATCGACTGGCGAGCGTGTGGGCCATCGCAGGCGTGCGGCCCGAGCGCACGCTGCGTGGCCTGGTCTCCGCCCTGGCGTGGCATGCGGACCCTGCGCCCGCGCTGGTGTGGCTGCGGCACTGGCTGATGCACGCCACGGGTGTGCCAGTCCCTTTGCAGGTCGCGTGCTGGAAGGCCTTGGCGCTGCGCGATTTGGAGGATGCGGAGTGCCAACGCTTCGCGGCCCTGCTGCCCGGTGCCCTGGCGGCACCGGATGCCCACCTGCGCGCCGCGGCGTGCCGGTTCGCCGGGGTGTGGGATGCGGGGTTGCTCCCCGCGATGCTGCAGGATTCCGAGGCAGCGGTGCGTGCAGAGGCCGCGATCGGGATCTTGGGAGCTTCCGCGCGTGCCGCGGGAGCAGGAGCACTACCGCATCCAGAGGGCCGCATGCGCGCCGTGGAAGCGCTTTGGCTGGCCTGCCATGCGCTGGCGCAGTCACTGCCCACGCTGTCGGGCTGGCTCCGCCACCGCGCCGAACACCGGCTCACGCGCTGGGTGAGGGAACTGGCCATGTCCGCTCCGCTGGGCCATCCTGGGGTAGCGCGGCTGCTGGAAATGCTGCCACCCCGGCTGGCGTTGTGGTTCGTGCTCCACCATGCCGACGCCTGTTATCTGCCCTGGGTGGAGCAGCGGATGGCCGATCCGGCAGTGGCGCGCTTTGCCGGCTGGGTGTGGAGCATGGTGACGGGCGTGGGCCTGCAGGGCCAGGGCTGGGTGCATCCCCCGAAAAAGGACGATGGCAGCGACACCGCCGTGGACGCCAGGGACGCGGGCCTGCCCGAGCCCGATGCAGCACGGATCGCAGCGGCGGGCATTCGCTTGCCTGCCCATGTGCCGCATCTCATGGGCAAGCCGCTGGAAGGCGAGCATGCACGGGGCGTGCTGCGCAACGGGCCCCAGGCGTTGCGTTGGGTCGCGGCGAGGCACCTGGATCTGCCCACGGATACGGCGCAGCCGTTCTCGCCCCGCGCCCCTGCATTGCGCCAGTGGCAGTGGATGGATTCCGCACTCGGCTGAACGTGGCCGATGCGAAATGGTGCGAACGACGAAGGAGCATTTCCCCATGCGACTCGACCCCTGGGACGACGCAGCACGCATTGCCGAGCGCCTAACCCTGCCGGGCGCGAAGCTGATCGTGCTGGTGGGCGCGGCCGGGTGGTGCGAGAAATGCCGTCAGGCGCTGCCGGCCTTCGATGCACGGGCGTGCATGGCACCGCCCCATGAAACCCATGTGTGGATGGATATCGAAGAGCATGCGGGGTTGCTCGGAGCCTGGATCCCTGAGACGCTGCCCCTTGAGCTGGTGTACGAGAACGGTCGCCTAGAGGCGCAACGCATTTGGGGGCCTGGGGCATCAGGCGCAGTGCCTGTTCTGGAAGACTCTGCAGAAGTGCCCGATCTCTGGCGCATTCTCGGCCGCCCGGACTGGGCAGGCACGCATAGCGCTTGAACAGGGGCACAAGTTCTCGATCGTTCCAATCGCCAGCAGATGAGTGCACAAGGCATCCGAGAAACAATCGACGGCCTGGGATCTCGGCTCGACGCCGACGGGCAATTGCGCAGTTGGGTCGTATCCATACGCCTTCAGGGGCGGACCTTTCAACGTACGTTTTCGGTGGTTCGTCATGGCACCCCCGACAAGGCGAAAGGCCGAGGACGGCCGCGTGAAGCGGCGCTCGTTTTCTGTACGCACATACGGTGAGGAACAAGCCCGGAAGCTGGCCTATGAACTGCGCAAAACTTGGTTGGACAACGGCGAAACAGGCGCAGGGTTAGCACCGCACTGCATCGCCCACACTGTTGTCTGTGGCCTCGATGGCCCGTATATCCAGCGACATCACCGCAGTACCGCCTCGTCGCTCCACGCGAAGCGCACCCGCGGCTCGATCTGCGCGATCTCGGCGCGCAGCAGCGACGCCAGCCGCGCGGCCTCGCGCTGGGTGAGGCGGGCCACGGTGGTGGACAGGCTCACGGCCGCGAAGGCGCAGCCACCCGCGTCGCGCACGGCGTGGCCCACGGCGGCAGTGTTGGTGTTGAGGCAGCCGCCGCTGCGCGCGTAGCCGAGCGCGCGCGTCTGCGCGATGAGCGTGCGCAGCGTGGGCACGTCGAGCCCGCCGTAGCGCCCGAGCACCCCGGCGTGGGCCGCGAGCGCTTCGTCCACGCGGGCGTCGTCCTGCGCGGCCAGCAGCGCCAGGCCCGCGGCCCCCACGCCGAGCGGCCGCCGCCCCCCGACCGTGACGGACAGCGGCGGGTCCAGCCGCTGCCGGTGGGTGTGGTCGTGGCACACCGCTTCGGGCCCGCTGCGCACGAACAGGTAGGCCGCGTAGCCCGTGGCGTCGGTGAGCCGGCGCAGGTGCGCCTCGAAGAGCGGCGCCACGTCGTGCCGGGCGCGCGCGGCCAGGCCGACTTCGAACGCCCGGCGGCCCAGCACGTAGCCCTTTTCCCCAGGCAGCGCGGTGACGAGGCGCGCGTCCGACAGATCGCGCAGCAGCCGGTGCACCGTGGGATGCGGTATGCCCGATTGCCGGGCGATGTCGGACAGCGTCAGCCCGCCCGCGTCGTAGCGCGAGAGCTGGTCGAGGATGCGCAGCACACGGTCGAGCACCAGGGTGGTCATGGCGGGCAGGATACCCGCCGCGGGAATGGAATCCGGCCCACGATTGTCCACGCAGTGGAAAAACCGGTGGTGCGCGCCGCCGCGATCGCAACAATCGCAGTCGAACCGAACACCACGACTCCAGGAGACTTCCATGCACGCCCCCCGTTCCTCCGCACTGCCGCGCCGTTCGCTGCTCGGCACCGCCGCTGCCGCCCTGCTGCTGGGCGCCGCCGCCGGTCCCCTGGCCGCGCAGGACGCATTCCCCTCCCGCCCGATCCGCTTCATCGTGCCCTACGCTGCCGGCGGCACCACCGACCTCGTGGCCCGCACCGTGGGCGCGCGCATGGCGCAGACGCTGGGCCAGCCCGTCGTGATCGACAACCGCGGCGGCGCGGGCGGCAACATCGGCATGGATGCGGTCGCCAAGGCCGCGCCCGACGGCTACACCGTGGGCATGGGCGCGATCTCCACCAACGCGCTGAACCCGCACATCTACAAGAAGATGCCTTTCGATCCGCGCAAGGACTTCACGCCCATCGGGATGCTGGGTAACTCGACCATCGTGCTGGAAGCCGGCCCCGCGCTGCCCGTGAAGAACGTGGCCGAGCTGATCGACTATGCCCGCAAGCATCCGGGCCTGCCGTTCTCCACCGCGGGCGCGGGCACCTCCATGCACCTCGCGGGCGTGCTGTTCGGGCAGCTGAGCAAGACCGAATGGACGCACGTGCCCTACAAGGGCAGCGCGCCGCTCATCACCGACCTGATCGCGGGCCAGGTGCCCGTGGCGTTCGACAACCTGCCGGCCTCGCTGCCGCACATCCAGGCCGGCAAGCTGCGCGCGCTGGCCGTGGCCGGTTCGCAGCGCTCGCCCGCGCTGCCCGACGTGCCCACGCTCGCCGAGGCCGGCCTCGCCGGTTACGCGGTGGAGCCCTGGTTCGGCGTCTACGGCCCCGCCGGCATGCCGGCCGCCGTGGTGCAGCGGCTGGAGAAGGCATTGCAGGAAGCCCTGGCGGAGCCCGCCGCCCGGGACCGCCTGCTGGCCGCCGGCTTCACGCCGCGCGGCTCCACGGCCGCGGAGTTCGGCGCCCTGACGCAGCGCGAGTACGAGCGCCTGGGCCAGGTGGCCCGCACCGCCGGCATGACCGCCGACTGACGCCGCCCTGCCACGCCACGCCTTCCACCTCCCCCCAACCCGCCATGGCACCGACCACCGACGCCACCCACGACCCGGCCCTGCGCAGCTGGGTCGCCTCCGCCAACGCCGCGGAGTGCGACTTCCCCATCCAGAACCTGCCTTTCGGCCGCTTCCGAGCGCAGGACGGCAGCGCCCGCATCGGCGTGGCGATCGGCGATCGGATCCTGGACCTGCGCGCCGCCGGCCTCGTGCCGCACGACGACATGAACGCGCTCATGGCGCAGGCACCGCAGGCGCGCCGGGCGCTGCGCGCGCGCCTCTCGCAGGGCCTGGCCGCCGGCAGCGCGCAGCAGGCGGCCTGGCAGCAGGCCCTGGTGCCCCAGGCGGGCGCCGAGATGCTGGTGCCCTGCCGCATCGGCGACTACACCGACTTCTACACCAGCGTGCACCACGCCACGAACGTGGGCCGGCAGTTCCGCCCCGATAACCCGCTGCTGCCCAACTACCGGTGGGTGCCGATCGGCTACCACGGCCGCGCGTCCTCCATCGGCGTGGGCGGCATGGGCGGCGCGGACGTGCGGCGCCCGCGCGGCCAGCTCAAGGCGCCCGATGCGGCAGCGCCCGTGCTGGCGCCCAGCCGCCGGCTGGACTACGAACTGGAACTGGGCTGGTTCATCGGCGCGGGCAACGCGCAGGGCGAGCCCATCGGCATCGGCGAGGCGGAGGACCACCTCTTCGGCGTCGCGCTCTTCAACGACTGGAGCGCGCGCGACATCCAGGGCTGGGAATACCAGCCGCTGGGCCCCTTCCTCTCGAAGAACTTCGCCAGCACCCTCTCGCCCTGGGTGGTGACGCTGGAGGCGCTCGCGCCGTTCCGCGCGCCCTTCACGCGGCCCCCAGAAGATCCGCAGCCGCTGCCCTACCTGGATTCGCCCGCCCACCGCGCCGCGGGCGCCTTCGCGATCACGCTCGAAGTGCTGCTGCAGACGGAGCGCATGCGCGCCGAAGGCCTGCCGCCCGCGGTGCTCTCGCGCACCGACACCACGCGCGCCGCCTACTGGACACCCGCGCAACTGGTGGCGCACCACACGGTGAACGGCTGCAACCTGCAGAGCGGCGACCTGCTCGGCTCGGGCACGCTGTCGGGCCCCGGCCCGCAGGAGGCCGGCTCGCTGCTGGAGCTGGCCGCGGCCGGCCGCCAGCCCGTGCGCCTGCCCACGGGCGAGGAGCGCAGCTTCCTGGAGGACGGCGACACGGTCACGCTGCGCGGCTGGTGCGAGCGCGCGGGCGCGGCGCGCATCGGACTGGGCGAGGCCAGCGGCACGGTCATCGGCTGACGGTCAGTTCGCCACCTTGAGCACGCGCCAGTCGATGCGGTTGTCGGCGCGGTGCGGCAGCTCCACCTTCTGCGTGGCGGCCCAGGGGATGATCTGGTTGTAGAGCGGGATGTGCGAGATCAGTTCATGGTCCTTCAGCAGCGCCTGCTCGATGAGGCCGTTGCGCGTGGCCAGGTCCGTCTCCTTCTTGATGCGCTCGATCAGCGCGTCCTGCTGCGGATCGGAGAAGCGGCCCAGGTTGAAGTTGCCGTCGCCGCCCGCGCCGGGCGAGCGCACCAGCGACTGCAGCGAATAAAACGCATCGAAGGTCGGCACGCCCCAGCCCAGCAGGTAGATGCTGGCCTCGTTGCGCTGGATCATCGGGAAGTACGTGGCGAAGGGCTGGGTGCGCAGCTTGGCGCGCACGCCCACCTTGGCCCACTGCGCCGTGATCGCCTGGCAGAGCTGCTCGTCGTTCGTGTAGCGGCCCGCGCTGCAGGCGAAATCGACCTCGAAGCCCTGCGGATAGCCGGCCTCGGCCAGCAGCTTCTGCGCGGCGGCGGTGTCGTAGGGCCAGCGCGCGTCGGCCTTCTGCGTCCAGCCGTTCACCTGCCGCGCGATCAGCGCGCCCGTGGGCTGCGCGAGGCCGCGCAGCGTCACGCGCTGGATGGTCTGGATGTCGATCGCCTGGTAGAGCGCGCGGCGCACGCGCACGTCCTTGAGCGGGTTCTTGCCCTTCACGTTCGAGCCGGGCAGCTCTTCGCGGAACTGGTCCAGGCCCAGGAACAGCGTGCGGTTCTCCGGGCCTTCCAGCACCTTGAAGCCGCTGGTCTGGCGCACGCGGGCGATGTCCTGCGGGCTCGGATCGAGCACGAAGTCCACCTCGCCGGAGAGCAGCGCCGCGGTGCGCGTCGCGTCCGACTTGATCGGGGTGTAGACCACGTCCGTCACGTTGCCGGCGTACTTGCCCTTGCCCCACCACTGCGGGTTGGCCGCGAGCACGGTGCGCTGGTCGGGCGACCACGACTTGAGCACGAACGGCCCCGTGCCCAGCGCGTTGCGGTGGGTGAAGGGTTCGTCGCTGGTCTTGATGTCCTTGGGCGTGAGCGCGTTGTGCTTCTCCGCCCAGGGCCTGCTCAGGATGCGCAGTTCGGTGAGCTGGTTCACCAGCACCGGATTGGGCACGTCCGAGAAGATGTCGATGGTCTGCGCGTCCACCACCTGAACGCGGTCGATGCCCTGCGCATACACCGCGTAGTTGGAGGTCTTGGCCTTCGCGCGCTCCAGCGAGAACTTCACGTCCTCGGCCGTGAGCGGCGAGCCGTCGCTGAACCTCACGCCCTGGCGCAGCGTCACGCGCAGCTGCGTGGGGCTGACCTGCTTCCAGGCGGTGGCCAGCTGCGGTTCGGGCTTGAAGGTCTTGCTGTTGTATTCGACCAGCGTTTCGTACACGGCCGAATGCAGCACGTTGTTCGGGCCCACGTTGTGGGCGTGCACGTCCCAGGTGGTCACGTCGGCCGAACGGGCGAAGCGGAAGGTGGCGGCCTGCGCGGCCAGCGGCAGGGCCGCCGTGAGTGCGGCGGCCGCGAGAGAGGCGGCCAGGAGGGTGCGGGAAAATCGCATGGTGCGTTCGTCTTGCTGGATGCGTGGTTGCGGGTGACGGAAGCCGCCGGGCGGCCGGCGAAGGGACCACTATGCCAAGCAGCGCGGCGGTGGCGAACGACTTTGTGGTTGTATCGATATGCGCCGGCACTTCCCGACCTGGGTACCGCCGCGTCCCGGGCTTCAGCGGTGACCGCCCTGCAGCATGCGCACCGCCTGGGGCAGCGACCGCGCATCGGGCAGAAAACGATCGAGCGCGGCGCCCAGCACCACGGCGCACAGCAGCGCGCCCAGCAGCGGCTTCCAGGTGAGGCGCACCGCGGCCGGGAGCCAGCCGGCGCGCTCCACGCCCACGGCGGCGCGGGCGGTGGCGTACGAGAACGCCAGTTCCACCGCCACGGCCAGCAGCACGTCGAAGCCGAAGTACAGCAGCGCGAGCGCGCCCGCGCCGAACAGCACCGCCGCGCCGATGAGAAAGATCGCCACCACGGGCACGACCACCACCGCGCCCTCGTCGGCCTCGGCGGCGGCGCCCAGGGCGTTGCCGGCCAGGTCGCCCAGGGCATCGCCGAAGTGCCCGTCGGCCCCGGCCCCCGCGAAATCGCCGCCGCCGGACTGCGGCAGCGTCGGCGAGCGCCCGCCCGTGCCGCGCACGGCCCGCGCGGCGAGCCCGCCGGCGTCGTACAGGGTTTCGGCCGCGTCGAGCACGTCCACGCCGCTGGAGGCATCCACGTCGTCCCCGTCCCGGCTCCGCGCATTCCGGGCAGGCGGCTGTACCAGCCGTGCCGCCCAGAGCCGCAGCACCAGCAGGTAGGCGAGATAACCAGCCCCGAGCGTGACCAGGTAGCGCACCGCGAGCGATTCCACGCCCAGCACCATCTGCGTGTGCGAGACCGCCCACATGAAGGCCATCATGAAGGCGCCGATGCACCAGCCGTGCACGCGCAGGCTATAGCGGCTCAGCAGCGAAGCCTCCAGCGTGCGCCCGGGCGTGCGCACGCGGCGCCAGTTCGATCCCCCCGCGCGCTGGCCGGGCAGGGCCTTGCCGCGCATGGGCTTCAGTCCACCACCACCGGCACGCGCGGCGCCAGGGCGCACATCAGCTCGTAGCCCACGGTGCCGGCCGCCTGCGCCACCTCGTCGATGCCGAGCACCGCGCCGCAGGCCGCGCGCCCCCAGAGCGTGGCCTCGCTGCCCACGCCCGCCTCCACGCCGGCCTCGTGCAGCGGCGCGAGGTCCACGGTGATCATGTCCATGCTCACCCGGCCCACGGTGCGGGTGCGCACACCGTTCACCAGCACCGGCGTTCCCGTGGGGGCGTGGCGCGGGTAGCCGTCGGCATAGCCGCAGGCCACCACGCCGATGGCGAGCGGCCGGTCGGCCGTGAAGGACGATCCATAGCCCACGGTATCCCCGGGTTGCAGCTGCTGGGTGCCGATGATGCGCGCCGACAGCGTCATGGTGGGCGCGAGGCCCCAGTGCGCCGCGTCGTGCTCGGGATGGTCGGCCGCGCCGCCATAGAGCACGATGCCCGCGCGCACCCAGTCGGCCCGCACCCGCGCGTCGCCCGCGGCATGGCGCAGGGTGGCGGCGCTGTTGCTCACCGTGCGCTCGCCCGGCAGGTCCTGCGTGGCGGTGCAGAAGGCATCGAGCTGGTGGGCGATGCCCCGCGGGCCGTCGGCGTCGCTGAAATGGGTCATGAACGAGATCTCGTCCACCTGCGGCAGGGCATTGAGCCGCGCCCAGGCCGCCCGGTAGCGCGCGGGCGGGAAGCCCAGCCGGTTCATGCCCGAATTCATCTTGAGGAACACCCGGTGCGGCGCATGCGTCTTGTGGGCAGAGAGCCAGTCGATCTGCTCGTCGCAGTGCACGGCGTGCCAGAGCGACAGGCGCGAGCACAGCTCCAGGTCGCGCGGCTCGAACACGCCCTCCAGCAGCAGGATCGGGCCGCGCCACCCCAGCTGCCGCACCCGCTCGGCCTCGCCCAGGTCCAGCAGGGCGAAACCGTCCGCGCCCCGCAGGCCCTCGAAGGCGCGTTCGATGCCGTGGCCGTAGGCATTGGCCTTCACCACGGCCCAGACGCGGGCGTCCGGCGCGGCGGCACGGGCGCGTGCCAGGTTGTGCTGCAGTGCAGCAGTGTGGATCGTGGCTTGTATGGGGCGCGGCATGGGGGCTGGGCGGCAGGCGGAAAGGGGGGAATTCTGGCATCGGAGCGTACAGGGCGCGTGATATAACCGCCAGTCACTTGCAGCCGGGTCCGAGATTTAACAGGGCATCAGTTCCGCTGATGCACCCACCAGCCATTCGATGAAGCGCGGTTTCTACACCATCATGTCGGCGCAGTTCTGCAGCTCGCTGGCCGACAACGCACTCTTCGTGGCGGCCGTCGAACTGCTGCGCACCAACGGCTCCCCGGAATGGCAGCGGGCCGCGCTGGTGCCCATGTTCGCCCTGTTCTACGTGGTGCTGGCCCCCTTCGTGGGCGCCTTCGCCGACGCGATGCCCAAGGGCAAGGTCATGTTCGTGAGCAACGCGATCAAGGTCGTCGGCTGCCTCATGATGCTGTTCGGCTCCCATCCGCTCATCGCCTACGCGGTGGTGGGGCTGGGCGCCGCGGCCTATTCTCCCGCCAAGTACGGCATCCTCACCGAGCTGCTGCCGGCCTCGCAGCTGGTCAAGGCCAACGGCTGGATCGAGGGGCTCACGATCGCCTCCATCATCCTCGGCGTGCTGCTGGGCGGCCAGCTCGTGGGGCCGAACATCTCCCACTGGCTGCTGTCGGTGGACGTGCCGCTGCTGGACACCGGCATCGACACGGCGGCCGAGGCGGCCATCGCCACGCTCATCGCCGTCTACCTCGCCGCCGCCTGGTTCAACACCCGCATCCCGCACACCGGCGTCGAGATGCGCGCCATGCCGGGCAACCCGCTCGCGCTGCTGCCCGATTTCTGGTCCTGCAACAACCGCCTCTGGCGCGACAAGCTGGGGCAGATTTCGCTGGCCACCACCACCCTGTTCTGGGGCGCGGGCGGCAACCTCAAGTTCATCGTGCTGGCCTGGGCCGCCGCCGCGCTCTCCTACAACACCACCCAGGCCTCGGCGCTCACCGGCGTGGTGGCCATCGGCACCGCCGTGGGCGCGGTGGTGGCGTCCATGCGCATGCGGCTGGACATGGCCACCAAGGTCATCCCGCTCGGCATCGCCATGGGCGTGCTGCTGATCCTGATGGTGTTCATCAAGAGCATCTGGATCGCGATTCCCTTCCTGATCCTGCTGGGCGGCCTGGGCGGCTACCTGGTCGTGCCCATGAACGCACTGCTGCAGCACCGCGGCCACAACCTCATGGGCGCGGGGCGGTCCATCGCCGTGCAGAACTTCAACGAGCAGGCCGCCATCCTGGGCCTGGGCGCGTTCTACAGCCTGTCGCTCAAGATGGGCCTGTCGGTGTTCGGCGCGATCACCGTGTTCGGCCTCGTGGTGGCGGGCGTGATGTGGCTGATCCGGCGCTGGCACATCAGCAACTGCACGCGCTACTCCGAAGAGGTCGAGCACCTGCTGCACATCGCCCGGCACGACCACCACCACTGATCCCGCGCGGCCCGCGCCGGGGCACGGCCACCGGCACGCCGGGCGCCATGGCGTGCAGCGCCCTCCGGCGCCCCACGGCAGCGCCTGCACCGCCGGGCCGGCTTCTCCTCTCGCATGACCTCTCCGCTGCCCGTCCTCGCCCTGCTGTTCAACGCCTTCGTCTGGGGGCTGGCCTGGTGGCCGTTCCGCACCATGCACGCGGCCGGGCTGCATCCGCTGTGGGCCACCGCGCTGATGTATTGCGGGGTGCTGCTCGCGCTGCTGGCCCTGCGGCCGGGCCTGTGGGCGCAGGTGCGCGCGCACCCGCAGCTCTGGCTGCTGGCCCTCAGCTCCGGACTGAACAACGTAGCCTTCAACTGGGCGGTCACCGTGGGCGACGTGGTGCGCGTGATCCTGCTCTTCTACCTCATGCCCGCCTGGGCGGTGCTGCTGGCGTGGAAGGTCCTCGGCGAGCGGCCCACCGGCCAGGCGCTGGCGCGGCTGGCGCTCGCCTTCGCGGGCGTGGCGCTCGTGCTCTGGCCCGCGGACGCCCCGGCCGGGCGGCTGCTGCACGGCCTGTCGATGGCCGACGGGCTCGCGCTGCTGGGCGGCTTCATGTTCGCGCTCACCAACGTCACCCTGCGCCGGCTGCACGCGGTGCCGGGCCAGGCGCGCATGTTCTCGATGTTCGGCGGCTGCATGCTGATGGCGCTGGCCGTGGGCGCCATCGGCCTGCAGGCCGGAGTGGTCGAGCCCTTTCCCGCGCCGCACGCCGGCTGGCTGGTGACCGCGCCGCTGCTCGCGTGCGTGCTGCTGCTCGGCAACTGGGCGCTGCAGTACGGCGCCTCGCGCCTGCCCGCGGGCACCACGGCGGTGGTCATGCTCTCGGAAGTGGTCTTCGCGAGCGTGTCGTCGGTGCTGCTGTCGGCGGCCACGCTGCAGCCGCGCACCCTGATCGGCGGCGGGATGATCGTGCTGGCGGCGCTGCTGGCGTCGCTGCAGCGGCGCTGAAGACCACGGCGGGTGCACGGGCGCACACCCGCCCTGCCGCCGGCACAGACACAGGGCTGGGCATTTTCTGGCGACAATGGGTTCTCGCCGGCCCTGCCCACGCCACGGCGGCCTTTCTGGAGCCCCACCATGCCCTCCGCCTACGATTTCGATGCCCTGCAGATGGACGGCCGCACCGTGCCCCTGCGCGATTACCAGGGACGCGTGCTGCTGATCGTGAACACCGCCAGCGCCTGCGGCTTCACGCCCCAGTTCGCGGGCCTGCAGGAGCTGCACCGGCAGTACGCCGGCCAGGGGCTGGTGGTGCTGGGCTTTCCCTGCAACCAGTTCGGCCGCCAGGACCCGGGGCCGAACGAGGAGATCGCCAGCTTCTGCCAGCGCAACTACGGCGTGGATTTTCCGATGATGGCGAAGATCGATGTGAACGGGTCCGAAGCGCCGCCGCTCTACCGCTGGCTGACCGCCGAAGCGCCCGGCCTGCTGGGCACCAGGGCCATCAAGTGGAATTTCACCAAGTTCCTGGTCGGCCGGGACGGCCAAGTGGTCCGCCGCTACGCGCCCACCGACAAGCCCGCATCGCTGGCCCGGGACATCGAGACCGCGCTCGCGCAGCCTGCGCCTTGATGCGCGCCGGGCGGCCGGTCAGTCCGACAGCTCACGCTGCGGCCGCCCGGTGATCTCGAAGCGCCGCGAAAACCCCAGCGGCCGCGACACGCCCCGCGCCTCCGGCATGAGCGGCATGCGCAGGCGCGACCGCGGCAGCACCTTCAGCCGCCAGTCGGTGCCGCCGATGAAGCGGAAGCGCACCGTGTCCGTGCCTTCCACGCCGAGCAGCAGGAAACTGCCGGTGGAATACATCCCGCCGAGCGTGGCCGTGTCCAGCCGCTCGAACTCCGGGCTGAACAGGTGGATGCCGAGGAACTCCTCGCCCGGCACGTCGTCGGTGGTGAACAGCAGGTAGCCGCTGTCGCAGCGGAACGCGGCCTCCAGCACGGCGGCCTCCACGGTGCGGCCGATGCGCTGGCCGGCCAGCACGATGTCGCTCAGCGGCTTGTGCCGCGCGTCGGCCTCCCGCAGGAGGTGGAGGGAGAGTTCTTCAGGGGCGAGGACATCCATGGGCCGGGAGCCTCACCAGAGCATGTCCATGCCGAAGGCGGCCAGCGCCCCGCCGACGAAGGCCCCGACCGCCACGCACACCGGTGCGCCCGGCCCGCAGGCCAGGCCCGCCAGGGCCCCGCCGGCCATGCCGCCGCCGATGCCGGCGCCCGTCACCGCCACCTCGCGGCCGGTGGCGGCGACCTTGTCCTGGGCATTGGCCACGTTGTAGACCGACATCGCCAGCGACAGCACGATCAGCCCGCGCCCGGCGCGCGAGAGGCCGCGCATGGTCTGCGTGACCCGCGGATTGGATTTGCCGGCCGATTTCACGATCTCCGCATAGACGGCGTTCTGCTGCGTGCCCGTGAGCCGGTCGAACTGCGCGCCGGGGCCGTGCAATTGCTGCACCTTGCGGGCGATGAGTTCGTTGAGCGTCTTGCCCTCGGCCTTGATCTGCTGCGCCATCGCGCGGCCGAACGGCGTGCTGCGCCCGCGGATCACTTCCATGATGACGTTGCGCGTGTCCTGCGCCTGCTGCGCGGCCTGCGCCCAGGTGATGCGCCCGGACAGCGCCTGCGTGCGCAGTTCGTTGGCCATGGCGTCGATCTGGCGGGTGTATGCGATCCGCGCGTTCGCATCGATCGTCATGTAGGTGCCCGCATTGCCCATCTCGACCTTGATCAGCCAGATGGCGGTCTCGAACGCGGAGCGGTCCTTGTCGGCAGCGCTGCCGGTGGCGGGCTGCGCGGGGGCGGTGGTGGCGGTGGCCATGGATGTCTCCTCCTGCATCTCGACGTGCGGCCGGTCCACGGAATACTCCCATGCCAGGCTCGGCCCCCACCGTACCAGCCGGCGCGCCCAGGCTGCGCAACGAGCCGTCACAAAAGTCATTTTTCGTATCCACGCATCCTGGAAGCCTGCGTAGATGCCGCGCCGCATTTCGCGCTACCGCTACGAAGACCACACCGTGCGCTTCGACAAGGCGTTCGAGGGCTACGGCTATCCCTCCGCGCACACGCCCGGCGCACCGATGGCCATCGACATCGTCGCCCGTGGCGGCGTGTTCCGCATGGACACCCTGACGCGGGGTACCTCCGTCAGCTGCCGGTACCGCGGCACCTACCGGCTCACCGGCGAAGGGCTCTTCACCGAAGGGTCGCGCTCCTGCGGCACGCTGGACGCAGCCACATCCACCCCGTACAACGGCGAAATCGCGGTGAACGAGAACGGCCTGCTGCGCGCCCGCCCGACCGAGAACGGCCGCTCCCCGGTGCTGATCTCGGCGGGCTGCAGCAACGGCCGCCTGTGCACCCGCGGGGAACTGCAGCGCCCGCGCTGAAAAGCCGTCGCCGCGCTCCGCCCCTCACCGCGCATCCGTGCGTTACGGCGTGCGGCAATGCCGTGCAGCGCAGGCTGCGCCCGTGCCTACAGTCGCCGGGCGAGAGACCGCCCGGCCGCCTGCACGCCGTGTCGCATCACTTCGCGTCTTCCGCGGGGGTGGCGGCGCCTTCACCGGCGGCATCATCGCCACCATGCGCACCGTCGCCAGGCGCCGGCGCATCCACGGCAACAGCCTCGGTCTCGGTCCCGGTCTCGGCCGCGGCGGCACGGGCCTGGGCCGCGCTGCGCAGTTGGCGCCCGCGCTGCAGCGAACGCTCCGCCGCGCGCACGTCCATGCCGTACATGTCGGCGAACTGCGCCACGTCCGCGCTGCCGCTGGCCTCGAAGGCCCGCAGCAGGGCCTCGGCCTTGGCATCGCGCTCCGCGACTTCGGCCAGGGCCTCGTCCAGCACGGCGTTCGCCTTCTCGTCGCGGCTGCGCACGAGCGCGTCGTAGCCGATGCGGTCCAGGCCCGAGGCCTCGAAGGCCTGGGCGATGCGGCGGCGCAGCTTGGCCTGCAGGTCCTCGCCGTCGCGCGGCTTGCGGCGGCGGTACACCTCCGTCAGCGCGTGGTAGACGTGCTCGGGCGCCATCGCCTCGACGGCCTGGCCGCCCAGGTCGTGGCGCGGCCGGCCTTCGGCCACCACCTGCAGGTAGCGCGTGGAGCGCGTGTGCAGGCCGAGCGCCACCTTCAGCGCGTCGCGCTCGAACACGCCGGGGTGGGCGTCCTGCAGGTCCTGGAAGATGCCGCGCTTGAGCGGCAGGAACTGGGCGCCGAACAGATGGGGATAGAGCTGTGCGAGCTGCTCCAGCGCGGGATGGATGGTGCGCCGGCCGCCGTTCTGCGCAGGCGCGGACGCAGCGGTGGCTGCGGGAGCGGCAGCGGCGTCGCCGGCCGCGCCTTCCGGTGTGCCGCGGCGGCGATTGCGGCCGCCACGGCGTCCCGGGCGCCGGCCCGCGGGCGCATCGCCCCGGGCGCCTTCGGGCGAAGCAGCGGCGGCGGAGTCGGCCACGGCAGGGGCGGCGGATGCCGCGTCGGGGGCCTGGGCCTCGGGAGCCTTGGAATCGGGTGCGTTCACGGTATCGTTCATGGCAGGAAGAAAGCCCGGTGTCACGGTGTGCGCCGGCGGCCCGCAGGGCCCGGCACCGTCAGGAAAACCCGCCATCATGCCAGCCCCGGCCGCGGCACCGGTTTTTATCGATGCGTCTGCGCCACGCCCGGCCCGGCCATCGCGGCGGGAAAAGCCCCCGGTGCGTCACACGGCCCCGGGCCGCAGCGCCTCGTCCAGCACCTCGATCCAGTGCCGCACCGGCGTGGCCGTGCCGCTCTGCAGGTGCGTGATGCAGCCGATGTTGGCCGAGAGGATGGCGGCCGGCGGCTCCTCCGCGCAGGCATCGCCGAGCGCGCCGAGCTTGCGGTCGCGCAACTGCCCGGCGATCTCCGGCTGCAGCAGCGAATAGGTGCCGGCCGATCCGCAGCACAGGTGCGATTCGGTGCGCGCCACGCGCAGGCGGAAGCCCAGCCGCGCCAGGTGCGTCTCCACGCCGCCGCGCAGCTTCTGCCCGTGCTGCAGCGTGCAGGGCGGGTGATAGGCCAGCAGAGCCTTCGGCGCATCGATGCGCCCTGCCAGGCGCTCGGCCAGCGCGGGCAGCATGTCCGGCAGCAGCTCGGAGAGATCGCGCGCGAGGTCGCTCACGCGCGCGGCGCGCTCTGCATAGGCCGGATCGTGCCGCAGCAGGTGCCCGTACTCCTTCACCGTGGCGCCGCAGCCCGAGGCGTTGATCACGATCGACTCCACGCCGCCCGCCTCCACGTGGGGCCACCATGCGTCGACGTTGGCACGCATCTGCGCGAGTCCGCCGTCCTGGTCGTTGAGGTGGAATTTGACGGCGCCGCAGCAGCCCTCGCCGGCGGCGATCACCGCCTGGATGCCGGCGGCGTCCAGCACGCGCGCGGTGGCGCGGTTCACGTTGGGCAGCATCGCCGGCTGCACGCAGCCCGCGAGCATGAGCACCTTGCGCGCGTGCTCGCGCACCGGCCAGGCACCGGCCTCCTGCGGGCGCGGCACCTTGGCGCGCAGCGCGGCGGGCAGCAGCCCGCGCACGGCCTGGCCCGCCTTCAGCGCCGGCCCGAACAGCGGCGAGGGCAATCCCTCCTTCAGCGCCCAGCGGCGCGCGCGCTCGGGCAGCGGCCGGCGCACCTTCTCTTCGACGATGCGGCGGCCGATGTCGACGAGGCGGCCGTACTGCACGCCGCTCGGGCAGGTCGTCTCGCAGTTGCGGCAGGTGAGGCAGCGGTCCAGGTGCAGCTGCGTCTTGCGCGTGGGCTCCTCGCCCTCCAGCACCTGCTTGATGAGGTAGATGCGGCCGCGCGGGCCGTCCAGCTCGTCGCCCAGCAATTGGTAGGTCGGGCAGGTGGCCGTGCAGAAGCCGCAGTGCACGCATTTGCGCAGGATGCCCTCGGCCTCGCGGCCTTCGGGCGTGTCCTGGAATTCGGGGGCGAGTCGGGTTTGCATGGTGTTCGTGTCGTGGGAATGTCGTGGGTTCGGCCCGCCGGCCTCAGTGCCCCGGGCCGTGGCCGCGGGGCCGTGGCCTGCGCCCGCGCCACAGCGCAGCCAGGTGCCCGAAATCCGAGGCCAGCGGCGGCAGCGCGAGTCCGAGCAGCACCGCCGCCAGCGGCACCACCCAAATGAAGCCCACGTGCTTGAAGCCCGCCGCGCCCACGATGCCGCCGGCCGTGAACATGCCCAGCAGCCCCGCGAACAGCGCCAGCCGCGCGCGGTTGGAATGCACGTGCGCCTCGGGCGGGGTGCCGCGGCGGTTCCAGTAGAGCATCTTGCCCATCTCGATGCCCAGGTCCGTGGCCACGCCCGTCATGTGCGTGGTGCGGATCTGCGCCGAAGACATCTTGGTGACCACCGCGTTCTGCAGCCCCATCAGGAAGGCGAGCAGCAGCACCGTGAGCGGCACCGAGAACGGCGTCGGCCAGCCCAGCGTGATCGCGCCCATCAGGCCGAACAGCAGCATCAGCACGGCCTCCAGCAGCAGCGGCAGGGCGAAGCCGCTGCGCAGCCGGTGGTGGCGCGCCCAGTTGACCATGATCGCCGTGGTGCCCGCGCCCGACATGAACGCCCAGAGCGTGCCCACGGCCGCCAGCACCAGCGCCATGTTGCCCAGCACGAGGTTGTCGGCCACGGTCGAGAGAAAGCCCGTCATGTGCGAGGTGTAGCTGTGCACCACGAGGAATCCGCCCGCGTTCACCGCGCCCGCGTTGAAGGCCAGCAGCAGCCCCAGCAGCCGGTTGGTGGACGGCGTGCGGTGCCGCCCCATGAGATGCCGCAGCAGGCGCATGCGTCGTCCGCCCTGCCCTATCCCGCCGGCATGCGGCCGGGGTTGAAGATGCCTTCCGGATCGAACGCCGCCCGCAGCCGGGCCTGGATGCGCTCCAGGGCGGCATCCGCCGGCTGCAGGCCCGCCGCTGCGGAGGCAGCGATCCCTGCCGGTACCGGAGACCGCTGCGCGGCAGCGCGGAACAGCGTGGCCGCGCCACCGGCCGCGCGGGCCACGGCCCGGAGTTCGGGACCGACGGCCTCGGGCGCCTGAACCCAGCGCAATCCCCCATGCCATTCGACCAGCGGCGCGCAGGCCCCTGCAGGCAGCGCCAGTGCCGGAGCCGCGGGCGGCACCGACAGTCGCCAGAGCGCGGCGCCCTCGGCCCGGCCCTCGAACCACGGCAGCACCTGCTCGCGGCAAGCCGACCATTGCGCCTGCGCCTCCTGCGCGGGCTGCAGCTCGCCGCCCAGCGCACGGCAGGCCGATTCGACGGCCGCCGTGGCACCGCGCAGCCGCAGGTGCAGCACGCCGCCCGCGGTACCGGACGGGCCGGCCTCCCAGCGGCTGGCGTTCAGTGGCAGCGGCTGCCCGCTCCAGGCCTGCAGGCGCCGCAGCGCCTCGTCCTGCGGCAGATCGAAGCGCAGCGTGGCCTCGGCGGGCGGTACCGGCAGCACCTTGAGGCTGACTTCGGTGACGACGCCCAGCGTGCCCCAGGCCCCGGCCATGAGCCGCGACACGTCGTAGCCCGCCACGTTCTTCATCACCTGCCCGCCGAAGCGCAGGCATTCGGCGCGGCCGTTGACGATCTCCACGCCCAGCACGAAGTCGCGCACGGCCCCGCTGCTCGCGCGCGCCGGCCCGGACAGCCCCGCCGCGACCATGCCGCCCACCGTGGCTCCTTCGCCGAAATGCGGCGGCTCGAACGGCAGGCACTGCCCGCGGCCCGCCAGCAGCGCCTCCAGCTCGGCAAGCGGCGTTCCCGCTCGCACCGTCACCACCAGTTCGCTCGGCTCGTAGTCCACCACGCCCGACAGCGCGCGCGTGTCCAGCACCTCGCCCGCCAGGGGAACGCCACCGTGGAAATCCTTGGTGCCGCCCCCGCGGATGCGCAAGGGACGGCGTTCGCGCGCGCTGTCCTGCACGCGCTCGATGATCTGGCGAAGGGCGGAATCCATGGCTGCATCGTAGCGGCAGCTCCGGGGGCGGGTACCGGGCGGAAACGTGAATTTTTTGAACGGGGCGTGTGAAGGGCGGAAGGGCCGTCGCGGCAGGTCGTCCCGGCTGATCACTTCTTATTCATAACGCGTTCTTTTGCTCTGGATAACACCAGACATTCCGACACAAAACATTTCCCGCAGCCCTCTTCCTTCGCGGAGCAACGCTTCCTATCATCGCGGCCGTCTTCAACTCGACAGTTCGGCCGCACATGTGGCCCCCTCCATAAAAATGACACGCCGCGTCACCATCCGGACGCCCCTGGGAGAGCAGCTGCATTTCCGGCAGCTGCGGGGCAGCGAGGAGTTGAGCCAGCTTTTCTCCTTCGACATCGACCTGCGCTCGGAGAGCCGTGATATCGATCCCAAGGCATTGCTCGGCAAGACGGCGACGGTGGAGATCGAGACGCAGGGCGGCGGGCGCCGTTATCTCGATGGCCTGGTAACCCGCTTCGGCATGCAGGGCCAGGACCACCGGTTCTACTCGTACCACCTGCGCCTGCAGCCCTGGCTCTGGGTGGCCACGCGGCGGCAGGATTTCAAGATATTCCAGTTCAAGACCGTCCCGCAGATCGTGGAAGAGGTTTTGAGCCGCTACGGCTATCCGCTGCAGATGAAGCTCACGCGCAGTTACCGCAGTTGGGATTACTGCGTGCAATATGGCGAGAGCGATTTCGACTTCGTATCCCGCTTGCTGGAGCACGAAGGGGCTTACTACTACTTCCAGCACGCGAGCGGCCAGCACACGCTGGTGATCGCCGACGACATCGTCGCCTGCCACGATCCCCTGCCGGGTGCGGCAAGCATCCCGTTCTACCCGCCCGAGAAGTCCGCCACGGCCGACCGCGAGAACATCCACGCGTGGAGCCTGGGCGAGGAGATCAAGCCCGGCAGGTACTACAACGACGACTACGACTTCAAGAAGCCCCGTTCGGACCTCTCCAACATGCGCCAGCAGCCGCCCGGCCATGCGCACGATGCGTACGAGATCTATGAATGGCCGGGCGGCTACGTGCAGCACGGCGATGGCGAGCAATATGCGCGTGTGCGCCTGCAGGAAGGATTGACGGGCCACAGCACTGTCAAGGGTGAATCGCGCCACCGCAGCCTCGCGCCGGGCTATACGTTCAATCTGGAGAACTACCCACGCGGTGACCAGAACCGGCAATACCTCATCACAGGGGTGACCTACCACCTGCACGAGAACCCAGGCAGCTCATCGATCAACAGCGCCAAGCCCGGCGAAGCGCTGCAGCACAACGAGGAAAACGGCTCGTTCCAGAAGTTCAGCCTCACGGCGCAGCCGACGAGCCTGCCGTACACCCCTGCACGCAAAACCCCGAAGCCACGCACGACGGGCCCGCAGACCGCAGTCGTGGTCGGCCCGGCAGGCGAAGAGATCTGGACGGACGAATACGGCCGCATCAAGGTGCAGTTCCACTGGGACCGGCTGGGCGCCATGGACGAGCACTCCAGCTGCTGGGTGCGCGTGGCGACGAGTTGGGCCGGCTCAGGGTTCGGGGCTATCTCGATCCCGCGCATCGGCCACGAAGTTCTGGTGGATTTCGTCAACGGTGATCCGGACTACCCCATCGTCACGGGCAGCGTCTACAACGCCGCCAACATGCCGCCCTGGGCCTTGCCGGGCAATGCCACGCAGTCGGGGATCAAGACCAAGTCGAGCAAGGGCGGGGCCTTCGGCGACGGGATGAAGAACGGCGCGGGCGATGCGAACGCGATCCGCTTCGAGGACAAGAAGGGCGCGGAGCAGGTGTGGCTGCACGCGCAGAAGGACCAGCTCACCGAAGTCGAGAACGATGAGGACCACTGGGTGGGCCAGGATCGCCGGAAAACCATCGACCGGGACGAGACGAACGTCATCCACCGCGACCGTACGGAGACCGTTCATCGCAACGAGAAGATCACGGTACACGGCTGGCGCACCGAAGAAGTCGATGGCGACGAGACGATCACCATCCACTCCCACCGCACGGAAACCGTAGACCGGGATGAATCCATCACTGTCCACCAGAACCGGACGGAACGCGTCGATCTGGATGAAACTGTGTCGATCGGCGTAGACCGCTCTGAGGACGTAGGCCGCCATGAGCAGATCTCGATCGGCGCCAACCGCACCAAGACCATCGGCAACAATGAAAAAGACCGGATCGGCAAGAACTGGTCATTGCGGGTAGGCAAGACCAAGACCGAGACCATCGGCCGGATGTCGCTGCAGAACGTGGGCATGGCGCGCATGGACAACGTTGGCCTGGGCTACAGCCTCAATGTGGGCGTGGCGATGAACACATTGATCGGCCTGCAGCAGAGCACCCAGGTGGGCAAGACCAAACGATTGAACGTGGGCGACACCTACGCCCAGGACATCGGCAAGGCCTGGACCCTGCAGGTGGGCCGCACCCAGACCGTGAACGTAGGAGAGCGCCAGGACACCCGTGCCGGCAAGGTGATCGTCACCCAGGCGGGCGAGCAGCTGGAACTTGCCTGCGGCGCGGCGAAGATCGTTTTGTGCAGCGACGGCGGCATCTACCTGCAGGGGACGCACATCGAGATGCAGGCCAGCGCCGCAATCAACGGCGATGCCGGAATCATCGACCTCAACTGCGGCAGCAGCCAGCCCGCCCCGGAAACGCCTCCGCCTGCCGATGATGCGCCCGGCGACGCAGCGCAGCAGGCTTCTGCCGCCGCGGCAACCCAGGCGGAGTCCGCCGCAAGCGCCGCCATGGGCGGTGGCATCGCAGGCCTGCAGAGCGCCTTGGGCGCACTCCAGCAGGCCAAAGGCCTGCTCGACACAGCCAAAGCGCTCAAGAACGGTGACTTCGGCGCCATCGCCGGGCTCGCAGGGGGTATTGCCGGCCTCGGGGTGGGTAGTGGCGGCCCCAGCCCCAACGCAACAAGCAATACCCCGGGCCCGGCTGCCATCGGAAAGACGCCCGGCTGGAACGGCAAGCCCTGAGCATCCAGCGCCGGCCGCCTTCCGAATCCCCTGAAAAACAGATACACGACAGGAGCGCGTCCTGCCATGGCCCAGCCCGCCGCCCGCATACACGACGACGTCGCACACCAGAGCGGCGCCGGCCCCATCCTGGAAGGCGCGCCCACTGTCCGCATCGGCGGGCAACCTGCCGCCCGCATGGGCGACCGGGTGCGCCACAAGAAGGGCATCGAACCCATCACCGAAGGCGAGCCTTCCGTGCGGCTGGCCGGGCGCCCCGCCGCCCGCGTCGGCGATGAAGTCGCCTGCCACGGCGTGATTGCCCAGGGCTGCCCCACGGTGCGCATCGGCCGCGACAAGGACGAGGCCTGCATGCAGGCCGCCGCCGACGAGGGCGCGGCCTTCGTCGTGCCGGCGCACGGATCGTGACGTAAAGCGGACGCTCCCCCAGTCAGTCCCGTCACCCGCCCCACCCACAGACCCCGAAAGGCCCGAACCCCATGGCACTCAAGGAAGAAGACCTTCCCGACTACGACAAGGACGCCCTCTCGCGCGAACGCGCGCTGCGCAAGACCGCCGAGGAATGCCGGCAGGAGCAGGAGAAGGCCAAGGCGGAATTGCCCGGGCTGAAAAAGGAACGGCAGAAGCTGGACCGCAAGGCGGAGGGGTATGCGGAAGAGGCGCGGAGGCTGGATCAGGAGATCACGGAAAAGGAGGGGAAGCTGAAGCGGAAATGTCTCACTGGAAATGTTGCCTGCCTGCCAGCAGATGAGACAAAAAAAGGAACCCTCAACCTGGAGATTGCAAAAATTATTAACGCATCTCTGGGAACAAAAATAGACCTGGCGCCCATTGCTAGATGGGAAGGCGTTTATCTTCAATCCTACGTACCGTGGTGGCCGGTCAACGAACCTGATGGCGGACCCTCGATGACAAAAAGAGACGGGGACACCAGACTGCAAGGAAAAATGAAAAATGGAGACCTAAACAACTCCGGCGTAACTGTTGCCAAAGGGATAGATTTTGGCCAACAGAATTACGATAGATACAAAATTGAGCTTAAATTCTTCAATGAAAGAAACAGCATTCTTTCAAAAGAAGATCTAGATTTACTGATGAACAAAATAAAGCCGTACTTCGGAAAAATAGGAGGAGAAGCATGCGCATTTGCTCGCAAAAATCTTTTGGAGATCACACAAAAAGAAGCCGATTTGCTAAATCTCCGTGCTGGCGAAGAAGCCACAAGAAGAGCAATAGAACTCTTTGAAAAGAAAAATCCAGAAGGATCACAAAGATTTATAGATTTGACAACTGAGCAACAGACCGCTTTACTTTCCAACGTATACCAAAGCTGGAGCATCAACCCAAAAATGAAACAGGCAATTCTGGAAGGCGATCGAGAAAAAATACCTGATAGCAGGCGAGAACGTGATTACCTCTACGCATCCATGCCTTCAAAAAAGACAGATGATAAATAAAATTTTATATTCCATGAAAAAAACCCACCACTCCAAAAGAATATTCATGTTTTCCCTCATATCGCTCATCGGCTTGCAAAATGCATTTCCCAATGCATCCGACATTGTCCAACCCTCGCGCAAGCGATTTAAGAGACCAATTATGGAAATCTCTGGCTGGTGGCAAGTCGTCAGGCACGAGGCTGACATGAATCGATCTCTTCCAACTGATTGGCCAAGCATATACAAACACAACAAAGCCTATCTCCCGATCGGAAAAATAATTCACATACAACCCACTGGATTATCTACCATGATCCTCAAGGGGCCAGACGGCATGCCGAACGGCCCATCGGGTGAAGGCTTTATCTATACGATATTCCCACCGTTCGGCGATGACTACTGCGCCATAAGAGAAGAAGGCCAAGGGTGGAAAAAGTTTTGCGAACTATACAGGGAGAGGGGGATGCCGGCCCAACAGAGGATGATAATTCTCGATATAGATTTCAACGATCGATTGGCAAGAAGATGGCCCAAAGTGGAACCCTATTTATTTGATATCGCGCCTGAAGCCATCATGCCAACCGCACTGGATTCCATATCAATTTCTCGCGACAAAAAAGAACTCTACCTGATGCTACTCCGCCCAGAAAACAGGCCCAGAAATGGAGAAAAGGAATACGAAAGCTTCGAGTATGCAACAGTACTGCGAAAAATTCCTGCGCCATCCGGCATTACCTTACCAAAGTCCGACTGATTATTGCAATATCACGAGCGCAGGAGAGGCCAATGCACTTCATCTCCAACGACAATTTTGCGAATTCCCATGAGAAAGCCATTTGACTCATTGAATTCGCTGCGATACAAGCTGCTCACGTCGATCCCCGCTATCCAAAAACGACCAGAGAACCAAAAAAGTCACATCCTGCTGCCGATGGAATTCCAAAAGGTTTTGGCAGAGATGGGGCGAATTCGTGGGGTATCAGCTCATCGAATACTGCTGCACGATTGGTAGGGAATTTTGCCCACTGACCGAAACACCCCCAACCATGGCGCCTCCTGGTCTCCCCCGCTTCATCGCCCATCTGCGCAGTGACGCCGCCAACCTCTACGCCCTGATCGACTCCGCCCGCGACCATTCCCTGGTGCCGCAGATGCGGCAGGCGAACATCGAGCACCACTGCCTGTTCTCCGGCGTGAAGGCGCTCACGCTGGCGCGGGTGGCGCCCTACCTGGTGCCGATGGCCGCGCTGGCGCCGCACCTGGAGCGGCTCGTGCCCTATGCCTGGGGCGGGGCCTGGAGCATGGTCGTGCGGGGCACGGGCGGCTTGGAGGCCACGCGCATCCAGCTCAAGAAGAGCAGCATGGTGCGGCTTCCGGACGGTACGTCGGCCTATTTCCGCTTCTATGACGCGCGGGTGTTCGACCGGTTCATGCGCATCGGCACCGAGGGGCAGCTGCGCTGGATGCTGGGTGACCGGCTGGATGGGCTGACCTGGGTGAGCGGCGGGGACGCGGCACGCACGCGCACCGTCCGCCATGGCCCCGCGCGCAAGGGGCTATGGGGGCTGGTGCCGGGCACGGTCCCTCTGCGGGTGACGGACCACCACTGGGGCGACGGGGCCGACGCAAAGGAAGGAAGCCGCCGATGACCCTGATGGTATTCACCGCGGAACAGATCGAGCACGCCACCCTGGAGGAAGCACAGCGCTGGATCGTGCAGGTGGCGCGGCGCTGGTTCCGGCTGGAAGCGCAGGAGTTCCCGGACGAGGTACCGCTCACGCCCGAGCAGGTCACGGCCTGTCTCTACATGGTGCATCGGGCCGGACGCCTGGCCTCACTGGAGGACGGCGCAGCCCTGATCCTGATCGGGTTCGACATGCTGCGCGCGATGCACTGCGGGATCGACGGCAATCTGGGCGAGATGCTCGACTTCTGCGTGCGCATGGCCCGCGGCGGCAACGTGGCTTTGGCCCATGCCAGCGTCGAGCGCGCACTGGCGCTGACGCGCGGCACGCCGTAGGCATCTCCGGCCACCCCTGAACTGACGCGACTTCGGCCCGGCCGCCGGCCGTGCCGCCTCCGTCAATCCATCCCCGCCGGCAGCCGGGCCTCCTCGTACCACGCCACCGGCAGGCCCGGCACGGGCGCCGGCCGGCCGGCGCGCAGCAGGAAGCCCGTCCATGGCAGGCGGGTGATCTCGCTCTCCGGGCGGCCCTTGCGGGCCGAGGTGACGAACAGTTCGCGCCCGCCCGCGCCGCCGAGGCAGGGCATGGTGGGGCACATCACGGGCACGGGCACCTCGGCCACGATCTCGCCGGAGGGCGCCAGCCGCAGCAATTGGCCGCCTTCGTACATCGCGGTCCAGTAGTGGCCCTCGGCATCCACCACGGCGCCGTCGGGACGGCCGCCATAGCCGGGGTCGCCCGGCTGCCACCCGGCAGGCTTCGGAGGAAAGGAGTGGAAGACGCGCGGCTCGCCCACCGGTTCGCCCTGCGCATCGCAGTCCCAGGCGCTCACCGTGTGGTCCGGCGTGTCGGCCCAGTAGAGCCGGCGGCCGTCCGGCGACCAGGCCAGGCCGTTGGCGGTCATCACGCCGTCCAGCATGCGGCGTACCACGGGCGCGGTCGCGCTGCCGCGGCCGTCGATGCAGTAGAGCGATCCCACCGGCTCGCGCGGGCGGCCCGCGGGCGGCTCGTGCAGCGTGCCGACCCAGAAGCGGCCGAGCGCGTCGCATTTGCCGTCGTTGGCGCGCTGGGTGGCGGGGTCGTAGGGCAGCGTGGCGACGGACACCAGGGTGCCGCCCCACTCGCGCGCCCGGTAGATGCCGTCGCGCAGGGCGATCACCAGCCCGCTGGCCACGCCCGCGGTCCGGGCCGGCGCGATGCAGCCGGGCTCGCTCGGCATGTCCCAGCGGTCGATGCGGCCGGTGTCGGGCTCCCAGCGCGCCAGCGCGCAGCCGGCGATGTCCGCCCAGTAGAGGCGCGTTTCCAGCGGGTGCCAGAACGGCGATTCGCCGAGCGCGTCGGGCTCCCGGCTGCCGGTGCGCCAGTCCATGTCCAGGTGCATGCGGTGTCCTCTCGTCGTCGGGCCTCCGGGCGGCGCGACCGCCGCAGCCGCCTTCCGGGCCCGCCACCGATTATTCGGCCACGGCGCCGCCGCGCCAAAAAAAAGCCCGCCTCGGGGGCGGGCTGAATGTCCAAAAGGAGCAACTCTCGATCGTTCGTTGTCGTCCGGCCCGGGTGACGCCACCAGTCGCCGCCCCGTCCCAGATTCCTGGCACCGTACCCTTTTTCAGCACTCCGGGAAACGGCGCATAAACCCTGATTCCTCCTCCACACGGCCTGACCGATCCGGTGGCCGCGGAGCAGGCCAGGCCAGCAGACGCCGTGGAACTGGCTTTGCCAGGCCACTGGCGTCGTTCCCCTGCCCGCCGCGCTCGCGCGGCGAGAGCGGGGGCTGAGTGCCGCGGCTCCGAGCCTGCCTGCGCAGGCTTGGACGTGCACGAAGGGCAGTTGCCTCCGGCGGCAGCACGGAGCGGCGAACGCCGCTCAGGGGGGTGTGCCGAATTTCAGCGGTTGTAGGCGGTCTCGCCGTGCGAGGTGATGTCCAGCCCTTCGCGCTCGGCTTCCTCGCTGACGCGCAGGCCCACCAGCAGGTCGGCGATCTTGTAGGAGATGAAGGCCACCACGGCGGACCACACCAGCGTGATCGCCACGCTCTTGACCTGGATCCACACCTGGGCACCCATGGAGAAGGTGTCCGGGGTCAGGCCGCCGGTGCCGCCCAGGCCCTGCGAAGCGAACACGCCCGTCAGGATGGCGCCGACGATGCCGCCCACGCCATGCACGCCGAACACGTCGAACGCGTCGTCGGCACCCAGCATTTTCTTGAGGCCACCGACGCCCCAGAGGCAGACCACACCGGCGATCAGACCCAGCACGATGGCGCCCATGGGGCCCACGAAACCGGCGGCCGGCGTGACGGCCACGAGACCGGCCACGGCACCCGAGGCGGCGCCCAGCATGGAGGCCTTGCCCTTGTGCAGCGCCTCACCGGCGAGCCAGCTGAGGGTGGCGGCGGCCGTGGCGAGCACGGTGTTCACGAAGGCCAGGCCCGCAGCGCCGTTGGCGGCACCGGCCGAGCCGGCGTTGAAGCCGAACCAGCCCACCCACAGCAGCGATGCGCCCACCATGGTCAGCGTCAGGCTGTGGGGCATGAGTGCTTCCTTGCCGAAGCCGATGCGCTTGCCCACCATGTAGGCGCCCACGAGGCCCGCGATCCCGGCGTTGATGTGCACCACGGTGCCGCCGGCGAAGTCCAGTGCGCCGTCCTTGCCCAGCAGGCCGCCGCCCCACACCATGTGGGCCATCGGGATGTAGCTGAAGGTGAACCACAGCACCGAGAAGATCAGCACGGCGGAGAACTTGATGCGCTCGGCGAACGAGCCCACGATCAGCGCGACGGTGATCGCCGCGAAGGTGGCCTGGAACGACACGAACACGTATTCGGGAATCGTCGGCAGCAGCGTCGAGAGCGTGTCCGGCGCGATGCCCTTCAGGAAGATCTTGTCGAAGGTGCCGAAGAACGTGCCTTCGCCACCGAACGCCAGGCTGTAGCCGTAGATGGCCCAGAGCAGCGAGATCAGCGAGAAGACCACGAACACCTGCACCAGCACCGACAGCATGTTCTTCGAGCGTGCGAGGCCGCCGTAGAACAGCGCCAGGCCGGGGATCACCATCAGGATCACCAGCAGCGTGGAGGTCAGCATCCATGCGGTGTCGCCGGAGTCGAGCTTGGGCGCCGGAGCTGCCGCGGGGGCGGCCGGCTCGGAGGCGGCGGCCGCCACGGCGGGGGCGGCAGCGGCAGCGGGTGCCGGCGCGGCGGCGGCCGGAGCCGCCTCGGGGGCCGGCGCGGTGGCGGCGGCGGGCTCGGACGCGGCGGGGGCCTGTGCCATCGCGGCGCCGCCGGAGGCCAGCAGGCCCATCCCCAGCAGGAAGGAAGCAAGCAGTTTTTTCATGGTTGTGTCTCTCGAATGCGTTGATCCGTCGGGCTCTGCGCTGAAGGCCGGCCCTTAGAGGGCTTCCTTGCCGGTCTCGCCGGTGCGGATGCGCACGACCTGTTCCAGGTGGCCCACGAAGATCTTGCCGTCGCCGATCTTGCCGGTGCGGGCGGCCCCCTCGATGGCCTCGATGACGCGCTCCACGAGTTCGTCCGAGACGGCGGCCTCGATCTTCACCTTCGGCAGGAAGTCCACGACGTACTCGGCGCCGCGGTACAGCTCCGTGTGGCCCTTCTGGCGTCCGAAGCCCTTCACCTCGGTCACCGTGATGCCCTGCACGCCGATGTCCGAAAGGGCTTCGCGCACTTCGTCGAGCTTGAAGGGTTTGATGATGGCTGTCACCATTTTCATGTTCGTATCTCCATGGTGGGCGCCCCGGGGGCCCCGTTGTCGGTATGGTCGTTCAAAGGGTTTTCGTGAGCGTGACGATCAGCCGGTTCTTGTTGACCGGGCCGAAGAAGTCCTTCTTGTTCGCACCGGCCACGGCTGCCGCCAGCGACAGGCCCGCGCCGAAGTCGTAGGCGCCGCCCACGCTGTAATCCACGTAGTTGGGCACGCCCAGGTCCTTGATGTCCCCCGCGAAGCGCGTGTATCCCACGGACGCCTTGAACGTGGTGTTCGGCGCCACTTCCTGCGCGAACGCGAGGTTCAGGTAGCCGGTGTTGCGGCCACGGCTGCTGGTGGTCTTGGCGCCGGCCCAGCCGAAGTAGTCCTTGGAAATCGTGTGCGAGTACTTGGCCGTCACGGGACCGAAGGTGGCCGCACCGTATAGCTCGGTGGTATTGCCATTGGTGTTGCCGGGGTAGACATAGGTCAGCGCGCCCACGTCCAGGTCCATGCCGCCGGCCTTGAATTTGTAGCCGCCGTAGAAATCCATCTCGATGGAGTTGCCGCTCAGCCAGTCCACGCTGGAGTTCCAGTTGCCCAGGTAGAAGCCGGACTCGCCGAAGGCATAGTCGAAGCCGCCCTGGATGGCGGGCTTGATCGCCTTGGTCTTGCTCGCGTCCTGGTCCTGGCCGCGGAACTTGTAGTTGGAGGTGAGGCTCACGTTGGCGGTGAGCTGGGCAGAGGCCAGGAGGGGAGCGGCAGCCAGCAGGACGACGCTGAGGGACTTCAAGGCGCGGGTCATGGATTTTTCCTTCCGGAGTGATGCTGACGAGGGCAGGGATTGGCCTGCACTAAGCAGGGACCGTGCCATGCGACGTCGCACGGGATCCGAGAGGCGCCCGAGCACCACGCGCCCAGAGGCAAGGCGCAGGAGGAATGGTTACAAACCTGACTCTTCCGCAGCAAATTGCACCCCGATGGTGCGTATTATTCGGACTCTACAGTCCGTATCCGAACGGCGCACCCCAATGGGGAGGGGACATCCGATGAGTCTTGCATTGGTGCAAAGCCGTGCGTTGCTGGGCCTGCAGGCGCCGGCCGTCACGGTGGAGGTGCATCTGGCCAATGGCCTGCCGAGTTTCACGCTCGTGGGCCTGGCCGATGTGGAGGTGAAGGAAGCGCGCGAGCGCGTGCGCTCGGCCTTGCAGAACGCGGGGCTGGAGTTTCCGCACAACAGGAAGATCACGGTCAATCTGGCGCCGGCCGATCTGCCCAAGGATTCCGGCCGCTTCGATCTGCCGATCGCCCTGGGCATCCTGGCGGCCAGCGGCCAGATCGACGGTGCGCGCCTGGCGGGCTATGAGTTCGCGGGCGAGCTGTCGCTCTCCGGCGAACTGCGGCCGGTGCGGGGGGCGCTGGCCACCAGCCTCGCGCTGCGCTCGGCCGGCGAGGCCGCGCGCATGGTGCTGCCGCCGGGCAGCGCGGAAGAGGCGGCGCTCGTGCCCGATACCGAGATCTACCGCGCCCGGCACCTGCTGGACGTGGTGGCCAGATTTCTGCCGCCGCAGGCCGAAGGCGCTGCGCCCGACGTCCGCCAGGGCGAGCACGGCGGCGGCACGGACGACGGCTGGTGCCGTGTGCAGGGCGTGCCGCCGGCAGGCACCGCGCACGGCGATGACCTCGCCGACGTGAAGGGCCAGGCCGCCGCCCGGCGCGCGCTGGAGATCGCCGCCGCGGGCGGGCACGGGCTGCTCATGGTGGGCCCGCCGGGCTCGGGCAAATCGATGCTCGCGCACCGCTTCGCGGGCCTGCTGCCGGCGATGTCGGTGGACGAGGCGCTGGAGAGCGCCGCCGTGGCCAGCCTGGCCGGGCGGTTCACGCCGCAGGCCTGGGCCGTCCGGCCTACCAGTGCGCCGCACCACACCTGCAGTGCGGTGGCACTGGTCGGCGGCGGTGTCAGGTTCTGAAATTGATGAGACGCTGCCGAATTAGATGAGACAGCGCGGCCTTTCTTCGCACATGGGGACTGCTGCTCAGAGCTGCCTTGGATGCCAGCTTTGGGGTGCTCCAGGCCAGCTTTACCGTGTGTGGCCCGTGGCCTTCTGCACGTCCTCACTCAACTTGTGTGCCTCCGCGCGTTACTGCTCATCGGCTGGCGTGACATGCATAGGCAGAAGATGGCGCGCCGCTGACGCGCACTAGCGAGTCCTACTTGGTGCACCGTCACGGCGAGCGCCGCGAGAGTGCGGAGGAGCTGTCCGTCCGAATGAAGCTCGGGAGCTTTTGATCGTGCTGGCGGCTCACCGTCCAACGTATTAATGGCAGGTTTGTCCCGCGGGCGTCCTGCCATGGCGTCGAAAAATATTCGACTTGAGAACCGGCGACCATGACCGCGTCAGGACCCGAGCAATGGGACCAGCAAGCTTAGGAGAGCGTGTGGCACAGCCATAAACAATCGAGAGCTACACCTAATAGTCAATCTTCCTGACGAAAAGGGAAAGGTCGAACTCGAAGTTCTGATACCAAGGACGTCACCATCCGCTCGATCTTTGGCATCCGCACCAAGTGCTTCAGATCGTTAAGGGATCAATCGACACTGCCCAGCGCTGCCCTCGGACCTTGCGACCATCAAGAAGTGCATTAAGCGTCTCCATAGCCGGAACGCTGCTTACACAGCTTCACGTGGCACTACGCGTAAGGTTCACCTCGCCATTTCCCACTGGTCTCCATCCAAAAATCGTGCTTGTTTTTTCGATCACGAATCAGAAGACGCCCATCGTCAACCACCAACCATATTGGGTCCACATAGCGCAGCTTGCGGCCTGAAAACAGCAGGTCATAGAGTTTGATAGTGAAACCATCAATGCCGTCGGGCCACGCTTCAACGAGCTGAAGAATTTTCCTGCAATGGATCTGCCACATAGTAGTCGTAAATGAGCTACCGGCTAAATTCTGCAAACCTCCTCCTGCACCACCGACGTAAAAACCTCCTTCCGGCATTCTTCGCGCAAGGTATCTATCAACTGCTTGGTTGTATTTTGTATATTTAAGATTTACTTGATCATTAAGAAACAGTTCGTGCGTGAATACCCCAACAACTTCAAAGACTTCTACGTCGACCCGTGCAACGAGAACTTCGTTAGTCCGGTCTGGTAGTGGTGCAAGGTGGAGGTGATAAAAGCCTTCACAAATGAGCATCTGATCTCTGCTGCTGTTGAAAGATTTGCTTTCCCGATAACCCCTTATATCAAGTGCATTATTATGCGCTCGTCGCGATAGATAGGCAGATAAATCTTCACCTACTTCTATCTTGTGCCTCAGTGCATTAATCTTCGCTTTGTTACAGACGTACAAAGGATCATTTCGAACGCTCCTTGGGGCGTGATAGCGCCTAACCACGGGATGCAAAAAACGTTGGCGCCAGAAGTGATAGATGTGAAGAAGATCGCCAATATCATGCCCGAGCAAAAAAATCTTACTCTCAGCAGAATTAGGAGTGTATGGTATCTTACCTACCAGTGTGTTTTTCAGCCGAACGATAGATGGTCTCTCGTTTAGTTCGTCTTGCATTGTACTACCCGTCTTAAAATACGCAAATGATAAAGTTTTATATTCATTATTTCGGAGAAATTTCTGTATCCACCGCTTTGGCGCATACTACGATGACGCTGCCCTGGACATATTTATTAGAGAAATACAGCCACACATAATACATCGACCGATCGATCCTCCCTGCAAAGAGGTCACCCGAGTTAGCCAACGCAAAGTCGGTTTACGACCCGCAACAGACATCCATAGTGCTGATCTCATCGCCTCAAAGCTGCCGGCTGCATCCGGAGTTGGGTAACCGGCGCTCTTCCCCCGTCACTGAGCGGTGGAAGAGTCAGTGCTCCCATGTATCGACAGACGGCACTTGGTTCATTAGGCTTAGGGCCTTCTCCATCACGACCAAGTCGTTCGTTGCACACAGTTTCGCCACGCCCTGTTCAACCACATCACGCATCTCCAGCAGTTCTCGATAGATATCAAGTCCGCAAAGCAGGTTTGCCCTGTACCAATCGACTGCGTCAACAATCATGTGCTCAAACTCTTCATGGCGATCATTGGGATTGCCCTTAATCGCCGAGACAAGACTGGTTGGAACCCGCCCCTGCCCATAGACATGGGGGTTGTAATTGTGCGCGGCCTGATCCTCGCCCAGCTTCAGCGAGTAAATGACTGCAGCGAACATGGTTGCGAACTCAATCGGTTTTTCCAATGCGAGGGGGTCTTGCCTCACGAGGGGCAAATGATGCCGCAGCACATGCCGTGCCAGTTGGGTAGCCTTCAGGACCTCATTCTTATCTACGGACCGGTTAAAGAGCGCCTGAGCAGCGCTCCTGTAGCTCTCCACTGAGTATTCAGCGTCAATGGCGTCCATGCGTTGCGGTGGGGCTTCCATAAGTCCGCGCACCCAGAACTGTGCAAGCTCAGGTCGCTGGGCGGGCATTCTCTTCAAGATGGTTCTGAATTCAGCGTAGTGCCTCAGTTCCAGCGTCCTGGCATGGATATAAAGGGTCTCATCGAATGGCTTGACGCTCTGATCTGCCAGAGTTCGCAATTCGTCCAGTTGCTTTTGGTAGTAGAGCTTTGCGAGCTGCAGGCGGTCTTGCATCACGGCACCGCGATCCTGCTGCCCCTCAGTCCGCGAACGCGCCGCTCGTTTGATCGCTTCGATGAACCGCTCCATGGCAGGCATCAGGAGCGGTAAGCAGCTGTCGATCCGCTCGCGCATATCATCCGGGAGCTGCAAAGAGAGATAGGTTACCACGTCGGCGAATTGTGCGCGTTTCTCATTTTGTGTGCCCAGAGGATAGGGGTTGGTGATTTCCAGCGAGGGCTTCGCTCCGGTTCCGGGTGGCTTGAGCATTCCAACGATGCCAGGGCCGCGCATCTTTTTGAGGTAAGAGAAGAGCCAGACCGTTCGGGTAAACCTCATCGGATCGGCGGCTCGATGCTGTGCGACAGGGGAGCCTGTGAGTTCGGACAGGGCATTGGCGGTCTGCTTTACAAACTTTTCGTCGACGGCTCCGTCGGAGAATTTGCAGGTACGCGCCACCGCGTCGGCGATGGCCTGATAGGTACATTGGTCGCGCTCCAGGCGCTGATCGCTGCCTGGGTGAAATGCTGTCGGAAAGATCACCGAGCGCTGCTCCGAGGTCAAGGGACCGAGCACGACCGCTTCAAGCAGAGTTTGTCGTTCTTTTGCTCCGCCTCCCAGGACGGCTCCGAAGCGACCCATGCTGAACTTTGAATTCCACACGAAGGCTTCGGAGAAGACATTAACTCCCACATGTTTCCCGGCCATTTCCAAGAAAATGGAAGGCACCAAATTGGGCCTGGTTTGGTTAGCGTCCCTCTGAGGCACTTCGGGCGTTTGGATTTTAGTGGTGGCCATGGGAGGAATTTGAAGACGTGAAGTTGGCAGAATCGGGAATTTCGCAGGTGCGCGGTTGTGTTGTGCCTGAATGGGATCCCTGCCCCTGGGCTGGGGTCTCGTGGTAGGGGACAAGCGTGTAGTCGGTCACAACTTTGAGCCAAAGCTGGTTTACAGCCTCCGTGGCTGCACTGGTCATGAGTTCCCTCTGATGCTTGTCCCAGCCGCCCGCGAGGCTGGTAAGGCGCAGTTGTGCGGCCGTGCCGTGGAGGGGCTTACCGTTCTCGGCCAATGCCTTGGCAGACGAAGGCTTGGATGGTTTTTTCATGGAATTTCTCCTCGGCTGGGCAAGGCCGGTAATGATCGAGGGCAGCTGCACCGGGCTGCAGCTCAACTATCACGTGGTCCAGCTTCGAGGGCCAGCCTAAAAAATTTCGCATGCCTTTTTACCCGGCTCAGAGGACCCGATCCTAGCCCGACGACCAAAATACTTTAGTCGTCATCCATGTATGTCCGGCCGTTGTGATCGACGCTGACGCAAGCTGTCCATCAAAGTCGTAAATTTTGCTCTTAGCCGCTTTCAAGCGCGCTCGCAAGGAGGCCGCACCGCCGCCGTTCGTCGAGATCCGCTTCTTGCCGATGACGGACATCGTAGCGATGTGCCAAGCCTCGGCGAGGATCTGTGCGGGGGGTTTCGAGTACCCTGCCGCACTGCCGCACTAGCGATGAGGGGCAAGCGTCGTTTGGACGCTTCGACCCTAAACCCTGGCAATGAAACGCGAGCGCCCCTAGTGATACATATGCGAGGCGCCCGCGACGATGGCAGTTCAGCCTTATAAGGGTGTCTCTCGCGCAAGGAGTCCTGCCAGCCAGTTGAAGTCAGCCACCGCAGAAGTTGAGCGACGGCTGCAGGTTGGCTACCGGCCTTCAACTCAGAAATGCTAACTACTACCGATGCTCAGCATTCATTCATCTATCGCATCTACAGGAGTCTACTCACGGCCTGCGATTGGTATAGGAAAAGACGATAAATTCTGCACGCTCGCATTAGCACAGTGATAATACCTATGAAAAATTTTTTAAAGTTCTGGAAAAAATCCGCCGCAATAGAAAAAGATTGCGTGAATACAGGAGACTCATGGCCGAATAATGAACAAGACGAAATTTGGATGTCTGAGAACCCAGAAGACAAAGACCACATTCTTAAATATATCAACGCTCAGCAAGAAAACAACGAAGACTCTGTTGGCTGTCATGCTGCAGGTGATACAGAGTGCGAATCAATAACAGAAGAGATCCTCACTAAGCGCATCTATCACGGCACGACTCTCTCAAATCTTCTGGAAAAAGGCTTCATTATTCCGGAGCCCGGAAGGCCAACGAGCACCGGAGAAATGCAGTCACCGATAAAAGGTATTTGGTTTGCAGAATATGAGCGTGGGGCTAGAGAATTCGCCAAATTAACTTGCGCTCATAAGAACGGAGGCACTGGATATGTTTATGAATGCGAACTAATAAATGACCCAGTTGTCGCAAACACACTCGACAAAAGACTCCCTCGCTCTGCCGAAGAAAAATTCCTTTCCCTGTATGCGCCTAAATCCAGGCTATTTCCCAATCGTCGCACGAAAATACTGAAAAAGATAGAAAAAATGCACTGGCTCCATTACGTAACCGAAAAATCGTGTGCCGGAATCGATCCCGGAGACTCGAAGCAAAAGAATGCCCTATTAGACATTTTGCGGAAAATTGGTGTCGATGTACTACTCAACCCGTTAGCGCGAACTTCCGAGGTAGACGGTGGCGTGCAATCCTTTAGCGGCAGCTACAACTTTGGAACAATCGTGCTAGTTCTTAATCTTAAGAATATCAAAATTGTGAAGGTATCGTAGTCTTGGTTTCCCCAGAATGCTCTCGCCCGCCAACGCTACGAC
>NZ_JAUZUQ010000024.1:0-63388 GCF_031844105.1 Acidovorax sp. PRC11 | reverse complement strand
CGCGCGCACCCAGCGTTCCTGCGCATCGATCGCGGCGTCCATGGCCGCTAGGTACTCGGGCGTCCAGGGGCCGGCGTCCTTCGCCATGTCGCGCGACAGCTTCGCCTGCTCAAGATTCATTTCGGCGATCGCCGTCTTGGACTTCCCGAACGACTCGTTCGCCGCCTCCTGCGCTTCGGCCTGCTTGCGCGTGGCGTCCGCGCCCTTGTAGATCGAGTCGAGGAATTTGCGATAGGCGGCCTCCGCCTGCTCCTGGCTCTTGATCGAGCGTTCTTCCTCCACACGCTGCGCCTGCACGGTCGCGAGGCGCTGGGCTTCTGCCAGCGCCAGCTGCTTCGCCGAGCGCGTGCGCGCGTCCAGCTTGCCGGTCAGCTCCTCCTGCAGCTTGGCCACCAGGCGCTCGCCCTCGGTCAGCTTGCTCGCCTCGGCGCCGCGGTCGCGCAGGCGGGCGATGTACGCCTCTTCCTCCTTGATCTTGGCGCGGATGGTGGCGACCTCGGACTGGCCGGCCGCGGCGGATTTCTCCTTGTACTTTTCGTTGATGTCGGAGATGCGCTCGCGCAGGTCGGCCTCGGTGATAAGGCCCGCGGCCACCAGCGCGCGGCCCTCCACCTCGGCCTTGTTGACCTCGGCCTGGCGCTTCGCCGCCTTCGATTGGAAGGCGTCCCCTTGCTTCTCCCACTCGTAGTACGCCTGCCGATTCGCGACGCGTTCGGCCTCCGCGGCAGCGCCCCGCTTCATCATCCGCTCTTGCTCGCCGAGCAACGCAATCTGCTGACGCAGTTGCTCGTTGCCCTTTTCCCAGTTGCCTCGCACCTGCTCGTTCAGCGGGCCGCGCTGCATACGAGAATCGAGCTCCGCGCGTGCACGTTCCAACTGGTCAGCGTTGGTGGTGGGACGGCCCAGATTCAGGATCGCATCCCACCCGCCCTTTGCGGCGTCCTTGATCGCCAGCCATGCACGCTCGATCGATCCCAAATTCCGCTCGATCTCGGCGGAGCGGCCGGTAAGCGCTGTCGCGTATGCCTCCTGAGCCACGCGCGCGGCGTCCGTCGTGCGGCCCTGGTCCTCCAGGCTCTTGATCTGGCGGTAGGTGCTCTCCGTCAGGAAGTTCATCCCGTCGTTGAGCTTGAGCACGCCGGCCAACGGCTCGTTGCGCAGGTCGGCGAACTGGTCGGCGGTCTTGCTCACGGCCTGGCCGGTGGCGCGCTCGTACTGCACCGCTGCGAGCCCGGCGTCGCGCAGCACGTCGCCCACCACCTTGCCCGTGCCCGCAAGGGCGGTCAGGGATTCGGCGGCCTTGCCCTGGGTGCCCACCACGCCGCTGATGTCCTGGGCGTAAGCCTTGAGTTGGCCGGAGGTTGTGCCGGCGGCATTGCCCGTCAGTATGAGCGCATTGCTGTAGCCCTGCGCCTCCTTGCTGCCCTCGTGGTATGCGAGCGCGAGCACGCCCGCGGCCGCAGCGGCAACGTTGAGCGGGTTCACCAGGCCCAGCACGTAGCCGCCCAGCGCGCGCGCAGCGTTTCCAGCGCCGCCGAACATGTCCTTCAGCTGGCCGCCCTGCTGCAGGAAGACGGTGAGCGGCGCCTGCCCGCCCTGCAACGACACGATGATGTCGGTGAACTGCGCCGGCACGCCGCGCAGCGCCGCAGCCGTCTGCGCCGCGGACACGCCCATCTTGCCCAGCGACCCGGACGCGACGCGTTGCGCTTCCTCGGCCTGGCGCAGCTGCTCGATGTAGGGCTTGAGCACGTCTGCGTTCGCGCCGCGCTGCTTGGCCAAGGCCTCGAAGTACGACGCGCTGCCCTTTTCGCCGGCCTGCATCGCAGCCGTGGCGCGCTCTATGCTGCTCACGATGGACTTGGTGGCGCCGTCCATCTTCTGGGCCGCGGCGGGCGCACCGTCTCCGATGGCTTGGATGCCTTTGGCTGCCTGCTGGCCGGACTGCTGCACGTCCTGCGCCATCTCGCGCACGTCGCGCTTGATCTCGGCCACGCCCTGCTTCACCCCCGAGGCATCCACCCCGAAGCTGAGCTGTGCTTTCCGTTCTTCGTTGGCCATGGCGCGTCCAGAAATGCGAAGGCCCTGCGGGGATCCGCAGGGCCAGGTGTTGATGGCCCCGCAGGGCCGATGTCAGGAACCGCGGGACGTTCGCTCGCGCTTCTCCCGCTCTTCGTTCATCTGCTCGAGCGCGGCCAGTTCCATCACGCGCACGTCGGCGTCGAGCTGGTCGCGATCGTCGTCCGGCAGGCGCATGCGATCCAGACGCAGCAGCAGCACGTTGTGGTCGAGACCGGTGGGTCCGCCCATGGCGACGCGCCACTGGGTGGCCAGGTCGCGGAACAGGAAGAACGCGTCGGCGTTCTCAGGCCACACCCACACCTCCTCGTGCCCGTAGTCGTCGGGCGTGAGACCCCAGAACGCCAGCTCCTCGGCCGTCGGCGGGCTCGTGTAGAGCGCCGTGGCCAGCGCCTTCAGTTTCCCAGGCGGCCTTCGGTGATGGCGACCCGGTAGGCGTCGATGATCGCCTCGCTCGCGGCGGGCAGCTCGTCGGAGAGCTGCTGCAGGGATTCGGCGTTCAGGGGCACATCGAGATTCCAGCCGTCCAGGATCCGGAGGAAGTAGTCGGCGTTGGTGCCCACCAGCTTTTCGAAGTGGTCGCGCATGCTCCACGCCTTCGCGGGCGCGCCTTCTTCCACGGGGGCGGCCTCGCTGGTGGCCTGGGCGCCCAGCTTCTCGGCGTCGGCCCGGATGCCGTCCACCAGCGCGCCGAATTCCTTGCGCGTCCGGTAACGGAACGTGCATTCGATGGTGCCCTTGGTGCCGTCGAGCATGGGGATGGTCACGGTCTTCTTGAAGGTCTCGGGGCGCTTGCCCAGAACGATTTTTGCCATGGTGTTGTGCTATCGGAGAGGTGAAAAAGACCCTCGCCGCATACGGTCGGCGGGGCATGAAAAAGGGCCCCGAAGGGCCCCGTGGCAGACGCGGAAAGGTCAGGTGGCGGTGTAGCGCACCGGGCGGCCCTGCAGCGAAATGGTGGCGCGCACCTGCATGACCTGGCCCTTGGTCAGGGTGGGCGTCTCGTTGAACGACACGTAGCCGTTGTAGAGGATCACCGAGCCGTTGGGCAGCGTGATCTTGATGGCGCGGATCGCACGGGCCTCGCCAGCGGCCTTGAGCGCCTGGTAGCCGGGCAGCGTGGGGTCGTCGCCGATGCCGATCTGGATGGACTGCGCGGCCGTCACCGTGGGCAGCTGGCGCTCGTAGTCCTCTTCCAGGAACGAGAAGTTCGCGAACTGCTGGTCGCCGCCGTTGGTGGTGAATTCCAGGATCTGCGGGATCTGCGTCCAGGCCAGGATCTCGCGCATCGAGCCGCCCGAGGAGCCCGCAGGGAAGCGGTTCACGTCGGTGGTATCGGTGCCGAGCAGCGACAGAGCGTTGGTGGCCACGTCGCCAGCCTTGAAGATGCGCTCGCTGATCTTCTGCCAGCCGGACTTCAGCTCCAGGAACGCGCCGTTTGCCAGGCCGTGGGCCGCGCTGGTGGCGATGCCGGGCGCCGCGTTGGAAATCGCGCTGATCGCCTTGGCGGTGCCGTAGGCGGTTGCGATGGCGACGGTCGCACCGTCGGGGAGAGAGACAGCCATGTTGGGCCTTTCAATGCAAAAAGCCCGCGGTGCGGGCGTTGGAGATGTGCCCTCGCGGGCGGATGGCCAGAGGCCGGAAATCAGGTGCGCGCGCCCCAGACGCTGAAGGTCTGCAGCGCGCCGATCAGCTCGTCGCCGTCGTCGTAGGCCGACGTGGGCTCGGCCCGCGGCGAGGCCTGCAGCGCAGTGGAGGCGCACAGCGTGTCCTCAATACCGCGCAGGAGGTCCAGTGCCGCCTTCGGCGTGGTGGTCCAGGCTGTGATCTGGATGTCAGCGTGGCGCGTCGGCGGCGCCGAGTTGTCCAAGAAGCGGATCGGCTCCCCACCAACGTGCTGCCACACCACGTAGGGCGTGGGCGTGTCGTAGGGCGCGGTCATCGGGAACACGCGCGGGCACTGCGTGCGCAGGGCCGCGACCAGGTCTTCTTCCAGGCTCATGCTCCCCCCTTCTGCGCGACGCGGCGCCGCATCTCCGCCTCAGCGGCCTTGTAGGCCGCGTCCATGGCCGACGCCGCGCCGCGCACGAACGCTTTGCCGGGCACGATCCGCGGCGCAGGCAGCGTCAGGTAGTAGGCGTCCTTCTGCTCGCGCGTGGCGCGCCGGCCGGGCCGCGGCTTGCCGTCCATGCCTGGGCGCACCACCGGGCCCATGCCGTCCGGGCGGTACACGTACCGCTGCAGGTAGCCATACTCGACAAGGTGTCCGTGGGGCGCCTTGCGGTGGTTCCACGAGATGTCGTAGGCGGCCTTGCCGTCGCCGGACTTGCTGGCGCTATACGCCTGGTAGATCGAGCCCGCCAGCTTTCCTGTCCGGCGCCCCAGGCCCGCGACGTTGCGCTGGACCTGCTCGTAGAGCACCTGGGCACCCGCCTGCGCGGCGGGCCGGACGGCGGCCTCGGCTTCGTCACCCAGTTCGTCCAGGTAGCTCTCCAGCCCGGCGGTATCGGCATCGATCGTGAAGCTCATCGGCCGACCTCGCAGACCAGGTCAACATGCTCGCGGCCCGCCTCATCGGGCAGCACCGCCTGCACGTCGTACACCGTGCCGCCGTAAAGCACGCGCATGCCGGCGGTCAGGTCGGTGCGCCAGCGCACGCGGATGGACGCCTTGACGGTGGACGCCTGCGCGTCCGCCTTGATGACGCCCAGACCGGACAGCGTCTTGATGCGGGCCCACGCCTTGCCGACCTCCACCCAGTTCTCGGCGCCCGGCACCGGAGAGCCCCAGGTGTCGGTCGCCTCGCCGCGGCGCTGGATGGTGATGCGGCGGTTCAGGTCTCCTGCTCGCATGGTCAGAACCCCGGAAAGATGCGGTGCGGGCGGAGGAGCGCGCGCGGACCGAATGGCATCTCCGCCGCGGCTGCGCCCACCACCACCTGCTCGCGGTTTGCGTAGAGGTGCCCGAGCGTCATCAGGATGGCGGCCTCAACTGCCTTGTTCGACACCATCGGGTGGTCACCCGCGGTGCCGGCCGTCACGGCGGCGGCCAGCGCCTCGGCGCTCGCGAACACTTGGCGGTTGAGATAGTCCAGCACCGATTGCTCGGCCGCGCCAAGGTAGAGCGCAATGAGCGTGTCCTCGTCGCCTGCCTCGGCTCGCAGATGAGCGAGCGCCTGATCCTGAGACACAAGCGGCATGCTCAATCCTTCGGCAGCAGCGCGAGCAGGTCGGCCTTCTTGGCCTTCGGATCGAAATCGATGCCCTTGGCCGTCAGAGTTGTGCGGATCTCCTCCACGGTCAGCTTTCCGTCTCCGGTTGCGTCGTCCGTGTCGCCGGCGAAGTGGCGAGCGGTGGCGTGCAGCTCGGGCGGCACGTCGTCGCCGACTTCGTACGTCACCGGGTGGAACTCGCCGCTGGGCACGCCCTGGAATTGCTTGGTCGCTTTCATGGTGTTCTCCTGTGGGCGGGCCGGAGCCCGCCCGGGCTATCAGGCTGCGGCGACCTTGAGCGCCTTGATCACGTCAGGGTTCAGCAGGCCGCCGCCCACACGCTTCGTCGTGTAGAACTGCACGAACGGCTTGTTCGTGTAGGGATCGCGCAGGACGCGTACACCGGTGCGGTCGATGATCTGGTAGCCGCGCTTGAAGTCGCCGAACAGTGCGGGGATCGAGTTGGCGGCGATGTTGGGCATGCCGGCCACCGTGGTGACGGGGTAGCCCGCGATCGTTGCCGGCTGGCCCGCCACGTAGCTGGGCTGCCAGAGGTAGTTGCCCTGGCCGTCCTTCAGCTTGCGGATCGTGCCCTGGCTCGTGCGGTTGATCACGAACCGCGCATTGCCCGTGTACTCCTCGGGCAGCGCGTAGATCAGATCGATCAGCGCATCCGCGGTCACCGCGCCCACGGCGCCGGAGCCCACCGTCTTGATGTCGCCCCAGGGGTGCGCCGCCGCGTTCGCGCCGCCGGTGACGTACGTGAGCAGACCGTTCGGGCGGTCGTTCGCGCCGGAGCCCGTGAGGAATGCGATGCCTTCCTGGTAGGCGAACTCGGTTTCCACCTCGCCGGCCAGCCACGCCTCGAGATCGACCTCGGCGTCGTCCAGCAGTTGCTGCGTGGCCGCCGGATTGGCGTACAGCTCGCCCGGCTTGTAAGTCATCGGGCTGAACGTCGGCGTGTTCGTCTGCGGCCGCGGCGAGGTCTCACCGACCCATCCGGACGTGGTGCCCAGGTTGTTGAACAGCTTCGTGTAGCCCGCGGTGGAAATGCTCTGCACGTTCGCGATCGAGCGGATCGGAGACACCTCCACCAGGCGGCTGGTGATGGAGCGGTCCCATTCGACCGGCGCCAGGTAGCCGCCCTCGGTGGCAGAGCCCTTGTTCAGGGCCGCCTGAACATCGCCCTTCGTGAAGTGCGCGCGGAACGCAGCGCTGTACTCCTTGTCCACCGGGCCGGTGTTCGGCGTGCCCTGCTGGCTGGCGGCCAGCTTGGTGTGTGCGTCTTCGATCTCCTTCTGGTGGCGGTCGATGTCGGCATTGATCTTGTCGATCTTGGCCTGGTAATCGGCGGTGCCATGGCTCTGCTTCAGGGCTTTGAGCTCCTGCGTGTGCGTTGCCTTGAAGGCTTCGAAAGCCTTGCCCAGATCTTCGATGGTCTTGTTTACGTCAGTCATTTTCAGCCTTTCATGGCGAGGAGGAGGTTCTGCAGCGCGCCAGGCGCCACGGTGGGTGCTGCCGAATCACTCAGGCGGCCAGGGCTGCCAGCCGAGTCGCTCAGGCTGGACTTGAAGTCGGACAGGAGACGCTGGGCCTCGCTGCGCGGCATGCCGCTGGAGCGCAGCGCCGCTTCAATGCGACGAACAGAATGGGCTTGGGTGCCGCCCCCGTCGTCCTTGATATCTTTCTCGCCGAGCAGGCCATCGGCCCAGCCTTCTGCGACTGCAGCCGAGCCGCCGATCCAGCTCTCCCGGTCCATCAGCGACTCGATGCGCTTCAGGTCGATGCCCGTGCGAGACTGGTACACGTCGGCCATCGCGGCATCGAAGGGCGCCATGTCCTCCGCCAGTACGGCGAAGTCGTGGCGGTTGCCGGCGGCCAAGCACCAGCAGTTGTGGATCATCAGGAACGAAGGCCGGCCGATGCGGATTTCGTCGCCTGCCATGGCGATGATGGACGCCGCCGAAGCCGCGAGGCCCAACACGTTGATCGTGACTTTTCCCTTGTGCTCGCGCAGCAGGTTGTAGATGGCCGTTCCCTCGAACATGTCACCACCTGGGCTGTTGAGGTTCACGGTGACGTCCCGCTCTCCAATAGCGCGCAGCGCCCCGGCAATGCGGTTGGAGGTCACGCCCTCGCCGGTCCACCAATCCTCCCCGATCACGTCGAGGATGCTGATGGTGTTGTCCGGCGAATCGCCCGCGGCGGCTTGGATCGTGGGCGACCACCGAGCGAGCGCGTTGGGCGACACATAGGACTGGATTCGCCCGCGCCCGGACGCCTGCAGTTCAGGGAGCTTTTTCAGGGTCATTGGGTGCTTTCTTCCCCGAGGGATCGCCCAGGGTGTCGAACTTGGCGTTCTTGTCGGCCGGGTAGTCGGCCAGATCGCGGATCTCGTTGGCGGTGTGCCAGGGCTGGTGGCCGCCGGCGCCGAGCGCCTTGGCGAAATAGTCGGCCTGGTCTTTCAAGGTGCCGCGCAGCAGTGCCCGCTCGTTGAACTTGAACTGCATGCGCCCCAGATCGCTGTCCGCCAGGAGCGATCGGGCGAGCGCTTCTTCCCACGCCCGGAACCAGGGCGCGAGGGTGAACTGCACGAAGAAGATGCCCAACTGCTCGATCCCCGAGCCCCAGCTCGTGTCATCCATCATGAGCAGCGGTCGCGGCACGCCGTATAGCCGGGCCACCTCCTCGATCTGGTGGTTGCGGTTCTCGACGTGCTGGGCGTCGCGCCCGGTGGAGGACCACTTCGAAGCCTTGGCCCCCTCCTCCAGCAGCATCCATTTGCCCGCGTTGTCCGCGCCTGCGTGGTCGTTGTCGAGGGATGCGCGCATGCGCTCGTAGGCCTTGTCGGACAGCGCATCAGCGACCTCGATCGCTCCGCCCGCCATCACGCCCTTCTCGAACACCCGGGCTGCGGCGCGCTGGGCACCCTGAGCGAGCGCGAAGACTTCCTCCGAAAGCTTGCGCCGAGATAGCCCCGTGACGCCATCCAGCGACAGGTCGCGCAGGTGCAGGACCTCTTCCTGGTCCAGCGTGATCTGCCCGCCGTTCTCCGTCTGGCAGCGGTACTGCATGCGGTAGTTGGCGCCGAGCTTCGCATCCACCTTCCCTTTCTCGAAAGGGATCAGGTGGATCGGCCGCCCCGCGGCACGGATGATCCGTGCGTAGGCGTTGCCTTCCGTCACCAGAAGCAACTGCATCTGGCTCTTGAACTCCATCGGCGTTTGCCAGGGGTTCGGCTTCAGTCGCAGTAGCTTCTGGCCCGGATGGTCCGCGGCCACCCGCTTCTCGCTGCCGGCGATCAGGAGATTCACCGGAAGCATGCCCAGGCCATTGGCCAGGAGGGACAGGCTGCGCAGCGCTGCGGTATTGCGCAGCATGCGGTTAGCCTCGCCCTGCTGGCCGCTACGAATGAACTCGAGCAAGGCGGGATCGTCCAGGCCCGTGAAGGTAATGGTGCTCGTCGCCTCCGCGCGCGGGCGCGACTGCGCCTCCGCCGAGGCGCCCCGGCGGAGAAAGTCAAAAAAGCCCATGCTGGTCCTTACAGGTAGCGGAAGCCCCGCTCCTCGTACACGGAGCGGCCTTTCGCCTTCGGGTTGAGCGCCATCAGGTAGACGGCATCGAAAACTGCCATGAGCGGGTCGATCTTCGCGAGCCCGCTGGCCTGCTTGGTGATCGAGATGGCGTTGCCCACCTGCACCACCTTCGCATTGCCTACGCACCACGCCATGAGCGCGCTGCCGGCGTGCACCATCCGTTGCGCGGCCAGGTGCCTTTCCGCCGTCTTGATTGCCCCTTGCAGCTGCCAGCCTTGCGGGATGCCAACCACGTCATCGGCTTTCACTGGGCCGGGCTCTTCCTTCGTGCCCACCAACGCGTCGTAGATGCCGCCCAGGCCGGCGCGGTCCACGCCCACCTTGTCCAGCAGGCCGGCGTCCGCGACCTGGCTGACGATGCGCACCACGTCGGCGATGTCCTCGCCCACTCGCTGCACCAGCACCAGGTCGCCAGCCGCGGCGAAGTCGCGGTATCTGGCCTCCTCGGACTTCCGGCGCTCCAGCGCGATCGGGTGCAGCCACGCCCGAGCCCAGACCAGCCACCGGCCCGTGTCGATCTCGCGGCCGACCACAGCCAGCCCGAGCATGTCGTCCAGGCCGCCGCCGTCGATGCCTACCGTTACTACCTCCGAGCGCTGCAGCAGCTCTTCGAGCGAGAACACCGGCACGGCCGCTGCCAGCCAGAAGTCGGCGCCCAGCCAGCGGTCGCTGCGCAGATTCAGCCCGATCTCGATGTTCAGGTGCTTCGCGAGGAACTGCTGGAATGCTCCGTCGGTGCGGGCCCGGAACAGCCGCAGCTGGTCTTCCAGCCACTCCGCCGAGACCGAGTGCCCGATGTTCGGGTTCGTGATGTAGAAGTTTTCGCGCTGCAGGTATGCCTGCGAGTCGATCATGTGCTGCGGGAATTCGAACAGCACGCCCAACGTCTTCCGGTCCGTGACGATGCCGTCGCGCACGCTGCGCCAGTAGTTCAGCTTCTCCTTGAACACGCCGGCTGGCGGCTCGTCGCTCTGCGTCGTGAGGTAGATCACCCACCCCTCGTCGCGCGACACCTGGCCGCCCAGGGCTTCCAGGAACATCGCTTCGGCGTTCGCGCGCTTGCCGAACAACCACAGCTCGTCCACCAGCACCTTGCCCGACTTCTTCCCCGAGACCGTGTCGGTGTCGGCGGCCACCACCTTCAGGCTGTTGCCGTTCACGCGGTGCGTGATCGTGCGGACGTGGCCCTGGACATGGAACAGTGCGGACAACTCCTCGTCGGCCCGGATCATGCCGGCCGCTGGCTTGAAGCTGTTGTCTGCCACCTCCTTCGTGGGGGCCAGGATCAGGTGCTCCTCGTCCTCCCGCCAACACAGGATCAGCGCCGTGAGCATGATGCCCGCGGCGATGGTCGATTTCGTGTTCTTCTTGCTGATCAGCAGCCCGAACTCGCGGATCTTCTGCTGCCCGGTCTCGGCGTCGTAGGCGCCGAAAATGGCGGCCACGAAGTCGAACACCCACTCCTCCGAGCATTCCCCGAAGGTGGGCTTGCCCGGCAGGTCGACCACCCGCAGCTCCTTGAAGATGGCGAGCGCGCGGTCCGCCTCTTCGCGGTAGATGGGCGGCGGAATGATCGACCGCCGCTCCACCAGCCGCGCCTCCCAGTCCTCGCAGGCGGTCGTCCATTCCATTCGCTACACCCTCTTCCCGCCAGCGGCGGCCAGCTTCGGCGGCGGCGCGCCCGCGGTGAAGCGGCTGGCCACCTTCTTGGCGGCGTCCTGCTTCTCTTCCTTCTTGCCCGCCTCGCCCTTCTTGGCGTGCACGTAGGGCGCGGCGAGCTGGGCCGCCTGCATGCGCGTGCGGTCATCCTGACGCTTGTCGCGCATGACCTGCAGGAGGAAGTCCAGCGGCGTGAGCGCGCTCAGGTCTTCCTCGGCCGGCGGCTCGGGCGGTCGCTCCTGCCCGAAAGGCCAGTTCGGATCGGTCTTGTACCCGTCCGCATCGAGCGGCGGCGCCTCGGCCTTCTTGGCGGGCGGCCGCTTCTTGCTCGGTGCCGCCGGCTTCGGCGCGTCAGCGGGTGCGGATTTCTTCGGGCGGCCCGCACCAGGCCGCGCACCACCTCTGGGCATGGCAGCCTCCTTTGAATTCTTTGATTTCCGCCCCTCCGGAATTCATACGCAGGGGATTTTTTCTGCGCGTGTGGAACCGTGCGGTATCCAGGAAAAAGGGTTCCAGACTTCTTGGCACCCCCTCCCTTTCGGCTCTTGGGGCACGTGCGCGCGGCCCGGCGAGGCCCCTGGCGGCCCGCAGGCGGGGCGATCTCATCCCGGGCCGCCTCTCACCCGCTCCTGCGCCTCGCGCGCCGTCTTGGCCGCGTGGCAGTCAGGGCACAGGCACTGCCGGTTGTGGTCGGCGTCCTTGCCGCCCTGCCAGAGCGGCACCGTGTGATCCAGCTCGAACGGGTCCGGCGTGCCGGGCGTGATGTCGATCAGCTTCCCGCAGCCCTTGCAGTGCGGCCCGTCGCGCAACCAGATGCGCAGCCGCGCCTCCTGCCGTGCGCGCCCCCGATCCCGATGGGTTGCCCCAATGCGTGGCGCCTGCTGCAGCCTCGTGGCCTGGGCCATCTGGACGCGCTGGGCGGCGGCTGGGATTCTGGGTCGCTGGCTCATGTCTTGGCATTCATCGGTCTACGGGGCTTGGTCTGGCCCCGCTGGTGCCTGCCGTCCGCTGTCCAGCACCACAGCTTGCGGTGGAAACCCCCGCGCCCGTGCGCGGCCGGCGCTGGCTGCCGGGAGGGTAGGTGGAAGGTGCCACCACCTGGGGCTTGGCGTCCCTGGCGGCGATAGAGGCGTGGTGGATGCGCCCCGGTGGTGGCAAACGAAAAAGCCCGCAGGGCGAACCGTGCGGGCTTGGGATGTTCTGGGCGCACTTCTCCGATGGGGTTCCCGGCAAAGCACGAAGCGAGACAGGCATCCAGCGAAGAGGCGCCGCGCGACAGGCTGAGCAGCCTGTGCTATCGACGGCAGCAGTTTAAACCGAACCGCGCCCGCGGTGCAAGCGCTTGCCCATCGAGCCACGCGCCGAGTGCACGCACTCGTCGAGGTAGTTGGCGAGGCGCCGGCCCAGCTCGCCCTGCGGGATGGGCGCATGGCCCGTGCCCTTGCATTGCCGGCATGCCTTGGCCGACAGCCGGTCGGTTCCCGCAATCGGCTCGTAGCGGCGGCCGGAGCACCCGGGGCAGGTAGGCCCCAGCCACCACCGCAAAATCGCAGCCACGGCCCGATCCGGGGCCTCCGCGCCCCATCCGCGCACCAGCAGGACCACTTGCTCCCGCACCGCCGGCAGGCTCTTGCACCTGGCCAGCTGCAGCGCGGTCTCGTGCAGGTTGTGGGCGTGCGCCTGGGCCGTCGCCTCGGCACGTGCCGCGGTGCGCTCGGCCGGCGATGCCTGAGCACCCGGGCGCAGGAACTCCGCAGCCGTGGCCGTGCGCGGCCGGGAAGTCGCGTCCCATTCGCTGTGCAGCCGGAGCAGCGCACCACCCAGCCGGGACTGGCACCAGCCGGCCGCGATCAGCAGGTCAGCGTCGCCCACTTGGTCGGCCTGCACCCGCAGGTCGGCGGTGTTGGCGGCCGATGCGTAGGCCTCTTCGATGGTTCGGGGGTTGGTCATGTTGTCGTCCTGAACGTGTTGAAAATTACTGAAAACTTTTGCTGAAACTTTTTGCTAACTCACGGCTTTCTGCCCAGGGCCTTTCCATTCCAATCCACCCCTCTAGGGTGGTGGAATGGAATGGAAACTTGGCCGTCGTTCCACAAGCGTTGAATGGAGTGAATGGAACGATGGAAAGCTGCAATTTCTTGCGCGTTCATGGAAGAACTACCCTGCCAGCGCCATCCGTGGCGACAACGTTCTTCGCGACGAGCGAGTCCCATGCGCGCCGAGCGTCGCGGTTGCGGTTGTCCTGCTTGCCTCGTTCGGGCGGGACCATCTGGTTGACCGCGGCGTCGATGACTTCGCTTTGCGTGACGCAGTCGTCGAGGTCCAGAAGAGACTGCACAGCCGCCATCACGATCTGCTCTTTCGCGCCCTTGGGCGCTGCCTTCCGTTGCGCCCGCGGTTGCGGCGTCTCGTACGCCACCACACAGGAATTGATCACCTCGCCGTCGTCGTGCTCGCCGATGGCCACCAGGTTCAGGCGGAAGCCGAACTCGGCTCCGTCGCGCCCGCCCTTGAGCTTGCTGACACGGGCACACCGCGGGTCGTCGAAGTTGCCGGAGCCGAAGCGCTCCACCTCGATCTCGGCGTCCACAGCGGCCCGCAGCCCCGACCAGCCGCGCGCGCCCCGGCTCGTGTCCTTGCCGCTGTGGTGCACCAGCAGCACCAGCGCGCCCGTGGCGCGGTGCAACGCCTTGCAGTGGGCCAGCGCCCGGCCCATGTCCTCGCCGCTGTTCTCGTTGGCGCCGGGCGTGGTCTGGGCCAGCGTGTCCACCACAATGACGGCGGTCGGCCCGAACGCTCGGATCGCCGCGATCAGGTCCTTGACGTCCTCTCGCAGCAGCAGGTTCGGTGCATCCGGCACCACGCCAATGGGGAAGTCACCGAGCCCGTTGAACTCGCAGTAGGCCTGCACCCGGTCCCGGAAGTCCGCCTCGCCTTCCGCACAGACGTAGACCACCGGGCGCGATGCCTCTACCTTGTGCCCGCGCCACTCGATGCCGCGCGCGACCGCCGCCACCATGTCGAGCACGAAGAAGGATTTGCCCGAGCCCGATTCCCCGTAGATCATCGCCACGCCGTCGCGCGGCAGGACGTTCCGGATCAACCAGGAGGCGCGCGGGCGCTCGAGCAGCTGGGGCACCGAGATCACCTGGAAGCGCGGGCCCTTCTGCCGGCCCAGCTTCGCCATGGCCTCGTGCGCCGTGCCCGCGCCGGGGGCCGCGGCCTCGGCGCCCGACACGTCGTCGAAGTCGTCGGCCGTGGCGGTCCTGCGCAGCTCGCCTTTGGGCTTGGCCTTGATGCAGTGCTCGCGCCACAGGTACAGCAGCGCGCGGTCCGGGTCCTGGCGCCGGTGGTCGAGGGCCACCTCCATGGCGTGCGGGCTGGTCGCCAGCAGGCTCAGCACCTCGTCGTCCGGCAGGCCGCACTGGTAGAGCGCCACGGCCGCCGCGTGCAGCTCGCGCGAGCGGTCGCCGCGGGTGTCGCCCTCCAGCAGGAAGTCGCGGGCCGCATAGGGCAGCTCCAGGTCGGCCAGGACCGGCAACAGGAAGTCGTCCAGCAGCTCGGGCATCTCCACGGCCGGCGCTTCGGTGCGCTCGGCGTCGCGGCCGTACTGCGCGCGCAGGCCATCCAGCACGCCGGCGGGGACCGCCGCCAGGGCGGCAGGTGCGCCCGGCAGGTGCTGACCGGTGAGGGTGAGGAAGCGCGGCTCCGCGCCCCCGTACACCTCCACGCCCACGGTGTGGTTCGTCCAGTCGCTGGCCTCGCCGCGCGCGAAGATGCGCAGGCCCTTGCCGCTCGGGCTCACCTCCGTGTAGCTCGCGAGCGCGTCGACGATCTCCTGGGCCCAGTCCGCCACGTGGCCGTCGTGCACGCAGTCGTCCAGGTCCACGCCGACGATGCCATGGGGCCGGGTCATGACGTACCCGACACCCGCGAAGGAAGGCGCCTCGCGCTCGTAGGTGGAGACGGCCGCTCGGAACGTGAACCACCGATCCGGGTTGGCCGTCGAGAGGCGGTATTCGGGCACGTCGGCCCGGTGGGGGATCTTGTCGAACTTGCCGCGCTTGGCGTTGAAGGTCGCCCGCCAGGGTGCCCAGCGCGGCTGGGCCTTCAGCTCGTCAGGGATGGCGGCGCCGTTGAAGGCCGGCCGCAGCTCTTGGGGTGCGTCTGCCATCATGGCGCCGCCCGCAGTGCCTGCTGGTGGGCTGCGCGCACCGCGCGCAGCACGGAGAGCATCGCCGCGGATAGCTCCGCCGCTTCGCGCTCCACCTCGCGCAGGTCGTTGGCTGATACGCTGCCGTCGGCCATGGCGGCGGCCACCGCGCTCATCACGTCGGCCGACTCCTTGACCATGGCCGAGGCGCGCTGCACGAGGTCCGCACCGGTGTCGGCGGGCTGCGGCAGCGCCACGACCTTGGTGCCGCAGTGCGCGGCGACGGCCTGGGCGTAGGCGTCGGCGTGGTCGCTGCCCACCTCCGCGCACATGGTGGCGATGGCGCAGGCGTCCACCACGCCCAGCTTGAAGCCGGGCGCGCCGGCCAGTTCCTTGCGCAGCACATCGGGCGACTTGCCCCGGCGCAGGGCCACGGCCTCGCGGCCGCCGGGGTAGGAATCCACCATCAGGCGGAGAGCATCGAGGGAGTTCATATCCGGGATTCCTCAGGTTTGGATATCCGCCAGGCCGAGATTTGGATGTGGCGGGAACAGGTGCCGCGCGAGACGATGCGCAGCATGGAAAACGAACAACCCACCCCACACGCCCCCGGTGTCACCATCGAGCACGCCAGCCGCCGCACGAGCCTCGTTCCCGCCATGGCGGGCCGGCAGCGGTCGCTGCAGGAGGTCGAGACGGCCATCGTCATGCTCTGGGTGGCGGGCGAGCTGCACATCCGGTGCGCGGCCTGGGGGTTGCGGTGAGCGGGGTGGGGTCAGGCCGGGGTGCTCAAGCAAGCCTTCGGGGGAAAGGCCACCACCAGGGGGCGCGCTTCGCGGCAGTACGGGCCGGATACCGGAAATCCGGCATCGGCGGCGGCACGATCCGCTCGCCCGGGTGCACCGCGCCGGCCGCATCAGCACCGCTGCTGCGCGCGGCCCGGCACGCAGCCAGCCGCTGCCGCGTGGTGCTGCGCATCCACTCAGGCTCCCAGGTCGTGACGGTGGTAGTAGTCCAGTCAGCCATGGCTCACCTCCTGGGCGGAGGGGGTGCATTTGGGGTCGGGCACGGTCAGCTCGGCGTGCAGCGTCTGCAGCGCGCGGTAGTTCCGAGAGAGCACGTCGCTCACGTCCCCGCGCTCGATCTTGCTGATGGTGGGCTGGGGGATGCCCGTTTTTTCGGACACCTGGGCTTGGGTCAAACCGTAGGCCCGGATGGCGTGGAGGTAGTCGCGTGCTTCCATGGGGAGTATTCCTTTGGGACTATTCTGACAAGTTCCGAGAGAATATTCAAGTGGGCTTAAATAGAACCATGGACTACGGCCCTATGGACACCCTTGCCCGACGCGCCAAAGCCGCTCGCAAGCACAGACACCTCACCCAGACACAGGTCGCGAAAGCTTCCGGGGTGAATCAATCCGACATCTCTAAGATCGAGCGAGGCGAGACCGAACGCCCACAAGGGCTGCTCGCACTCGCCAGGGCCTATCAGTGCGACCCTGACTGGCTCGACACCGGCGATGGACCGCCCCCGTGGGGCGAACCCGAAGGTGCTGAAACTGAAGAGGTGCGGCACAATCCGCCGTCCGATCTGCCCAACATCGTGGTGGGCCCGGAAATGAGAGGACGGAGGCTGTACCCGGTGATTTCAGCAGTGCAAGCGGGCGATTGGACCGCCATTTGCGACACATTCCAGCCAGGAGAGGCAGAGGATTGGTTGCCGAGCCCTAAAGATTTAGGTCAGGTCGGTTTTATATTAAAAGTTAAAGGCCCCTCCATGACCAACCCCGAGGGCGGGAGAGAAAACTTTCCAGATGGCATTAGCTTGCACATACGGCCAGAAGAAGACGTGCACCCGGGCGATTTTGTGGTAGCCAAGAGAGTAGCGGACGACGAGGCCACGTTTAAAAAACTCGTCAAGGTAGACGGCGAACTGTATCTGCACGCAATCAATCCAAACTGGCCCAAACCGTACATTAAACTGGAACCTGGCGACAAAATTGTTGGGAAATTAAAATTTGCCGGATGGGATTTTTAGACCAGCACAAAGGAGGGAAAAGTGAAAACTTGGATAGCAGCAGTTGCATGCTTACTGTTGGGAGCCTGTAGCAAGCAAACACCAGAGGCTGAAGCGACGCCCGCAAAAGGACCCGCAGTCAGCTCAGCTGCAGTGAGCACCCCAGCTCCTGCAAAGCCCCCTTTTACAAGCGTAGATTGGAAGGCTGCGTATAAGTCTGCTTTTCAAATGAAAGAGCCAAAGACAAACGAAGACGGGGTTGCCGAATACCGCGCTTGTTTTGACTCTACCGAGGACAAAAAGTGCGGGTTGTTTTTCTTCGGAAAAACCGACGGATTCAAGAAAGTGGAGTACTTGACCCCCACTTGGTCAAGATTAAACGACATTGGCGATATCTATACCTATACGCAGATATATCTCGCAGCCAGGGAATGCCATGCACCTTCAATACTGATTGCACCTACGGTTAACCAAAAAGGGAACTGGCTCTTTTTGCGCAAGGCCTCGTACATGGCCGATGGTAATGTCATATTGGAGCACGAATTCGATCACAACGATGTTCGTAGAAACGCCGACGGAGGTGATATCCACGAGATGGCTACGTGGCTAGCAAGCGAAGCGGACATACAAGCTCTTAGAAATCTGCTGCTAGCTAATTCCACCATTACTCGATTCACCGGCGATGCCAAATACATCACCGTGGAGAAAAAGCGGCAGAAAGAGTTCTTAGACGACGTGCGCGATACGCTCCGCGCGTACGACCGCTTGCGCGAGGCCCTCGCGCAAGCGGGTGGGCCCGCCTGCAACTGAAGCCGGAACAGGCCGGGCACCGGCGTGCCCGCGCAGCCTTCTCCACACCTGCACGGGCGCCCCTCGAGCGACACCGCCGCCCTTACTGACCGATCGGTCACAAAGAATATTCTTTTTCGCTTGCTTTGGAATATTCTTTTCGGCATACTTCATCCCAACGCAGCACACAAAGCGATGCGCCCCCGGCGAGCCGGAGCGAACAGCGATGTGTTGCGTTGGCGAACGGCCCGCAATACGGTCGGAACTGAGGCGATGCCCGCAAGGGAGCAATTCAGGGCTGGCACACGATGCCAGATGAGGCGCACGGGCCAAGAGCAGAAACCGTGAAGCCCCTCTCGCGAGGGGCAAAACACAAGCGCCCTCCGACGAGGGCGTTTCTGTTTTCCAGCCGCGCGCCTCGTCTCCTCCCCCTCCCTCTCTTCTTGGGGCGCACCACGCGGCCTTCTCTTCTGGCGTCCTGCTCAGGGCCGCCTCCTCGCCGCGCCGGCCATCGCCGGCACGCCCTCCAAGGCAGCGGTCTTTCTACACCCCACCCGGCCCGCCACGTGCGGGCTTTTTCACATCAGGAGCCGCAATGGCCGACGAGACCATCACCAGTTACAAGGGATTCGACCAGGATCTGAAGTGCCGCGGCTTTCAGTACGCGGTAGGCGAGACCTTCGAGCACGAGGGCGAAACCCGGGCCTGCCACCGCGGCTTCCATGCCTGCGAGCACCCTCTGAACGTCTTCGGCTACTACGCCCCGGCTGGCAATCGCTTCGCCGTCGTGGAGCAGTTCGGCACCCTCAGCCGGCATGACGAGGACACCAAGGTGGCCAGCTCGAAGATCACGATCAAAGCCGAGATCGGAATCCCAGGGCTGGTGAAGGCGGCAGTGGAGTACGTGACCAAGCGGTGCCATCCCGTTGATCCGGCATCCCCTCAGCTGGCGACCGGCGACTACGGCGCGGCCAGCAGCACCGGCTACCAGGGCGCGGCCAGCAGCACCGGCTACCAGGGCGCGGCCAGCAGCACCGGCAACCGCGGCGCGGCCAGCAGCACCGGCAACCGCGGCGCGGCCAGCAGCACCGGCTACCAGGGCGCGGCCAGCAGCACCGGCTACCAGGGCGCGGCCAGCAGCACCGGCTACCGCGGCGCGGCCAGCAGCACCGGCGACTACGGCGCGGCCAGCAGCACCGGCGACCAGGGCGCGGCCAGCAGCACCGGCTACCAGGGCGCGGCCAGCAGCACCGGCTACCAGGGCGCGGCCAGCAGCACCGGCTACCGCGGCGCGGCCAGCAGCACCGGCTACCAGGGCGCGGCCAGCAGCACCGGCGACTACGGCGCGGCCAGCAGCACCGGCAACCAGGGCGCGGCCAGCAGCACCGGCTACCGCGGCGCGGCCAGCAGCACCGGCGACTACGGCGCGGCCAGCAGCACCGGCGACTACGGCGCGGCCAGCAGCACCGGCGACCAGGGCGCGGCCAGCAGCACCGGCTACCAGGGCGCGGCCAGCAGCACCGGCGACTACGGCGCGGCCAGCAGCACCGGCTACCAGGGCGCGGCCAGCAGCACCGGCTACCAGGGCGCGGCCAGCAGCACCGGGGTGGCGGGCGCCGCGATGGCGAGCGGCTCAGGAGGCCGCGCCAAGGGCGCCAACGGCAACGCCCTCTTCCTGGTGTACCGCGACGACGACGGCGCGATAACCAAGGCGGGCGCAGCCATCGTGGGAGTGGATGGCATCCGGCCTGACGTGTGGTACGCGCTCGATGCGTCGGGCGCGTTCGTTGAGTACGAAGCGGAGAACGACGAATGACCGCCTTCCGTCTCTACCGCCTCTTCCGGCGCGCGGGCAACAGCCCGTGCACGGCTTACCGCCTCACGCAAGCCGCGCAGCCCGGATTCATCGAATCGGCCGCGGCGTACGCCGGCGCTGCAGTGCTGGCCGTCGCCTCGGCGGTCGTCCTCGTCGCGGGGTGAGCCATGCACCTCGCCATGCTCTCCAACGACGAGGTGCTGCGCATCGCGCGGACCGAGATCCACGACCTGACCAGCACGCCGCTGGAGGTGGAACTGCTCAAGCGCATCGAGGCGCTGCTCGATGACAGCGCCGAGCCGGACGCCTTCTACGACGCCGCCATCGGTCACGACCTCAGCGCCCTGGGCATCGCCCAATTGGGCGCGGCGCTGATCGACGGCGCCGAGAACTCCGCCGCGCTGCTGCGCGTGCTGGCCGACGCCGGCTACGAAATCCCCGAGGCGCTGAAAGCGGGCCTCGACACGGCGAAGAAATTCGCCGCGCTCGCCACCGACGTCCGCGACGTGTTGTCCCGCCTTTCCTCCCTCACCGAAAACGCAACTGCATAGGAGCACTCATGTTTCCCGCAACCGTATCCATCACCGTCCCCGACGCGGCCGCCCTCACTGCCCTCACCGCTTTCCTGGCCGGCGGCACCGCACCCACGCCTGCGCCGGCGCCCACCCGCAGCGCGGCCAAGGAGCCCGCGCAGGCCCCAAAGTCTGCAGCAGCCCCCGCGGCTGCGGCTGGCCCGAGTACTGCGCCGGCGGCGGAGGCCGCTGCGCCCGAGAAGACGGCCAGCGCACCCAGCCCCGCTGCCGAACCTGCGGCGGCCCCTGCGCCAGCCTCGACTGCTGCGACTGACGCACCGCTCACCTACGACAAGGACATCAAGCCGCTGATCATCCAGCTGGGCAAGGAGCGCGGCCGCGACGCCACGCTGGCGCTGCTGGGCAAGTTCGGCGCCACCTCCGGGCCGGGACTGAAGCCCGAGCAGTTCGGCGAGTTCGTCGAGGGCGCCAAGGCGGTGCTGGCGGAAAGCGCCCTGGCATGAGCGCGCACGCCCTCCTCTCGCCCTCCAGCGCCGCGCGCTGGATGGCCTGCCCCGGCAGCGTCGCCGCGTGCGAGGGCCTGCCGGACAAGAGCAGCGAGTTCGCCGACGAGGGCACGGCCGCCCACGAGCTGGCGGCGCTGTGCCTGGTGGAGGGCGGCACCGCCGCCGACCGCATCGGGCTCAAGATCCACGCGGGCCGCGACGGGCGGGTCTTCACGGTGGACGTGGACATGGCCACCCACGTTCAGGCCTACGTGGACTACGTGCGCGCCCTGGTGCAGAGCACGGGCGGCGAGCTGCTGGTGGAGCAGCGCCTCTCGATCGAGCACATCACCGGCGAGCCCGGCGCGCGCGGCACGGCAGACGCCGTGATCCTCGCCGACGGCGAGCTGATCGTGGCGGATCTGAAGTACGGCCGCGGCGTGCCGGTGGACGCCGACGACAACCCGCAGCTGCAGATCTACGCGCTCGCCGCGCTGCGCGAGTTCTGCGCCCTGGGTGACTTTCGGGCCGTGCGCCTGGTGATCCACCAGCCTCGGCTGGGCTCGGTCAGCGAGTGGGCGCAGCCGGTGGCGGAGCTGGAGCAGTTCGGTCAGGCCGCCTGGAACGCCGCGGTGGACACCAGGGCCGCCGATGCCCCGCGCGTGCCCGGCGAGAAGCAGTGCAAGTTCTGCCGGGCAAAAGCCAACTGCCCCTCCCTCGCCGCGCGCGTGCAGCAGGAGGTCGGCGCGGACTTCGAAGACCTGACGGCCTTCGACCGCGCGCACACCGAAGCCTGGACCCAGAAGCGCGAAACCATGCCCGCCGACCAGTTGGGCGCCGCGCTGGCGGCCGTGGACCTGATCGAGATGTGGTGCAAGGCCGTGCGCGGGGAGGTCGAGACGCGGCTGCTCGCCGGCGTGCCGGTGCCCGGCTGGAAGCTGGTGCAAGGCAAGCGCGGCAACCGCCGCTGGACCTCCGAAGAGGAGGCCGAGGCCGTGCTGAAGGCCATGCGCGTGAAGCACGACCAGATGTACGACTACAGCCTGATCAGCCCCACCACAGCCGAGAAGCTGGCGAAGGGCAACTTCATCGGGCCGCGCCAGTGGCCGAAGGTGGCCGCCCTGATCACCCAGGCCGAGGGCAAGCCCAGCGTGGCGCCCGAGACCGACAAGCGCCCGGCGCTGGTGCTGAGCGCCGTCGCCGATGACTTCGACACCGTCGCCACCGAGCCCTCGCAGGAAGAGGCCGTGAGCGACCTCGTTTGACCCCTCACCCACTGAAAGACCATCATGAAATTGAAGCTGACCAACGTGCGCCTTGCCTTCCCCGCCCTCTTCGAGGCCAAGACCGTGAACGGCGAAGGCAAGCCCGCCTTCTCCGCGTCGCTGCTGATCGACCCCGCCGATCCGCAGGTGAAGACCATCAACACCGCCATCGAGGCGTGCGCCAAGGAGAAGTGGGGCGCCAAGGCGGAGGTGATGCTCAAGCAGTTGCGCGCAGCCGACAAGGTGTGCCTGCACGACGGCGACCTGAAGGCGAGCTACGAGGGCTTCCCGGGCAACCTGTTCGTGAGCGCGCGTAACCCCGTTCGGCCCACGGTGCTGGACTCCGACAAGACGCCGCTGGCGGCCGCCGACGGCAAGCCCTACGCGGGCTGCTACGTGAACGTGGTGCTGGACCTCTGGGCCCAGGACAACAACTTCGGCAAGCGCATCAACGCCACGCTGAGCGGCGTGCAGTTCAGCCGCGACGGTGACAGCTTCACCGGTGGCGGTGCCGCGAGCGAGGACGAGTTCGAAGACCTGAGCAGCGGCGCCACGGCCGACGACCTCGCCTGATCCGCACCTCGGGCCGCGGCCCGAGGGTGTTTCGACGGGCCCGCCGGGCGCGGGCCGGTCAAAGCACAGGAGCACACCAGTATGACCATTATTTCCCGCCAAGCGGTGCGCGACGCCTACGACCGCGCCCTGGCCCTTCACAACGACCCAGAAGCCGCCCTGCAGGCTGCGGCGCAGGCGCTGCACCTGCCTGAGGAGGTCGTCGCCGCCTGCGTGTTGGAGGTTGCGGCGTGATCGATACCGTTTCGACGTTCTACGTCGAGGGCATCAAGGAAGGCCGCGCCTCCCTGGAACGGCACGGTATGGCTGCCGCCAGCGACGAGCTGGCCAACCTGAACAGCACGATCAAGGGCTTCCCCGCCAGCACCAGTGTGGGCCAACTGTTGCGTGGCGAGCGCGATTTCTGGGCGAACCAGATCAAGCGGGCCCGCAAGACCGAAAGGGCGTGACATGAAACTCTGGCTCGACCTCGAGACCTATTGCGAAGTGCCGATCACCCACGGCACGCACGTCTACGCCGCGGCCGCCGAGGTGATGCTCTTCGCCTGGGCGGTGGACGACGGCCCGGTGCGCGTGTGGGACTGCACGGCCGACCCGTTGCCGCCGGACGACCTGGTGGCGGCGATCGAGCAGGCCGACGAAGTGTGGGCCCACAACAGCCACTTCGACCGCACCGTGCTGCGCCACGCCCTCGCCCCGCTGTGCCCGGCGCGCGAGCGCTGGCGCGACACCATGGTGCAGGCGCTGGTGCACGGGCTGCCCGGCGCGCTGGGCGCGCTGTGCGAGGTGCTGCAGGTGCCCGTGGACCAGGCCAAGGACAAGGCCGGCAAGCAGCTGATCCAGCTCTTCTGCAAGCCCCGGCCGAAGACGAGCAAGTTGCGCCGCGCAACGCGCGAGACGCACCCGGCCGAGTGGGCGCGCTTCGTCGAGTACGCGGCCCTCGACATCGAGGCCATGCGCGTGGTGCACGCCCGACTGCCCGTGTGGAACTACCGAGGCGCCGAGCTGGCGCTCTGGCATCTGGACCAGCAGATCAACGACCGCGGCGTGGCCATCGACACCGAGCTGGTGCAGGCGGCGATTGCCTCAGTCGAGGCCGCGCAGAAGACGCTCGCCGCGCGCACCCAGGCCATCACCGAGGGCCAGGTGGAGAGCACCACGAAGCGGGACAAGCTGCTCGCGTTCGTACTGCAAGAGCACGGCGTCGACCTGCCGGACACGCAGCAGGCCACCCTGGAGCGGCGCATGGCAGATCCCGACCTGCCGCCGGCGCTGCGCGAGCTGCTGGGCATCCGGCTGCAGGCCAGCAGCTCCAGCACGGCGAAGTACAAGACGCTCGCCAAGGGCACCAGCGCCGACGGCCGCCTGCGCGGCACCCTGCAGTTCTCGGGCGCGAGCCGCACACGGCGATGGGCCGGGCGGCTCTTCCAGCCGCAGAACCTGCCGCGGCCCGTGTTGGACCAGGACGACATCGACCTGGGCATCGAGGCCATGAAGGCCCGGTGCGCGGACCTCACCTACGCCAACGTCATGGAGCTGGCCAGCTCCGCGATCCGCGGCACGATCGTGGCGCCGCGCGGGCGCAAGCTGGTGGTGGCCGACCTCTCGAACATCGAGGGGCGCGACCAGGCATGGCTCGCGGGCGAGCAGTGGAAGCTGAGGGCGTTCCGCGACTTCGACGCGGGCGCCGGGCCCGACCTCTACAAGCTGGCCTACGGCAAATCCTTCGGCGTGGCGCCGCAGGACGTGACCAAAGATCAGCGGCAGATCGGCAAGGTGCAGGAGCTGGCCCTGGGTTACGAGGGTGGCGTGGGCGCGTTCGTGACCTTCGCCGCGGCCTATGGGATTGACCTGGAGGCACTGGCGAAGCAGGCATCGCGCGCCATCCCGGCGGAGACGATGGGACAGGCCCACATCATGCTGCAGTGGCATCGCGACCAGGGGCGCAACCCGCCGCACGACCTGGGCCTGAGCGATCTGGCCTGGCTGGTGTGCGAGTCGTTCAAGCTCGGGTGGCGTAGCGCTCACAAGGCCATTGCGGGCTTCTGGGCGACGCTGCAGGGCGGCGTCATTCAGGCCATCGAGTGGCCCGAGCAGACCGTGCGCATCGGCATGCTGAAGGCGCGCCGCGACGGGAACTGGCTGCGCATCGGCTTGCCCTCGGGCAGCGTGATGTGCTACCCGTCACCGCAGGTGGTGGGCGAGAAGCTCAGCTACATGGGCAACAACCAGTACAGCCGGAAGTGGTCGCGGCTCAGCACCTACGGCGGCAAGCTCTTCGAGAACGTGTGCCAAAGCGTCGCGCGCGACGTGATGGCTCACAACATGCCCGCCATCGAGGCGGCCGGCTACTCGATCGTGCTCACCGTCCACGACGAGGTGATCACCGAGGCGCCCGACACGTCGGACTACAGCGCCGAGCACCTGGCCAGCCTGCTAGCTGCCAACCCACCGTGGGCCCCCGACATGCCGTTGGCGGCCGCGGGGTTCGAGACGGATCGGTACAAGAAGGACTGATCAGCTCCGCAATGCGCGCAAGGGACAGACGCTAGCCGGGGACGTGGCCGGCGTAGTTTTGCGAAATGGCGGCAAGCAGCGCCAGAGTCAGCTTGCCGCGCTCGATTCCGAGGACGTTGGCAGCGTCAGCAGCAATCCGGTCAGCTTCTTGAAGCTGCAATTCAGCGATCTTCGTCGCGCTCGCAACGCGGCGTTTTGCCGTGTAAGTCAGCTCCAGATCCTCGAAATCAGACATCGTGCTCTCCTCTCAAAAAGAATCAGTATGCCCGACCCCGCCCACCTCTTCACGACCCCGCGCGAGCGCGAAGTGGAAGCCGCCCTCGTCAAGCGGGTGGAAGCCGCCGGCGGCCTGGCCTGGAAGTTCACCAGCCCAGGCCGGCGCGGCGTACCCGACCGCGTGGTGATGCTCCCCGGCCGCGCGCCCGAGTTCGTGGAACTGAAACGCAAGGGCCAGCGCCCGCGCCCCGACCAGCTGCGCCAGCACGAACGCCTGCGCGCCGCCGGCGCCGTGGTGCACGTCATCGACGACGACGCCGGTATCGACCGGCTCCTGAAGGAAAGACCATGACCAGCACAGTCCAAGCCGAGATCCGCGAATGGCTGCGGAACCAGAACGACGGCGCCACGGTGGCCGAACTGGTCGACGTGACCGGCCGCCCTCGCACCGTTGTGCACCGCGCGCTGGAGCACATGGCCGATGCGTACGCGGATCGCTGGGTGCGCAACAGCGCCGGCGGTTTCGCGCAGGTCTGGTGTGTGGTGGCCGTGCCCGAGCACTGCCCCCGGCCCGATGCGGAGGTGGCAGCTTGACGCCCCGCAAACACTTCACCCCCCGGCCGTACCAGAAGCTGATCACCGACCACATCCTCACGCACGAGCGCTGCGCGATCTGGGCCGGCATGGGCATGGGCAAGACCTCCGGCACGCTCAACGCCATCGACGCGCTGCTGCTCGCCGAGGACGACCCGGTGCTGGTGGTGGCGCCTCTGCGCGTGGCACGCACCACCTGGCCGGACGAGGCCCGGAAGTGGCAGCACCTGCGCGGGATCAACGTCGTGCCAATCGTGGGCGGCCAGGCCGAACGGCTGCTGGCGCTGCGCACGCCGGCCCAGCTCTACACGATCAACTACGAGAACCTGCCGTGGCTCGTAGAGCACTGGGGCGACCGTTGGCCCTACCGCACCGTGGTGCTGGACGAGGCCACGAAGGTGAAGGGCTTCCGACTGAGGCAGGGCACCCAGCGCGCCAAGGCGCTCGCCCAGGTGGCGCACTCCCACGTGCGCCGGCTGGTGCAGCTCACCGGCACGCCCAGCCCGAACGGCCTGCAGGACCTCTGGGGGCAGGCTTGGTTCATCGACCGGGGCCAGCGCCTGGGCCGCACCTACACCGCGTTCTCGCAGCGCTGGTTCCAGACGTCGCACGACGGCTACGGCAGCACGCCCCTGGCGCACGCCCAGCGCGAGATCCAAGACCTCATGCGCGACGTGTGCCTCACCGTGGACGCGAAGGACTGGTTCGACCTGCGCGAGCCGATCGTGAACACCATCCACGTGGACCTGCCGATGCAGGCCCGCAAGCACTACCGGGAAATGGAGAAGGCCATGTTCACTGAGATCGAGAGCCACCAGGTGGAGGCGTTCAACGCGGCGGCGCGCACGATCAAGTGCCTGCAGATCGCGAACGGCGCCGCCTACGTCGGCGAGAGCAGCGAGGAATGGAAGGAGCTGCACGACGCCAAGCTGCAGGCGCTGGACAGCATCGTGGAAGAGGCCGGCGGCGCGCCCGTGCTGGTGGCCTACCACTTCAAGAGCGACCTGGCCCGGCTGCAGCGTGCGTACCCGGACGGCATCCACCTGTCATCGCACGCCGGGCTGCGCGCGGCCCAGGCCGGCAAGGGCCGGGTGTGGTTCGGCCACCCGGCGAGCATGGGCCACGGGGTGGACGGGCTGCAGCAGCACTGCAACATCCTCGCGTTCTTCGGGCACTGGTGGAACTTGGAGGAGCGGCTGCAGATGGTTGAGCGGATCGGCCCGACCCGCCAGATGCAGGCCGGCCACGACCGCCCAGTGTTCATTCACAACATCGTGGCCCGCGACACGGTCGACGAGCTGGTGATGGCGCGCATCGAGACGAAGCGTGAGGTGCAGGACCTGCTGCTCGAGGCCATGAAGACGCGGAGGGCCAGTTGATGGCGAACTTCGCTCTCTGGAGCCGGGAGAACCTTGAACGGCTGGCCGCCGACCTGACCGCAGAGAACATCCAGCTGCGCGCCGCGCTGGACGTGTACCGCAGCGCGGCCGCCGGCCCGGCTCCGCCCCGGTGCACCTGCCCCACCGGCGACGGATCGCTGCGCTGGCTCTGCCCCTCCCACCCGCCAGCCGCCTGACCACCACCCACAGCCCGCCACGAGCGGGCTTTTTCTTTTCTGGAGCCCGCATGGACCCCCAACCCGTTGCCGCCCTGTACGTTGAGACGGGCGGCGCTTACTTTGGCCTGCCTGGCGTGGAAGCCTGGGACGAGGCACGAGACGCCCGAAGGTACGCCGGGCCGCATCCTGTGGTCTGCCACTCCCCATGCCAACGGTGGGGCAAATACTGGCACGGCTCCCCGCGCAAGCCTCACCAGTACCGGCTCGGGGAGGACGGCGGCTGCTTCGCAGCGGCGCTGACGGCAGTGCGCAACTACGGCGGCGTGCTGGAGCACCCGAAGGACTCCCTAGCCTGGGAGTTCTTCGGCCTGACGACGCCTCCTGCGACTGGGGGGTGGGTGAGGGCCGACGCCCGAGGCGGCTGGACATGCTGCGTCTGGCAAGGCCACTACGGGCACTTCGCCGGGAAGGGGACATGGCTCTACGCGGTCCCGCGCGACCCCGCAGATCTGCCGCTGCTCATTTGGGGCCCGAGCGACAACAGCGGCCCGACGCCCGCCATGGTCGAGCGGTATGGCTACGCCAAGGCGCGGCGCGTCGGCCGCATGGCTCTGGTCGGCGGCAAAGACAAGACGCGCATCCGCGAGGCCACACCCCCCGAATTCCGCGACCTGCTGCTGTCGATCGCTCGGTCAGCCCCGCGCGCCGCAGCCTGAAACCACCCGCCCGCACCAGCGGGCTTTTTTTTTTGGAATCCCCATGTCCCATTCCCCCACCGCCCAGCCCTACACGCCGCCGGACGGCGACTACCAGGGCGCCGAGCTGCAGCGCTCCCGCGGTCTCCCCGCCGGACGCTACCGCGCGCTCGACCTGCCCAGCCGCATGGGCGACCGCCTGCACTACCCGGATGGCCGGGTGGAGCCCTTCCCGGAGCCCCAGCCATGAGCGCGCCGGCCGACCACCTGTCCGAGAGCCGCGCCCGGGCTTCGCTGCCCGACGCGCAGCGCGCCACCGCCCGTGCCCGGGATCTCTGGTGGCAGCAGCGCCAGACCCAACTGCGGTGCGCCAGCTGCGGCGCCCCTATCCAACACCGGCCCGCAGAGGGCCAAGGCCTGCCCTGCGGGCACTGATCCACACCACAGGAGACCTGATGGCTCAAGGGGACACACTGCACGTCGTCTGCCACAGCGGCGGACATTCATCCGCCGTGGTCGCGCTGGAAGTAGCACGCCGCTTCGGCGCCGAGCACCTGGTGCTGCTCAACCACGACATGCATTTCAGCGTGGAGCATGCCGACATCAAGCGCTTTAAAGCTGAGGTGGCCGACCACGTCGGCGTTCCGCTGACCATCGCCAGCCGGCGCAATGCCCAGCAGGACCAATTCGACGTTTGCGTCGAGGCGGGAGCTTTCAAGGTGGGCAATGGATCGGAGCTGTGCACGGCACGGCTCAAGACGGAGCCCTTCTACGAGTGGCTGGCCGCAAATGCAGATCCAGCGCGCACGGTCATCTACTACGGATTCGACGACACGCTGCGCGAGCGTGACCGCATGCAGAGGCGCACCGGCATCCTGGGGGCTATGGGCTACCGGACCGACTACCCGCTGGTGACATGGCAGGACCGAAGCATCCAGGCGACTGAGGAAATAGGCATCGCGCGGCCCAGTACCTATGAGACCTTCATCCACGGCAACTGCATCGGATGTCTGAAGGCTGGATGGCAGCACTGGTACATCGTGTACGTCACCCGTCCGGACATCTGGCTCAAGGCCAAGTGGGCCGAGGAGGAGATCGGCTACGCCATCCATTACGACGGCGACAAACCGGTGTACCTGGAAGACATGGAGCCCCGCTTTGCAGCAATGCATGCCGCCGGCATTCCCGCCACCGAGCACATACCGCAGCAGCGGTTCTGGTCCCAGGCACGAAAGATCGTGCCTATAGACGACATGCAGCGCCGCCTCGATATGCCCTGCGACTGCCACCAGCAATGACCCAGCCCCCACGGGGGCGACAACAACACAGGATGCCGCAATGGCCACGCTCCACCTATCGCTCAAGGCCGAGTATTTCGACGCCATCCGCGACGGCACGAAGCCCGAGGAATATCGGCTCATGACGCCGTATTGGCAGAAGCGCCTGCAGGGCCGCCAGTACGACGCAATCCACCTCACGAAGGGCTACCCAGCCCGCGATGACCATGCCCGCCACCTTCACCGCGAGTGGCGCGGATTCAATGTCAAGACCATCACGCACCCTCACTTCGGCGCCGAGCCGGTGCAGGTGTTCGCCATCGACGTTTCCTCCGCTGCCTGAAGGATCACCATGACCAACGACGTGGCCACGCGGCCCGTGCTCGATCCGTGCTGCGGCGGCCGGATGATGTATTTCGACCGGCACGACCCGCGGGTGGTCTTCGGCGACTGCCGCCGCGAGACGCTGACCGTGACGGACCGCTCGCACCGCGACGACGGCACGCGCACGCTGCACATCGAGCCGGACTTCCTCATGGACTTCCGCGCGCTGCCCTTCCCTGATGCCGCGTTCCGCCTGGTGTCGTTCGACCCGCCGCACCTCGTGCGTGCCGGCCCGCGGTCCTGGCTCGCAGCCAAGTACGGAAAGCTCGGGCCCGACTGGCGCGAGGACATCCGGCAGGGCTTCGCCGAATGCTGGCGGGTCCTCGCTCGCGGCGGCACGCTCATTTTCAAGTGGAACGAGACGCAGGTCCCGATTTCGGATCTCCAACCCCTTTTCCCCGCGCGGCCCCTGTTCGGACACCGCTCCGGCCGGCGAGGCCTCACGCACTGGATCGTCTTCTTCAAGGACTGAACATGACCGAGAACACCACCACCCCCGACCACACCGCCGCTCGCACCACCTGGGTGGAGCAATGCGCAGCCCGATTCATTTTCCGAGGCGGCCTCGATGCCGCCGGGGCGAAGGATTTCGCGGAAGCCTGCGCCGAGCAAGAGGCCGACATCAACGGACCGAACCCAGCCGAATGGGAGAAGCCGGAAGACGTCGCCGACGAAGACATGAGCTACTGGGGAGACTGAGCATGGACACTAGCACCACGGCCGCCCCGGCGGCAACCCAGCCCGAGGCACTGCGCCTGGCCCTCGACGTCCTGCGCGAGATGCTGAGCGACCCAGACCAGCGACTTGATCAATGCCCAGCACGCATGGCTCGAGCGAATCAGGCCGCAAGGGCGCTGGCCGGGGTGCAAGCACCACCGGCCGCCCAGGAGGCCGAGCCCGCCACGGGGCGCTGGGTCAACGCCGACGACGTGGACCGGCTCGTGCGCGAGATCGACATCGCCCTGTACGGCAGCGGAGCCGCGGAACAGGCCAAGCTCTGCGACCTCGCCGGCCTTGTCACGCACGCCGCGGCCAAGGCCGGCCGGCCGCTCCTCCAGGCGGATGGGGGAGCAGCTTTCGGTCGGCTTCCTGCTGGTGCCACGGCTGCTGATGCAGTCCGGTACGCCAAGAGTTTCGGCGCGCGCGAAGTCCCGGCATACGGCAACAAGGACAACCCACTGCTGCTCTATCCTGCCGATCTAGCGCGGATGCTCGCCGCCGCGCCCCAGGCACCCGCCGAAGCAGTGGCGCCGGCCGAGGATGACGACGAAGAAGTATGGCGGCGGCTTGCTCTGCAGTTCGATGGTCATCGGATGCGGGCCATCGGGCTCCTGAAACTGATCGACCACACGTTGAAAGGTGGGCCGGCCTTCGCGACCGAAAAAATTCAGGGAGACATTGCGCGCTTCCTGTCCGAGCCGCCGCTGAGCGGAGAAGAGGTGCTGGCAGAACGCATCGCGCGGGCCGCCGCCCCCACTCAGGAGGCAGACGGGTGGATGCCGATCGAGACGGCACCGGAGGGCGAGGCGGTCCTCTGCGCAGTGGAGTTCGACCGTCCCGGCGACTGGCGTATGAAGGCGGGCTACCTGGACAGCAGGACAGACGCATGGATTGTTTGGGGCGCAAGCTGGACGCCGACACTGTGGCGCCCGCTGCCACCACCACCACCCGCGCGGCAGGAAGGAGCCCAGCATGAGCGCTGACACCACCCCGGGCCTGGAGGCAGAGCGCGCGGCGTTTGAGGCATGGGCGCTGTCCGAAGGCTGGACGCCCTCGAAACTGGATCGGGGCCGCTGCACCACGTATGCGTGGGCCGCGCTCAACGACGCATGGGAGGTGTGGCAAGCCGCCCGCCGCGCCCCGGCTCCTGCACAGGGGCCGACGGATGCGCGGGTAGTTCTCCAACAGTTGGTCGATGCGCTGCAGCGCGAGATGTGGGCATGGTCGGGCGCGACCGATAACCCCGGCGCCTCGCCCGAGCACACTCGACTGGCGCACGCTGCCGGGACGGAACTGCTGGCCCGCTGGGGCGCTCCTGCCGCCAGCGGGGAGACGGTGGCGCGCAAGCCGCAGAAGGAAGAGCCATGAGCACAGAAGCCACTCTGGCGCCACACCACCGCCCCTCGCCGTACAACGCGAGCAAGCACTGGATCTGCGCCGAGCACTGGGATACCACGGACGCCGGATGTGGTCGCTGCCCGATCAGGCAGGCGTGCCATTCGGGGCCTACGGCCCGGCTGAGTCGCGACGATCTTGACCAGTTTTACGCCCGCGTCAACGTCGCGGCGGACCGGGTCATCGCCGACCGAGAATCGCCGTACCTCGACCGACAAACAGCCGTCCGCATGGCAGCGAAGGATGCATTGTGAAGAGCCCCACCAAAGGCCGCCCAGCGCGCCTCACCTTCGCCGACCTCACCACCGTGCACTGCATGGTGTGCGACAAGGACAAGCCCGCCGAGGGCGCCCGCCCCTTTCGGGCCCACCACGTCTGCGCGGACTGCGTGCGCCTGGTCGCACAGCGCGCCGCGACCCGGGCCAGCGCCTCAGCCCCGCCGGGGTAGCCCCGGCACACCCTACAACCCAGCCCGCCGCCCGGCGGGCTTTTTCGTTTCAGGAGCGGACAATGATCGTGTCCATCAAGCCCGTGTACCTCGAGCGTGAGCAGGCTGCGGCTTTCGTCGCCCTGTCGGAATCGACCATGCTCTCCCTCGTGCGCACAGGGAATTTCCCCAAGCCGCGCCAGCTTTCGAAGCAACGCACCGGGTGGCTGGTGCGTGAGCTGGAGGAGTGGGCGGAGGATCGGCCGGTTTCGGACCTTCCACCGCCGCCGAACGCGGGACAACGCGACAGCGCCAGCCCGTGAGAAGCGACTAGCCGGTAGCGATTTCCTCAAGGCGCTGAGCCAAGCGACCCAACCACAGGCGGCGCTCGGCGTCGTACCGGTGGAGGTTGTAGACGCCGCGCACGCCAGGGGTCATGTGCCCGATGATGGCCTCCCCCACCTCGTCCGGGCAACCCAGCGAGGCGAGCAGCGTCCGACCGGTCCGCCGCAGATCGTGAGGCGACCAGTGCGTTACGGGAAGACGCTCGCGCACCACGTCGGGCTCCGTGGTGCTGTATGGCTGCCGATAGTGGACCATGGACTGCACCCCGTTCTGCGTCGCATGCCCCGTCTTGCTACGTGCGGCGAACAGGAAGCCTTTCCCACCGTTGAGATCGGCCAGCCGGCGGCGCACCACCTGCTCGGCACGGCCCACCAGCGGCACGCGGAAGTCCGTGGCACCCTCGTGCCGCGAGTTTTTGGTCTTGGCTTTGGGACACGTCCACCACAGCCCATCCGGCTCCTCGGCCACCTCCGTCGAGTGCATCGCCACAATCTCCGCGCCGCGCGCGCACGTCCACAGGTACAGCACCAGCACATCGGCGGTCATCTCGCTGAAATTCGGCAGCCAGGGGATGAGCACCGAAAGCTCTGCCGGGCTCAACACCCGCTTGGCCGTGCCCACATTCTTGCCTTCGCGCTTCTTCCCCTTGCTGCGCAGCCGGCCGCGCATCACCTGGCGCCACCAGTTCGGCACGTCCTGCCCGATGCGCCCGGCGTCCAGGGCGTAGTCCCAAGCCCCTCCCAGCTCGCGTCGCAGATTGGCGGCCGCCACGGGCGTGCCGGCCAGCCGCTCGAGCAGGCCGAAGGCATCGGCCCGGGTAACCTCGTGCGGTGACATGGCCGCAAGCGCCCCCAGGTGCTTGTCGAACAGCCGCGCTACCTCCCCCTGCCCTTTCGTCTTGCGGTGCTGCCGGATGTGGCCTGCCATGTAGTCGTCGCACAGCGCGCACACGGTGTAGCGCGCAGGCGCTGCCTTTTCTGCCTCCTTGCGCGTCGCTCGCTTCGTCGCTGCGGCGTCCTCCCCTGCGTCGCGTCGCGCGCGCAGCTTCTCCCACGCGGCAGTGGCTGCGGCCAAAGACATCACCGGCCATTGGCCGATGCTGACCTGGCGCATGCGCCCGTCCACGGGGGACTTGTAGCGGTAGGTCCAGGTGCGCCTGGAGGCGGTGGCCACCAGGCGCAGGCCCGGCGACGCCTCCACGATAATGTGCTCGCCTGGTTTCAGCAGCTTCGCTGCTCTGGCGTCGAAATGCATGCCCACCTCGCGCACGCAGGGCAGACGGCCTGGGCCACGCCACCCGGCGTAACTTCCCACCAGACCCCCGCAAAAACCTACGCTGCAGCCCCGATTGTAAATGCTCGGGTTCGAGCGTGGTTGATACAACCCAAGAGCAGCATCGCGGCACTTTCCCGAATAAATTCAACGACATGCAGGAAAAGAACGAAGCAAATCAACAGCTTGCGAGCGCCGATTTCTCCGCCCACACCCCCATGATGCAGCAGTACCTCGCCCTCAAGGCGGGCTACCCCGACACGCTGGTCTTCTACCGCATGGGCGATTTCTACGAGCTGTTCTGGGCCGATGCCGAGAAGGCGGCGCGCCTGCTGGACATCACGCTCACGCAGCGCGGCCAATCCGCGGGGCAGCCGGTGGTGATGGCCGGCGTGCCGTTCCATGCGCTGGAGAATTACCTGGGCCGCCTGATCCGCATGGGCGAATCGGTGGCGATCTGCGAGCAGGTGGGCGAAGTGGGGGCCTCCAAGGGGCCGGTGGAGCGCAAGGTGGTGCGCGTGGTCACGCCCGGCACGCTCACCGACAGCGAGCTGCTGCCTGACAAGGCCGAGGCGATGCTGCTGGCCGTGCACCAGGCGCCCCGCGCGCGCTGCGGCCTGGCCTGGCTGAGCGTCACGCAGGGCGTGGTGCATCTGGCCGAATGCACGCACGACGAGGTCGGAACCTGGATCGCGCGCATCGGCCCGAGCGAGGTGCTCTACAGCGCCGGCGTGACCGAGCGTTTCGAGCAGCAATTGCAGGCGCTGCGCCAGGGCGGCGTGCTCTCCTGCCCCCTGAGCCTGCGGCCGGACTGGCAGTTCGACGGCGCCCTGGGCGCGCGCAAGCTGCTGGAGCATCTCGGCGCGGCCAGCCTCAACGCCTGGGACGCGCAGGACCTCGCCCACGCGCACGCCGCCGGCGCCGCCCTGCTCTCGTATGCCGAACACACGCAGGGCCGCGCGCTCACGCACATCCACGCGGTGCGCGTGCAGAAGAACGACGCGCTGATCGCCCTGCCCCCCGCCACGCGCCGCAACCTGGAACTCACGCGCACGCTGCGCGGCGAGGATGCGCCCACCCTCTTCTCGCTGCTGGACACCTGCATGACCGGCATGGGCAGCCGCCTGCTCAGGACCTGGCTGCTGGAGCCGCGCCGCGACCGCGCCGAAGCCCGCGCGCGGCTGGCGGCCACCGCGGAACTGCGTGGGGACGGCGGCGATGGCGGGCACGGCGGCACCGGCAGCTGGCAGGCCCTGCGCGGCGCGCTGCGCGGCGTGAGCGACGTGGAGCGCATCACCGCGCGCATCGCACTGCGGCAGGTGCGCCCGCGCGAACTGGTGGCCCTCTGCAAGACGCTCCACAAGGCCGAACAGATCGCCGCGGAGCACCGCTGGCACGATCCGCTGCTGGCCGGCATCGCCGGCGACCTGCATGCGCCGCCGGCCTGCGGTGCGCTGCTGGCCGGCGCGATCCTGGAGGAGCCTTCGGCCCTGGTGCGCGACGGCGGCGTGATCGCCGACGGCTTCGACGCCGAGCTCGACGAACTGCGCGGCATCCAGAACCACTGCGACGATTTCCTGCTGGCGCTGGAGACGCGCGAGAAGGCCCGCACGCTGATCCCCAACCTGCGCGTGCAGTTCAACAAGGTGCACGGCTTCTACATCGAGGTAACGAGCAGCTACCTCGACCGCATTCCCGACGACTACCGCCGCCGCCAGACGCTGAAGAACGCCGAGCGCTTCATCACGCCCGAACTGAAAGCCTTCGAGGACAAGGCCCTGTCGGCGCAGGAGCGCGCGCTGGCGCGCGAGAAGTGGCTGTACGAACAGGTGCTCGACCAGTTGCAGCCGCACGTGCCGGCGCTCATCCGCGCCGCGCAGGCCATCGCCACGCTCGATGCGCTCTGCGCGCTCGCCGAGCGCTCGCTCACGCTGGACTGGTGCGCGCCGCAGTTCGCGGCCGAGCCCTGCATCGAGATCGAGGGCGGCCGCCACCCGGTGGTGGAAGCGCGCCTGGCGGAAACCTCGGCCGGCGCCTTCATCCCCAACCACACGCGCCTGAACGCCAACACGCGCATGCAGATCATCACCGGCCCGAACATGGGCGGCAAATCCACCTACATGCGGCAGGTGGCGCTGATCGTGCTGCTGGCGAGCATGGGCAGCCACGTGCCCGCCGCGCGCTGCCGGCTGGGCCCGATCGATGCGATCCACACCCGCATCGGCGCGGCGGACGACCTCGCCAACGCCCAGTCCACCTTCATGATGGAGATGACCGAGGCCGCGCAGATCCTGCATGCCGCCACGCCGCATTCGCTGGTGCTGATGGACGAGATCGGCCGCGGCACCAGCACCTTCGACGGCCTGGCGCTGGCGAGCGGCATCGCCACGCACCTGCACGACCGCACGCGCGCCTTCACGCTGTTCGCCACGCACTATTTCGAGCTGACGGAACTGGCCGCGCGCCATGCGCACGCCGTGAACGTGCACGTGGGCGCCACCGAATCCGGTTCGGACATCGTGTTCCTGCACGAGATCCAGCCCGGCCCGGCCAGCCGCAGCTACGGCATCCACGTCGCGCGGCTCGCGGGCGTGCCCGCGCCGGTGCTGAACCACGCGCGGCATGCGCTCTCGGCGCTGGAGGAGCGGGCCAACGAAGGCGAGACGCAGGTGGACCTGTTCGCCCCGCCGCCGGAATCCGAGGCGCCGGGCACGAGCCCGGTGGAGGCCGCCCTGCAGGACATCCACCCCGACGCCCTGAGCCCGCGCGAGGCGCTGGACGCGCTCTACCAGCTCAAGCGGCTGGCGCAGCCGGGCTGAGCGTCGCCGCGGCGGTCCCGCGGTCCGTCCGCCACCGGCGTGCGGCCTGGCGGGCATCGCGCCCCGCCCCCTGCGGGGAAATCTCCCCCGGGTTAAGATCCGCCCGCGCTCCGGGGTGCACACCTGTGCTGAGATCCACACCCGCGAACTTGAACCGGGTCATTCCGGCGGAAGAAGAGCCACCGTCCCGATGCGGCCGCCAGCGGCCCGGCGCGGGCGCGGGACACCTTCGGAGCCCCCTGCCACAGGTCCTGAAGGAATCCCATGCCATCGTTCGCTCCGCTGGACGCGGAAGTGCTCTCATTCATCGCGCAGGACGGCTGCACCGATGCCCGGTTCGACGAACTCGCGCTGCGGCTGTTCGCCCACCAGTACGCCGCCAACGCCCCCTACCGCGCCTTCTGCCAGGGCCGGGGCGCCACGCCGCGCAGCGTGAAGGCCTGGAGCGACATCCCGGCCGTGCCCATCGACGCCTTCAAGGCCCAGGCACTGCGCTGCGAACCCGCCGCGACCGGCGAGCGCGTCTTCATGACCAGCGGCACCACGCGCGGCGACACGCGCGGCCGGCATTTCCACCCGCGGCTCGCGGTGTACGACCGGTCGATGGAGCGGAATTTCGCAGAACGCTTCATGCGCGGGCAGCAGCGCATGCCGATGGGCATCCTGTTCCCGGACGAGGACGCGATGCCGAATTCGTCGCTCGCCCACTACCTGGCCCTCGCGAAATCCACCTTCGGTGCGCCCGGCAGCCGGCATTTCGTGGGCCCGCAGGGCACCGACTGGAGCGGGCTGTGGCAGGTGCTGGAGGCCGCCGAGCGCACCGGCACGCCGTATGCGCTGCTGGGCGCGAGCTACAGCTTCGTGCACCTGATGGATGCGCTGCGCCCGCAGGGCCGCGCCTTCCGCCTGCCGCCGGGCAGCCGCCTGCTCGATACCGGCGGCTACAAGGGCCAATCGCGCGAACTGCCGCTGGAGGCGTTCTACGCCGAGCTGTCGCAGGCCCTGGGCGTGCCGCGCGAGCACTGCGTCAACATGTACGGCATGACCGAACTCAGCACGCAGTTCTACGACGACGGCAATGCCTCGGTGCCCTCGGTCAAATCGGGGCCGCACTGGATCCGCTCGCGGCTGGTGGACCCGGTCACGGGCCGCGACGTGCCGGCCGGCGAGCGCGGCATCCTCGTGCACTGCGATCTCGCCAACGTCAACTCCGTGACCACGATCCTCACGGAAGACGTGGGGCTGTGGGCCGACGGCGGCTTCCTGCTGCTCGGCCGCGCCGAGGGCGCGCAGGCCAAGGGCTGCTCGCTGGCGGTGGATGAATTCATGCGGGCCACCGCGGCATGACGGTTCCGCGGCCGCCAGGGCTTCCGCCGATCCGGGCCGGCTACCTGCCGGGCATCGGCCCGGACGAGGTCGCCTGGGAGGTGCTGCCGTTCGTGCAGGGCGGCGCCCGCGTGGAGGTGGCCGTGCCGGTGCTTACCGCGGCGCAGATGGAAGCGCTGGCCGACCGCGTGCAGCGGGCGGCCGCCCGGCACCTGAAGACGATGACCGTGGCGCAGATCATCGAAGTGATCGACCGCGCCATCGCCCGCCTGCTCGACCGCTCCGATCCGTTCCGCCGGCAGGCCGAGGCGCTCCTGCCCGTGGTGAGCGGCTACGACGCCGAGATGGTGCGCCTGGGGCTGACGGGCTTCTTCAAGACTTTCCGCGCGCCGCAGCTGCGGCGCTTCGTGGCGGAGGATTTCGCGAACCCGCTGGTGCTCGACGGCTTCCAGCCCGCCCCGAAGGGCGGCGCGGTGCGGGCCCTCGGGCCCGGCCTGCTGGTGCACAGCTGGGCCGGCAACGTGCCGGCGCTGCCGCTCTGGAGCCTGGTGTGCGGCCTGCTGGTCAAGGCCGGCAACATCGGCAAGGTGCCGAGCGCCGAGCCACTGTTCGCGGGCTGGTTCGCGCAGTTGCTCGCCGAAGTGCATCCGCCGCTCGCCGACTGCCTGGCCGTGGTGTGGTGGCGCGGCGCGGGCGCGGAAGACGCATCCGCCCTCTATGCCCGGGCCGACACGGTGCTCGCCTACGGCGGCAACGAATCCCTGGATGCGATCCGGCGGCGCCTGCCCGTGACCACTCGCTTCCTGCCGCACGGGCACAAACTGGGTTTCGGCCTGGTGGCCGCCGCGGCGCTCGATGCGCTCGAAGGCCCCGCGCTCGCGCGCCGGGCTGCCTGGGACGTGATGCGCTATGACCAGCAGGGCTGCTATTCGCCACATGTGTTCTACGTGCAGCGCGGCGGTGCCGTCGCGCCGCGCGACTTCGCCGGACGGCTGGCGGGCGAGCTCGCCCAGCTGCAGCGGCGCTTCCCGCGCCGGGCACTCGTGGTGGAGGACGCCGCCGCCCTCGCCCACTGGCGCCAGGGCGTGGAATGGCGCTCGCTCCCCGGCGCTTCCGGCGAGGCCGCCGAACAGCTCATCGGTACGCCGGACGATGCCTGGAGCGTGGCCTTCGCCGACGGGCCGCGGGCCCTCGCGCCCACGGCGCTGCAGCGCACGGTGCAGGTGGTGGCCGTCGATGCGCTGGAGGACGCGGTCGCCGCCGTCGCCGCGCAGAAGGATTACCTGCAGACCGCCGGTGTGGCCGCCCCGCCCGAAGCGCTCTACCGCCTGGCTGCGCTGTTGGGCGACGCGGGCGTGAGCCGCGTCTGCGCCATCGGCGCGATGAGCACGCCCGAGGCCGGCTGGCACCACGACGGGCGCTTCAACCTGCTCGACCTCGTGCGCATGGTGGAGATCGAACCCTCCGCCGAAGCCGCCGCAGAGCCCTTCGCACCCTATGCCGACTGAACCGCAGGCGCAGATGCAGGTGCCGATGCACTCGCCGGTGCACGCACGGGCGGATGCCGCGCCCTCCTCCCTCCCCTTCCTGGAGATCGAGGCGGCCTCGTTCGCCTACCCGGGCCGTCCGCCGGCCGTGGACGGCGTGCGCTGGCGCGTGGGCGCGGGGGAATTGCACTGCCTCGTCGGCCGCAGCGGCTGCGGCAAGACCACGCTGCTGCAGCTCGCCGCCGGGCTGCTGCGGCCGCAGTCGGGCGCGGTGCGCCTGCAGGGCGGGCCGGTCCCGGCACCGGGGCCGTGGCTCGGCTACATGTTCCAGGCGCCCACGCTGCTCGACTGGCGCAGCGTGATCGACAACGTGCTGCTGCCGGTGTCGCTGCAGCGCAGTCCGCAGCCGCGCGACGTGGAACGCGCGGGCGCCCTGCTGGAGCAACTGGGGCTGGCCGGGCACGCGCAGCGCCATCCGCGCCAGCTCTCGGGCGGGCAGCAGAGCCGGGTCGCGCTGGCGCGCGCGCTGGTGCTGGAGCCCGCACTGCTGCTGCTCGACGAACCCTTCGCCGCGCTGGACGCGATCACCCGCGCGGACCTGCAGGACGACCTGCTGCGCACCTGCCGCCGGCACGGCACCACCGTGCTCTTCGTCACGCACGACATCACCGAGGCCGTTTACCTGGGCGACCGCATCGCCGTGCTGCACGCCGGGCGCGTGGTGGCCGACATCGGGGTCGATCTGCCCGCGCCGCGCACCCAGGCGATGCGCCACGAGGCGCCGTTCAACCACCTGTGCGCACGCGTGCGGGCCGCCATGGACGGCGTGGACGGCACGGGAGCCGCCGCATGAAGGCCGCCTCCTCCCCTACGGCCGCCGCCCCCTGGCGGCACCGCGCCCTGGGCGCCGCACTTCTGCTGGCGCTGCTGGCCGCCTGGGAATGGACGGCGCGGCACGCGGGCCTCTCCGCCCTGGTGCTGCCCGCGCCCTCGGCCGTGGCGGCAGCGCTGTGGACGGGGCTGCGCTCCGGCTACTTCCTGCCCCACCTGGGCGCCACCCTGCAGGCGCTCGGCCTGGGCCTGGCCGGCGGCGGCGCGGCGGGCCTGCTGACTGGCGCCGCGCTGGCCGAATCGCCGCTGCTGGAGCGCGTGCTGCGGCCCTACGTGGTGGTAAGCCAGGTGGTGCCCAAGCTGGCGCTCGCGCCGCTCTTCGTGCTGTGGTTCGGCTTCGGCATCGCCTCCACGGCGCTCATCACCGGGCTGATCTGCTTCTTCCCACTGATGGAGAACACGCTCACCGGGCTGCGGCAGGCCGATCCGCAGCGGCTGCAGCTCTTCCGGATGCTGGGCGCCACGCGCTGGCAGACCCTGCTGCGGCTGAAGCTGCCGATCGCGCTGCCGGCCATCCTCGCGGGGCTGCGCATGGCCGTGGTGCTGGCGCTGGTCGGCGCCGTGGTGGGCGAGTTCATCGGCGCGAGCCGCGGCCTGGGCGCGGTGATCATCGCCTCGCAGGGAATGATGGACACCACCCTGATGTTCGCCGCGCTGGCGCTCATCGCCGCGATCGGGCTGCTGCTCTACCAGGCCACTTTGCTGTTCGAGCGGTGGCTGCTGCGCGCCCATGCGGGCACCGACTGACCTTCCTTCTCCGACCCCAGGAACAACGCACATGTCCACCTCCCGCCACCTCTCCCGCCGCGCCCTGCTCGCCGCTTCCGCCGGCCTCGCCGCCGCGCCGTGGGCCGGCATGGCGCTGGCCCAGCCCTCCACGCAGCCGCCGGTGCGCGGCAAGGTCACCGTGGCCGGCTGGAGCAAGCCGATCAGCGAGATCACCAACCTGCTGGCCGAGCCCGACAAGGGCTTCTTCCGCGCCCAGGGGCTGGAGCTCGCCTACCTGCCCGGTGCCGGCGGCGGCGACGCGCTGCGCAACACGCTCAGCGGCCAGGCCGACGTGGCCTTCACCGATCCGGGCTCATTCTTCATGGCGCTGGACAAGGGCGAGCGCCTCACCGCCATCTACGACATCTACCCGCAGAACGTGTTCAACGTGGTGTCGCTGCAGTCCTCCGGCATCCGCACGCCGGCCGACCTGAAGGGCAAGCGCATCGGCGTCTACAGCCTCTCCAGCGGCACGCGGCAGAACCTGCTGGTGCTGCTGCACCAGGCCGGGCTGAAGGAATCGGACGTGACCATCGTGGTCACCGGCCTGCTCAATTTCGCGCCGCTGCTGCAGGGGCAGGTGGATGCCACGGCCGCCACCGACACGGGTCTCGCCGTCGGCCGGCGCCGCGGCATCGGTGCGGTGAACGTCATGCAGGTGCGCGATTACCTCAACGTCTCCAGCGACCTGTACGTGGTCCGCCAGGAGGTGCTGCCGCAGAAGAAGGCGCTGCTGCAGGCCTTCCTGAAAGCCTACCGCGACAGCGCGGCCTGGATGATCGCCCAACCCGACGAGGCCGCGGCCCTCGCCGTAAAGCACGCGATCGACGGCACGCAGCCGGACGTGAACCTGGAGGTGATCCGCCTGCGCAACGCCGCCGCGCAGCCCTCGCTGCCGGGCCAGCCGCTGGGCGCGTTCAACCTCGAATCGCTGCAGCAGGCCGCCGATGCCTACCGCGCACTCGGCCTGGTGCAGCGCCCCATCCGCGTGGCCGACGTGGTCGACACCCGCCTGCTGCCGTCCGCCTGAGCGGAACGGCACGCAACGAAGCGAAGAACGAAGGATGACCATGCAGTTCAAGGGCCAGGTCGTGCTGGTGACGGGCGCGGGCCGGGGCATCGGCGCCGCGATCGCGCGGGCGTTCGCGCAGCAGGGCGCCACCGTGGCCGTCAACCACCTGTCGAACGACGCGGCGGCGGCCGAGACGGTCGCGGCCTGCCGGGCCGCGGGCGGCGACGCCTGGGCCGCGCGCGCCGACGTGGGCGATGCCGCGGCCGCGCAGGCGATGGTGGATGGCGTGCTGCGCGAGGCCGGCCGCATCGACGTGGTCGTGAACAACGCCTTTCGCCCCTACGCGTTCGACCCGCGCCGCCGCGCGCTGTTCGACCACCTGCAGTGGAGCGACTACCAGGCGCAGTTCGACGGCGCGGCCGGCAGCGCTTTCCACGTCTGCCGCGCGGTGCTGCCGCACCTGCGCCAGCGCGCGCGCGGCAGCATCGTGAACATCGCCACCAATCTGGTGGAGCACCCCGTCGTGCCCTACCACGACTACACCACCGCCAAGGCGGCGCTCATCGCCTTCAGCCGCAACCTCGCGGCCGAAGTCGGGCCGCAGGGCATCCGCGTGAACTGCGTGGCGCCCGGGCTCGTCTACCCCACGCAGGCCAGCCAGGCCACCCCCGAGGCGCTGCGCGAATCGATCACCGCCGCCACGCCGCTGCGGCGCATCGCCCGGCCCGAGGACGTGGCCGGCCCGGTGCTGTTCCTCGCCTCGGAATGGAGCGGCTTCATGACCGGGCAGGTGCTGTACGTGGACGGCGGGCTGGTGATGCGCTGAGCGCAGGGCGACGGGCCGGAGCGTGGGCAGGCGGCCCACCCGCTCCCGCGCGGGGACCAGGGCGCGGGCCGGGGCCGGTTATGGATGGTCCGGAAGACACTTGAAGGCGCCCGCCTACAGCGGAACGCGACCATGGGCAGCGCGCGCCGGCCAGCGCGTGGCGATAGTGGCCCCATGTCGGAAAAGCTGGTTTTCTTCCTGCAGCGGCTGGTGCGCAAGACCTGGCTGCGCTGCGCCCTCTTCGCCCTGCTGGCCTGCGCGGCCGTCATGCTCGCCACCTGGGCAGGCCCCTATATCCCGGACGGCACCGCGATCAACCTCGGCTCCGAAGCGCTGGACAGCCTGCTCAACATCCTGGCCTCCAGCATGCTCACGGTGTCGATCTTCTCGGCCAGCACCATGGTGTCCGCGTTCTCGGCCGTGGCCAACAGCGCCACGCCGCGCGCCTCGCAATTGCTCATCGAAGACTCCACCGTGCAGAACACGCTCGCGGTCTTCATCGGCGCCTTCATCTACGGCGTGATCTCCCTGGTCGGCCTGCATGCCCACGTGTACGGCGACGGCGGCCGGCTGGTGCTCTTCGGCTTCACGCTGCTCATCCTGCTCGGCGTGGTCGTGGTGCTGCTGCGCTGGATCGACTACCTCTCGGTGCTGGGCCGGCTCGGCGAGACCATCCGCCGGCTGGAGGAGGCCACCTGCAAGGCCATCGACCAGCGCATCGACAAACCCTACCTGGGCGGACGCCGCCAGCAATCCGGCGAACGCGGAAGCCATGAGGTGCGCAGCGACGCCACCGGCTTCGTACAGCACGTCGCCATGGACCAATTGCAGGCCCGTGCCCAGGCACTGGACGGCCAGATCCACCTGCACGTGCTGCCCGGCGCCTTCGTCGCCCCCGGCGCGGTGCTGGCCAGCAGCGACCGCCCCCTGGACGACGCGGCCCGCGACGCCATCCGCCAGGCCGTGCTCATCGGCAACGGCCGCACCTTCGACCACGACCCGCGCTACGGCTTCGTCGTCATGGGAGAAATCGCCGCGCGCGCCATGTCGGCGTCCATCAACGACCCGGGCACCGCGCTGGAGGTGATCGGCGCGGGCGTGCGCACGCTGGCGCACTGGGCGGCACGGCAGCAGGAGGCGGCCTCACCGTCCGCGTCCGCCTCCGCCTCCGCAGCTTCCGCCCCCTCGTCCCCGCCGCCGCCCTGCGACCGGGTGACGGCTCCAGCCCTGCGGGAGGCCGGCATGGTGGAAGACGTGTTCGAGCCCCTGGCCCGCTATGCGGCCGGTGCCGTAGAAGTCGGCATCGCGCTGCAGCGCGCACTGCGGTCGGTGGGCACGCTGCACCCTGCGCTGCGCGAGCCGAGCGAGAGGCTGTCTGCATATGCGCTGGAGCGGGCGGAAAAGGCGGACCTGTGCGGGACGGATGTGGAGGCGCTGCGCGGGGCGGCACGCGAGGCAACCGGCGGCACGCGGTTTTCAGCCAGCCCTGGCATGTCCGACACCTCCGCTCTCTGACGTCGCCGGCCCTCCGCATCCGGCGCCGGGTTCCCGACCGCGCCATGGGCCGTGTCCGCAAAGCGCCTGCAGCCCCGCCCCCACCCCACTACACTCCCCCCTTCGCCTTCCTTTCCCCGATCATCCCCAATGACGTATTGCGTCGCCATCAAGCTCAATGCCGGACTGGTCTTCCTGTCCGATTCCCGCACGAACGCCGGCCTCGACCAGATCAGCTCCTTCCGCAAGATGATGATCTACGAGCGGCCGGGCGACCGGTTCATGGTGCTGCTGTCGGCCGGCAACCTGAGCATTTCGCAGTCGGTGCGCGAGATCCTGCAGACCGAGCAGCTCTTCGACCGCGACGCCACCGAGCCGATCACGATCTGGAACGCCAAGAGCATGTTCGACGCGGCGCGGGTGCTGGGCTCGGCCGTGCGGCACGTGCACGAGCGCGACGGCGCGGCGCTCAAGCGCTCGGGCGTGGATTTCAACGTGTCGCTGGTGTTCGGCGGCCAGATCCAGGGCGAGGGGATGCGTCTCTTCCAGGTGTACTCGGCCGGCAATTTCATCGAAGCGACGACCGAGACGCCCTACTTCCAGGTGGGCGAGTCCAAGTACGGCAAGCCGGTGCTGGACCGCGTGCTCACGCCCGACACGCCGCTGGACGAGGCCGCCAAGTGCGCGCTGGTGTCGATGGACAGCACGCTGAAGTCGAACCTCTCGGTCGGCCTGCCGCTGGACCTGGTGGTGTACGAGGCCGGGCGCCTCGCCACCGACAAGATCGTCTGCATCGACGAGGAGAACCCGTATTTCCGGGCACTGCGCAGCAGCTGGGGCGAGCGGCTGCGCCAGGTGTTCGACAGCATCGAAGACCCGGCCTGGGACGGCGGCGCGACCGAGGTGCCGATCCTGGCGGAGCCGGCGCGCAGCCGTCCGCTGCGCAAGATCGTCACCCCGGACGACCGGCTCATCTGACCCCCGGGCGCCACGGCCCGGTCCTTCACCCGACCTTCCCCACCGTCCTGCCGGACACTCCTCGATGCGTCCCCTGCCGCTGGTCTTCTCCCACGCCAACAGTTTTCCGGCCGGCACCTACCGCGTGCTCTTCGGCCATCTGCGCGAGCGCGGCTTCGAGGTGAACGCGGTGGACCGCTTCGGCCACGACGAGCGCTACCCGGTCACGAGCAACTGGCCGTCCCTGGTGCAGCAGCTCGCCGACTATGCGCGCGAGCAGGCCGAGCGCGCGGGCGGGCCGGTGTTCCTGGTGGGGCATTCGCTGGGCGGGTTCCTGAGCGTGATGGCCGCGGCGCGGCATCCGGAGCTGGCCCGCGGCGTGGTGATGGTGGATTCGCCGCTCATCGGCGGCTGGCGCGCGGGCGCGCTCGGCATGGCCAAGCGCACGCAGGTCGTGGGCGCGGTGTCGCCGGGCAAGATCAGCCGCGCGCGCCGGCACCGCTGGGAGAGTGCCGAAGAAGCGCTGGAGCACTTCCGGCGCAAGAAGGCGTTCGCGCAATGGGACGAGGCGGTGCTGCGCGACTACGTGGCCGAAGGGCTGCGTCCGCATGCGGAGGGCGGGCTGGCGCTGCATTTCGAGCGCGAGGTGGAGACCGCCATCTACAACACCCTCCCGCACAACCTGGGCCGGCTGCTCGCCACCCATCCGCTGCGCTGCCCGGCCGCGTTCATCGGGGGCCTGGCGTCCCAGGAACTGCGCCAGGTCGGCATGGACCTCACGCGCCGCGTCACGCAGGGCCGCATCACCATGCTGGACGGCAGCCACCTCTTCCCCATGGAGCAGCCGCGCGCGACGGCGGCGGCGATCGAAGCCGCGGTGCTGAACCTGGCCGGCGCCACGGCCTGAAGCGCACGCGTCCGTCCTCCCCGGAGGATGGTGCGCCGCTGTCGGTCCGATCCGCTGCCCGGCTTCCTGCGCTGCACGCCCGGGGGTGGCGCCAGGGTCTACCCCAGCTTCCGCGGCATGGAACGCCCGCAGGACCCTTCGCTGCGCGCTTTTCACAGCCATCCCCTACACTGCCCCGTCGGCGAGTTACATGTAGACACATACATGGCGGCGCGGGCCCTCTGCAGCCGGGCTCCTGCCCGCCCGCCAAGACCGAGAGCTGTCCATCAAGCCCAACCACCGAGGGGAAAAAACACCATGGCCCAACGCAAGAGTCCTGCCCGCCGCGCCAAGGACGGGCGCATCGCCTGCCTGCTGCAACGGGCCGCCGCGAACACGCCGACCGATTCCCCCTGGCCCTGGGAGGCGCTGGCCGCGCTCGAGAAGGCCATGGCCGGCCATGTCGTGCTGCCCACCGATGCCGACTATGCGAAAGACCGCCAGGAATCCAATCCGGCCTTCCAGGCCTTCCCGCTGCTGATCGCCTATTGCGAGAGCGAGAACGACGCGAAGCTGTGCGTGCAGTTCGCGCAGACCTGGAAGCTCTGGGTGGCCGTGCGCTGCGGCGGCCACAGCACGGCGGGCTATTCGGTCAACACCGGCGGCATGGTGATCGACCTCAAGGGCCTGAGCGGCGTGACCCTCGACACCCGGGCGCAGCGCGTGCATGTGCTGCCGGGCACGGACTTCGACCACTTCAACAGCGCCATGGGCGCCACCGGCTGGCATGTGCCGACGGGTGCCTGCGGCAACGTCTGCGTGGGCGGCTTCGTGCAGGGCGGCGGCTACGGCTACACCTCGCGCCGGTTCGGCATCCAGAGCGACATGGTCGAATCGATGCGCGTGCTCCTGGCCGACGGCGAGACCATCGTGACGGCCAGTGCCGCCGAGCATGCGGACCTCTACTGGGCCCTGCGCGGCGGCACGGGCGGCAACTTCGGCGTGCTGCTGCAGGTGACCTACCGCATGGAGCCGCTGCCGAGCGTGTGGGCCTGGTCGATCGGCTGGGACGCGGCCGACGCGGCCGACGTGCTGGTGCTGCTGCAGAAGGACTTCATGCGCACCGGCGCGCCCGATGCGCTGGGCTACATGATGAACCTGGGCTTCCGCGACGGGAAACCGGTGTTCATGATCCAGGGCATGTACTGCGGCACGGCCGACGCCGGCCGGGCCGCCATCGCCCCCCTGCTCGCGGTGCCGAGCGCGCGGCTGCTGGTGGACAAGTCGGGCACGTACCCGGAGATGAACCACTGGCTGGAGGACCACCCCTACGAGCTTCCCCAGGATCTGCCCGATCACGTGTGCGAGAGCAAGTCCAGCGGCTACATCGGCCGCACGCTCACCAAAGCGCAGTGGCAGGCGGCGATCGACTACTTCGTGACCTCGCCCAACACCTATTCGATGTTCTACCTGGAGCCGTACGGCGGCGCGATCCAGCGCTACCCGGCCACGGACAGCGCATTCGTCCACCGGAACGTGGACGCGGACCTCGTCGCGGACGTGTTCTGGACGGATGCCGCCGAACGCGAACGCATGGAGGCATGGCTCGCGGGCTTCATGGACCTGATGCGTCCCTTCCTGACCGGCGCGGTGTACCAGAACTATCCGGACGGCTCGCTCGTGGACTATCCGCAGGCCTACTGGGGCACCGGCACCTACGCGCGCCTGCAGCAGGTCAAGCAGGCGTACGACCCGGGCAACTTCTTCCGTTTCGCGCAGAGCGTGAAGCTGCCCTGACCCGGTGGGCCCGCGCCGTGCGCCTTGCACGGGCGCGGCGCACTGCAGCCCAACGCACCGCACACTGGCGCCCGGCGGCGCCTCAGGCCTGTCCGGCGTAACGCACGCAGCCGCGGCCGGTGCGCTTGGCGGCGTACATGGCCTGGTCGGCCTGGGTCATGAGGAGTTCGATGTCGCCCTCCAGCGGCGGGTGCATGGCCACGCCGATGCTCGCGCCCACCTGCAGCGCCAGGCCGTCGACCTCCATGGGTTCGGCCAGCGCCGAGACGATGCGCGCGCCGATCTGGCCCACCAGGTCCGCTTCCACGTCGGTGTCGAGCATCACGAGGAATTCGTCGCCACCCAGGCGCGCCACTGTATCGCTGCCGCGCACCGTATGGGCCAGCCGGTGCGCGACGCAGCGCAGCACTTCGTCGCCCACCTTGTGGCCATGCCCATCGTTGACCTTCTTGAAGCCGTCCAGGTCGATGAACAGCAGCGCCACGGCGCCCCCGCGCGAGCGCACCCGCGAGAGGGAGTGCTCGAAGCGGCTGTGGAAGGCCGAGCGGTTCTGCAGGCCGGTGAGCGAATCGTGGTTGGCCAGGTAGTGCTGCTGGCGCGCGATCTCGATCTTGGAGGAGATGTCCTGCACGAGCGACATGATCGACGTCACGCGGCCGCCGGCGTCGGTCAGCGCGGAATTGAACCACTCGCAGTGCACCTCCGAGCCGTCGGCCCGGCGCACGCAGGACTCCACCCGGTTGCGCGTGGTGCGGCCCGAACGCAGGTCCGAGAACGCCTGCGAGAGATGCTGCTCCATCGCGGCCGTGCCCGGCAGCTCGTGCAGGCGGCGGCACTCGACCTGCACCAGATCCTGCCAGCCCATGAGTTCGATCGCGCGGCGCGAGCAGCGCAGCACGCGCAGCTGGTCGTCCATCTCCAGCACGGCCAGCGGGCTGTTGTCCATGTGGGAAGCGAGGCGCTGGTTGGCCGCGCTCAGGGCGTTCATGGCGACCTGGAGCTCGTCCACATCGAGCGCCGCGGTGACGAAGCCGGCGATGCCGCCGCGCGCATCGCGCCAGGGCGAAACGCAGATGGTGCGCCAGGATTCGCGCCCCTCCGGGTCGAGCACCAGCCGCTGGTAGCTCACCCGCTCGCCGGCCAGCACCCGCCGCACATAGGGCATGAAGCGCGAATAGTTGTATTCGCCATAGAGTTCGATCAGGGTCTTGCCGACGATGTCCTCGGGCGCGGCGCGGAACCAGCGCGCGTACTCGTCGTTCACGTAGACGACGCGCAGGGCGCGGCTGACCACGGCCACCGTCGCGCCCACATTGCGCGTGAGCACCTGCAGCACCTCGGAATCCGGCAGGCCGGGGAACGGCCCGGCGGCGGAAAGCGTGCCCTCCAACGGCAATTCGATCGGCGTCATGGCCACGGGTTTCCTCGTACGCGTGGCCGGCCGGCTCCCGCATGCGGGGGCACCGGCAGGCCCGGCAACAGCCTGCTCCATCCCCCTCGCGGCGGTGACGCACGGTCCGGGGTCTTCAACTCAAATGTGGCGGCAGCTTATCACTTTCATCTTTTTCATAGCAGTGCGTGCTATGGAATGATATGAGCCGTCCCACCTGGCGGGATCGCGTACCTTGCCGGTTGACGCAGGCCGCTCAGTCCGCCCAGGTCACGAAGCCCCCCCAGGCGGTAATCAGCACCACGATGCCGAAGGCGATGCGGTAGTAGGCGAACGGAACGAAACTGTGGGTGCTGATGTAGCGCAGCAGCCAGCGCACGCAGAGCCAGGCGCTCACGAACGAGAACAGCAGCCCCACCCCGAAGAGCGGCAGGTCGGCCATCGAGAGCAGGTGCCGCTCCTTGTAGAGGCTGTACACGCCCGCGCCGATCAGCGTCGGGATCGCGAGGAAGAACGAGAAATCGGTGGCGGCCTTGCGCGAGAGGCCCAGCAGCATGCCGCCGATGATGGTGGAGCCGCTGCGGCTGGTGCCGGGCACCATGGCGAGGCACTGCACCAGGCCGACCTTGAGCGCGTCGAGCGGGGTCATGTCGTCCACGGAGTGCACGCGCACCGCGCCGGGCGCGCGCCGTTCGGCCCAGAGGATGACGAATCCGCCGAGGATGAACGTGGTGGCGACCACCGTGGGCGTGAACAGGTGCGCCTTGATCGCCTTGCCGAAAATCAGCGCCAGCACCACGGCCGGCAGGAAGCCGATGAGGACGTTGAGCGCGAAGCGCTGCGCCTGCGGCTGCGTGGGCAGCGCCACCAGCGTCTCGCGGATCTTCTGCCAGTACACCAGGATCACCGCGAAGATGGCGCCGGTCTGGATCGCGATGTCGAAGACCTTGGCCTTCTCGTCGTCGAAGCCGAGGAGCGCGCCGGCCAGGATCAGGTGGCCGGTGGAGGAGATGGGGAGGAACTCGGTCAGGCCCTCGACCACGCCCATGATGGCGGCCTTGGCCAGCAGGATGGAATCCACGGAAATCCTTCAATCAATCAATCAAACGGACGAACGCACGACGGCAAACGGACGGCAGCCGCGGATTATCGGGGCACGGAGGCCCCCTGCCCGGCCATGGCCGCGGCGGCGCCCGTGCCGCTCCAGGGCGCCTGCCAGCCGCCGCCGAGCGCCTGCACCAGCGAGGCCGCGGCGAGCTGCCGGTTCACCTGCAGTTGCAGCAGCGCGCGCCGCGCCGAGAGGGCCGCCACCTGGGCGGTGACGACCTCGGTGTAGCCCACCTGGCCCGCGCGGTAGCGGTTGAGGAGCTGCTCCTCGGTGCGCTGCGCGGCCGAGACGGCCTCCTGCCGCAGCGGCTCCTGCGCCTGCAGCGTGCGCACGGCGGTGAGCTGGTCCTCCACGGTCTGGAACGCGCCCAGCACCGTCTGGCGGTAGTTGGCGATGCGCGCCTCGCGGGCGGCACGCGCCTGTTCCACGCGCGCGGCGATGGCGCCGCCGTCGAATACCGTCTGCGCGGCCGACAGGCCCAGCGACCAGAGCGCGCCCGAGGCGCTGAACAGATCACCCAGGCCGGCGCCGCTGCGCCCCAGGGAGGCCGTCAGGCTGAAGCTCGGGAAGTAGGCGGAGCGCTGCACGCCGATCTGCGCGTTGGCGGCGGCCACGGCGCGCTCGGCGGCGGCGATGTCGGGCCGCCGCTCCAGCAGCGTGGACGGCAGCGCCGCCGGCACCTCGGGCACGCGGGCCACCCAGGTGCCGGGCGGCAGCGCGAAGGCGGCTGGCGGCTGGCCCGCCAGCACCGCGATGGCGTGTTCGTAGCCGGCGCGGTTGCGCTGCACGGTGGCCAGATCTGCGCGCGCGTTCGCGAGCTGGGTGCGGGCCTGCAGCACGTCGGACTGGGCCGCCACGCCGGCGTCGTAGCGGTTCTGGGCGATGCGCAGGCTGCGCTCGTAAGCGTCCACGGTGGCGCGCAGCAGGTCGGTTTCGGCATCGGCCTCGCGCAGCTGGAAGTAGGCAGTGACCAGCGAGCCCACGGCCGAGAGCCGCGCCGCGGCCAGGTCCGCCTCGCTGGCCTGGGCGCTGGCGCGGGCACTGTCCACCGTGCTGCCCAGGCGGCCCCAGACGTCCGGCGCCCAGCTCGCCCCCAGCGCCGCCTGCGCGGTGGTGCCGCGGCGCGCGGAGCCCACGCCGCCCGAGCGCGTTTCGCTGGCCGACAGGCTCACGCCCGGCAGCAGCCCGGCGCGCTGCTCGCGCACCAGCGCCTGCGCCTGGGCGTAGGCGGCCACGGCCGCGGCGATGTTCTGGTTCGACACCTGCACCTGGGCGGCGAGGCGGTCCAGGTCCGGATCGCCGAACAGCGTCCACCACGCCCCGCGGTCGATCGCGTCGGCCGGGGCGGCGGGCTGCCAGAGGGCGCCGGCCTCCTTGAAGGCGGTGGGCATGGGCGTGGCGAGCGCGGGGGGCTCGTAGGGCGGCGCGACGGAGCAGCCGGCCAGCCAGGCGGGCAGCAGCACGGCGGCGCAGGCGCGCGCCAGCAGCGATGTGCGCGGTCGCGGTGGGTGGAACGCACGGCCCGGGGATCGCAGGGGCAAAGCAGCAGGCACAGCAGCGGACACGGCGGCGGAAGAAGCGGAGAGGGTCATGATGGTTGCGCGGGCGCGGCCGGCGCGGCGTCGGCGGCGCGGGAGAGGTGGCGTTCGTTGCCGGAGGGGCGGCGGAGCCGGTCCAGCAGCACATAGACCACGGGCGTGGTCAGCAGCGTGAGCAGCTGGCTGGCGACGAGGCCGCCGATGATGGCGACGCCCAGGGGCTGGCGCAGCTCCGATCCCTGGCCGAAGCCGATCGCCAGGGGCAGCGCGCCCAGGGCGGCGGCCAGCGTGGTCATCAGGATCGGGCGCAGGCGCAGCATGCAGGCCTCGCGCACCGCTTCGGTGGAGGAGAGGCCGCGCGCGCGCTCGGCCTCCAGCGCGAAATCGATGATCAGGATGGCGTTCTTCTTTACGATGCCGATCAGCAGGAACACGCCGATCAGCGCGATGATGGTGAACTGCATGTTGAAGAGCAGCAGCGCCAGCACCGCGCCCACGCCCGCCGAGGGCAGCGTGGTGAGCACCGTCACGGGATGGATCAGGCTCTCGTAGAGCACGCCCAGCACGATGTAGATCACCACGATGGCCGCCAGGATCAGGAAGAGCTGCTGGCCCTGGGTCTCCTGGAAGCTGCGCGCCGTGCCCTCGAAGCTGCCGCGCACGTTGGTGGGCATGGCGATGTCGGCCTCGGCCTGCTCGACGATCTGCCGCGCCTGGCTGAGCGAGGTGTTGCCGTCCAGGTTGAAGGAGATGGTGGTGGCCAGCTCGCCGTCCTGGTGGCTGATGGAAGTGGGCGCGGAGCGCTCCACCACCTTCGCGATGGCCGAGAGCGGCACCATGGTCTGCGTGGCGGTGGCCAGCACCTGCCCCGTGGAGGCGCCGCGCTGCCCCGGGTTGGCCGGGGAGCCGGTGGTGCCCGAGAGGTTGGCGGGCACGAAGATGTCCTTCAGCGCGGGCGGGCCGCGCGTGTATTCCGGTGCCCATTCCATGATGACGGAATACTGGTTCAGCTCGCCGTAGATGGTGGCGACCGACCGCTGGCCGAAGGCGTTGTAGAGCGCCGCGTCGACGGCCGAGGCGCTCACGCCCAGGCGCGCGGCGCTGTCGCGGTCCACCTCGACGAAGGTTTCCGAGCCGTTGTCGGCCTGGTCGGTGTCCACGTCGGTGAGCAGCGTCTCCTGCTTCAGGCGCTCGGCCAACCGGGTCGCCCAGACGCGCATGTCGGCGAGGTTGTCGCTCTTGAGCGTGTACTGGTAGGTCGAATTGCTGGAGCGCCCCCCCATGCGCAGGTCCTGCACGGGCGAGAGGAACACCCGCAGGCCGGTGAGCACCGCGAGCTGCGGCCGCAGCCGGTCGATCACGGCCATGCTGGGCTCGCTGCGCTCGGACACGGGCTTGAGGTTGACGAACATGAAGCCGCCGCCCGCCCGCCCGCCCCCGGAGAACCCCACCACGGTGTCCACGGCCGGGTCCTTGCGGATGATGTCCACGGCCTGCCGCAGCTTGTCCGCCAGCGCCCCGGACGAAATGCTCTGGTCCGCGCGCAGGCCCGCCACCAGCTGGCCGTTGTCCTGCTGCGGGAAAAATCCCTTGGGGATGTGGCTGAACAGGTAGACGTTGAGTCCGATCACGGCCAGCAGGATGGCGATGACGAGCGCCTTGCTCGCCAGCGCCCAGTCCAGCGCATGGCCGTAGCCGCGCAGCACCGCGTCCTGCGCCCGTGCCGCAGCGCGCGAGAACCGGCCCGGGGGCTTCGCCGGCCCGCCGCGGCGGCGCGCCTCTTCGGCCTCCGAGCGCAGCAGCCAGGCGCACATCATGGGCGTGGTGGTGAGCGAGATCACCAGCGAGATCGCCACCGCCACCGAGAGCGTCACGGCGAACTCGCGGAACAGCCGCCCGACCTGGCCATCCATGAAGAGCAGCGGGATGAACACCGCCACCAGCGAGAGGCTGATCGACAGCACCGTGAAGCCGACCTCGCGCGCGCCCTGCAGCGCCGCGGCCATGCGGTCCATGCCGGCCTCGATGTGGCGGGCGGTGTTCTCCAGCACGACGATGGCGTCGTCCACCACGAACCCGGTGGCCACCGTGAGCGCCATCAGGCTCAGGTTGTTCAGGCTGAAACCCAGCAGGTACATGACGCCGAAGGTGCCCAGCAGCGACACCACCGTGGCCACGGCCGGAATCACGGTGGCGCGCGCCTTGCGCAGGAAAAGGCCCACCACCAGCACCACCAGCGCGATCGAGACCATCAGCGTGACCTCGATCTCGCGCAGCGACGCGCGGATGGAATTGGTGCTGTCGGATGCCACCGCGATGCGGATGTCCTGCGGCAGCTGCGCCTGCAGCGCCGGCAGCAGCGCCCGCACGCCGTCCACCGTCTCGATGATGTTGGCGCCGGGCTGCCGCGTGATGAGCACGATGATGGCCGGCTCGCCGTTGAAGAGGCCCAGGGTGCGGGTGTTCTCCACGCCGTCCACGACCCGCGCGACGTCGCCCAGGCGCACCGGCGCGCCGTCGCGCCAGGCGATGACGAGATCGGCATAGTCGGCCGCGCGCCGCGAGGGCGACGGCGTGTAGATCTGCAGGCGCCGCCCGTCGCTCTCGATCGCGCCCTTGGGGCGGTTGGCGTTCGCCGCCTGGATCGCGGCGCGCACGTCCTCCGTGCCGATGCCGTAGCGGTTGAGCGGGAACGGCAGCAGCTCCACGCGCACGGCGGGCAGCGAGCCGCCGCCGATTTCCACGTCGCCCACGCCGTCCACCTGCGAGATGCGCTGGCTGACCACGTTGGAGACGGCGTCGTAGATCTCGCCCGGCGTGCGCGACTTCGAGGTGAGCGCGAGGATGATGACCGGCGAATCGGCCGGGTTGATCTTGCGGTAGGTGGGGTTGCTGCGCAGCGTGGCCGGCAGGTCGGCGCGGGAGGCGTTGATGGCCGCCTGCACCTCGCGCGCGGCGCTGTCGATCTTGCGGTTCAGGTCGAACTGCAGGCTGACGCGTGCCGAGCCGCTGGAGCTGGAGGACGTCATCTCGTTCACGCCCGCGATCACGCCCAGGCGCCGCTCCAGCGGGGTCGCCACGCTGGTGGCCATGGTCTCGGGGCTGGCGCCGGGCAGGCTGGCCGAGACGGAGATCGCCGGATAGTCCACCTGCGGCAGCGGCGCCACCGGCAGCAGGAAGAAGGCCGCGATGCCCGCGAGCGCCATGCCGATGGTGAGCAGCACGGTGGCGACGGGCCGCTCCACGAAGGGGCGCGAGAGGTTCACGGCCGGCCCTCCGCTGCGGGTGGTGCAGCGGGCACCTCGGGCGCCGCGGCCGTGCCCCGGCCCGTCCAGCGGCGGCCCAGCCGGTCGAAGGCGAGGTAGATCACCGGCGTGGTGAACAGCGTGAGCAGCTGGCTCAGCACCAGCCCGCCGAAGATCGCCAGGCCCAGCGGCCGGCGCAGCTCGGCGCCCTCGCCCCAGCCCAGCATCAGCGGCAGTGCGGCGAACAGCGCGGCCAGCGTGGTCATCAGGATGGGGCGGAAGCGCAGCAGCGCCGCCTGGTGGATCGCCTCCTGCGGCGGCAGGCCCTGGCCGCGCTCGGCGTCGATGGCGAAGTCGATCATCATGATCGCGTTCTTCTTGACGATGCCGATCAGCAGGATGATGCCGATGATGCCGATCACCCCGAGGTCGTTGCCCGTGACCATGAGCGCGAGCAGCGCGCCCACGCCGGCCGAGGGCAGCGTCGAGAGGATGGTCAGCGGGTGCACGTAGCTCTCATAGAGCACGCCCAGCACGATGTAGACGCAGACCATGGCGGCCAGGATCAGCCAGAGCTGGCTGGTGAGCGATTTCTCGTAGGCGCCGGCCGCGCCCTGGAACTGCAGCGACAGGCCCGCGGGCATGCCGATCTCCCGCGCCGCGGCGCGGATCGCGTCCACCGATTCGCCCAGCGACACGCCCTCGGCCTTGTCGAAACCGAGCGTGGCCGCCGGGTACTGCGCCACGCGCGTGATCTGCAGCGGCGCGGGCTGCTCGCGGATCGTCGCCACGGCCGACAGCGGCGTCGGCGCGCCGCCGCCCGTGCGCAGTTGCAGGGTGCCCAGGCCCTCGGGGCTGGAGAGGCCCTCCTGCTGGGCCTCCAGGATCACGCGGTACTGGTTGGTCTCGGTGAAGATGGTGGAGACGATGCGCTGGCCGAAGGCGCTGTAGAGCGTGTCGTCCACCGCGCTGGCCGTGACCGAGAGGCGCGCGGCCGTCGCGCGGTCGATGTCCACGAAGGCCGACAGGCCCTGCGCGCCCGCGTCGGTGGTGGCGTTGCGCACCTGGGGCACCGTGCGCAGGCGCTCCACCAGTTTGTTCGCCCAGGCATTCACCTCGGCGGAATCCACGCCGCCGAGGGTGGCGCGGTATTCGGTGGGGCCCGTCTCGGCGTCGATCGACAGGTCCTGCGTGGGCTGCAGGTAGAGCGTGACGCCCGCTACCGACGCCGCCCGGTCGCGCAGCCGCTGCATCACCGTGCCCTGGGCATCGCGGCCGGGCTTCAGGTTGATGAGCATGCGGCCGGTATTCAGCATGGTGTTGTTGGCGCCGTCCACGCCGACGAAGGAGCTGAGCGAGGCCACATCCGGGTCCTGCAGGATCTCGCGCGCGGCGGCCTGCTGCAGGGTGCTCATGCGCTCGAACGACACGTCCTGCGAGGCCACCAGCCGCCCCTGCAGCTGGCCCGTGTCCTGCGTGGGGAAGAGCCCCTTGGGGATGAACACGTACAGCACCACGGTGAGCGCGAGCGTGAGCAGCGCCACCAGCAGCGTGGCGCCCTGGTGGCGCAGCACCCACTGCAGCCAGCCGTCGTAGCGCACGATCACCCGGTCGAAGCCGCGCTGGATCGCGCCGCCCACGCCGCGCGGCGGGGTGTCGGGCAGGGCCCGCAGCCAGCGCGCGGACATCATCGGCACCAGCGTGAGCGAGACCACCGCCGAGATCAGGATGGTGAGCGCCAGCGTCACCGCGAACTCGCGGAACAGCCGCCCCACCACGTCGCTCATGAACAGCAGCGGGATCAGCACCGCGATCAGCGACACGGTGAGCGAGATGATGGTGAAGCCGATCTGCGTGGCGCCCTTGAGCGCGGCCTGGAACGGCGGTTCGCCCTCCTCGATGTAGCGCGCGATGTTCTCGATCATCACGATCGCGTCGTCCACCACGAAGCCGGTGGCGATGGTGAGCGCCATCAGGCTCAGGTTGTTCAGGCTGTAGCCCAGCAGGTACATCACGCCGCAGGTGCCGATGAGCGAGATCGGCACCGCGAGGCTGGCGATCACCGTGGCGCGCAGGCTGTGCAGGAAGAAGAAGATCACCAGCACCACCATCAGCACGGCGAGCACCAGCTCCATCTCGACGTGGTGCACCGAGGCGCGGATGCCGGTGGTGCGGTCGGCGAGCACCTGCACGTCGAGGCTGGCAGGCAGCCCGGCCTGGAGATCGGGCAGCTGGCGCTGGATGCTGTCCACCGTGGAGATCACGTTCGCGCCGGGCTGGCGCTGCACGTTGAGGATGATCGCCGGCCGCTCACCAGCCCACGCCCGCAGCCGGTCGTTCTCGGCGCCGTCGACCACCCGGGCCACGTCCACCATCCGCACCGGCGCGCCGTTCTTCCACGACACGATGAGGCGCTTGTAGTCCTCCGCCGTGAGCAGCTGGTCGTTGGCGTTGATGGTGTAGGCGCGCTGGGGCCCGTCGAAGCTGCCCTTGGCGCTGTTGGCGTTGGCCGCGGAAATCGCGCTGCGCAGCGTGTCCAGGCCGATCCCGTGGGAGGCCAGGGCCTTGGTGTCGGCCTGGATGCGCACGGCGGGCCGCTGGCCGCCCGCGAGCGTCACCAGCCCCACGCCCGGCACTTGGCTGATCTTCTGCGCGAGGCGCGTGTTGACCAGGTTCTGCACCTCGGTGAGCGGCAAGGTATCGGAGCTGATCGCCAGCGTGAGCACCGGCGCGTCGGCCGGGTTCACCTTGGCGTAGACCGGGGGGGCCGGCAGGTCGGTGGGCAGCAGCGAGGAGCCGGCGTTGATGGCCGCCTGCACCTCCTGCTCGGCCACGTCGATCGCCAGGCCCAGGTCGAACTGCAGCGTGACGATGGAGACGCCCGCCGCGCTGGTCGAGGCCATGCGGGCCAGCCCGGGCATCTGCCCGAACTGCCGCTCCAGCGGCGCGGTGACGTTGCGGCTCATGACCTCCGGGCTGGCGCCGGGGTAGAGCGTCTGCACCTGGATGGTCGGGTAGTCCACCTGCGGCAGTGCCGACAGGGGCAGGAAGCGGAAACCCACCAGCCCCGCCAGCACGATGGCCAGCATGAGGAGCGCGGTGGCGACGGGCCGCTCGATGAAGGGACGCGACGGGCTCATGGGCTGCGGCGGCGCGTCGGATCAGGGCCGGGCGGACGAAGCCGCGGACGCCGGGGCCGCCGGCGCGGAAGCGCCTTCGGCGCTAGCACGCGGCCCGTGGGGACGGTGTCCGCCGCCCTCGACCCCGCGGGCACCCGCCCCGCCCGTGGGCCCGGACGCACCGGAGGCCCGCGCGCGCCGCCCGGAAGCGCCCTGCTGCGCGCCCGGAGCGCCGTCGCCCTGCAGCTGCACGCGCGCGCCGTCGCGCAGGCGGTCGCCGCCTTCGGTCACCACGCGCTCGCCGGCCTGCAGGCCTTCGGCGATCGCCGCCCACTCCACCGTGGACTGGCCGCGTCGCACCTTGCGCAGCGTCACGGTGCGGTCCTGGTTGATCACGTACACGAAGTCGCCGTTGGCCCCCGTGCGCACCGCCGTCACCGGCACCACCAGCGATTCCAGCTCGCGCAGCTCCAGCCGCACGTTCACGAATTGGTTGGGGAACATGCGGCCGTCGGCATTGCTGAAGCGCGCCTTGGCCTTCACCGTGCCGGTGGCGGTGTCCACCAGGTTGTCCAGCGTGGAGAAGCGGCCGCGGCCCAGCTCCTGGGCGCGGGTGCGGTCCTTCGCCACCACCGCCAGGCCGGCCGCGCCGGCCTCGGCGGCCGCGGTCTGCACGTCGGCCACGCGGTCCTGGGTGACGGTGAATTCCACGTCGATCGGTGCGGTCTGGGTGATGGTGGCGATGCCGGCGGTGTCGCCCGTGGTGACGTAGTTGCCCGCGTCCACCGCGCGCAGGCCGATGCGGCCCGCGGCCGGTGCCGTCACCTGGGTGTAGCCGAGGTTGAGCCGGGCGGTGCGCTCCTGCGCACGGTCGGTCATCACGGTGCCCTCCAGCTGTTTGACGAGCGCGGCCTGGGTGTCGACGTCCTGCCGGGCGATGGAGTCCTGCGACAGCAGCGTGCGGTAGCGCTCGAGCGTGATGCGCGCGTTCTCCAGCTGCGCTTCGTCGCGCCGCCGCGTGCCTTCGGCCTGCATCAGCGCCTGCTCGAAGGGCCGGGGATCGATCTGCGCCAGCACCTGGCCCTTGCGCACCATCTGCCCTTCGGTGAACAGCACCTGGGTGAGCATCCCCGAGACCTGCGGTCGCAGGGTGACCGTGGTCACCGGCGTCACCGTGCCGAGCGCCTCGATGGCCACCGGCAGGCGCAGGGTGCGGACCGTGGCGTCGCCCACCGTCACCATCGCGCGCCCGCCTCCGGCGCCCGCGCCGGGGCCTGCGGGCCGTGCCGGCCCGCCGGGGCCGCCCGCCGCGGGGAACCCCGCCCCGCCCTCGGGCGCCTTGGAGCGCTGCACCAGCCACCATGCACCGCCGCAGAGCAGCGCCACCGCCAGCAGGGCCACGCCGGTGCCGAGCCAGCGCGCGCGCCGCCCCGGAGGCCGCGGAGCCCCTCTGCCGGGGCCGGGCACGGGATCAGCGGGAGGAGCGGCGTGGGGATCGTTGGGACTCATGGCGTGGGAAGCGGTGGCAAGACGAACGGAAGGCAGGCGGCCGCGGAACGGCCGGCCGGTCCGGCGGACGCGGTGCCCGGCGCCCCCGATCGTAGAAGCTCAACGTGGCGTTTTTTCCGCCGGCATGCGAAGAAACGTAAATCCCCTACACCGGCCGGCCGCCGCGGCGGGCCCCGGCGGCGCCGCGGCCTGCAGCCCGCGCCGCGCCGGCGCATTCCGCGCCGCCCGGCGGGCGCTTCGTCGCACCGCGCTGGCCCCGGGGAGCGCAGGGGGCCACAGTGCAGCCATGTCCCGGGCAGATCCGCGGCCCCTGCCTCGGGGCGGCGAGGCCCGGCCCCCACCGCCCGCCACGCTCCAGGAGTCTCCATGCCATCCACCCCTACGCCCTCCTCCCGCTCTTCCCGCTCCGCCCACGACACCGCTCCGCCCACCGGCGGCCGACTGCCCGGCGATGCCGAGCGCCTCGCCCGGCGCCGCGCGGGCGCCAAGCTGGGCTGGCTCATCCATGCCGGCGTCTACCTGTGCGTGAACCTCGGCCTGGCCGCGCTTTCCGCGTGGCAGGGACGGCATTGGGCGGTCTTCCCCGCCCTCGGCTGGGGCGTGGGCCTGCTCGCGCACGGCGCCGCCGTGGCCCTGTCCCACCCGGGCGAAGGCCTCTACCGCCGCCTGCTGGAACGCGAACGCACCGCGCTGCGCGGCCGCCAGGCGTGACCGGCCCCGCGGCCGGAGCGCACAATCGCGGCGCAGTGCCCATGCCGCATCCGTCCTCCGCGCCCTCCCCGCCCTTTCCGGTGCCCGCCGCCGGGTCGCGCCACATCGTGCGCCACGGCCTGCTCGTGGTCGCCTTCTGCTGCGCCATCGCCGCCATCCAGGTCGGCTACGGCCGGGGCCCCTGGCACGCGCAGGCGGTGTATTCGCTCTCGATCGGCCTCTGCAGCTGGCTGCTCATCGAGGCGGGCCGTTTCTGGCTCACGCGCCGCAGCCCCATCCCCTGGCCGGCGGGCTGGCGCGGCTGGGCGCTGGTGGCCGTGGGCGGCACGATCGGCTTCCAGATCGGTTCGGCCATCGGCGACGCCTACGGCCGCGCAATCGGCCTGGCGCAGCAGACCGCCCCGCCGCCGGGCGTTCCGGGCTCCGCGGTTCTCACCACGGTGCTCGCCTGCGTGGCGATCTCGCTGTTCTTCTACATGCAGGGCAAGGCGCGCTACCTGGAGGGCCGGATCGCCGAGGCGCAGCGGGACGCGGCCGAAGCGCGCCTGCGGCTGCTGCAGACGCAGCTGGAGCCGCACATGATGTTCAACACGCTGGCCAACCTGCGCATGCTCATCGCGGTCGACCCGGCGCGCGCCCAGGCCATGCTGGACCACTTCATCGCCTACCTGCGCGCCACCCTGGGGGCCTCGCGCACGACGGCGCACCCGCTGGCCGATGAATTCGAGCTGCTGCGCGACTACCTGGAGCTCATGGCCGTGCGCATGGGAGCGCGGCTCGCCTACACCCTCGATCTGCCCGAGCCGTTGCGCGCCGTGCCCGTGCCGCCCCTGCTGCTGCAGCCGCTGGTGGAGAACGCGATCCGCCACGGGCTGGAGCCCCAGGTGGAGGGCGGGCGCATCGCGGTGGCCGCGCGCACGTTGGCCGGCACGCCGGGCCAGCTGGAATTGACCGTGCTCGACACCGGTGCCGGCCTGGGCCGGCACCCCGCGCAGGCCGGCAGCCGCTTCGGCCTCGCCCAGGTGCGGGAACGCCTCGCCACGCTGCAGGGGCCTGCCGCCGTGCTGGAACTGGGCCCGGGCGATGCGGGCCGCGGCATGCGGGTGCGCATCGTCCTTCCGCTGACGGTGCCGGCCCCGGCCCCGGCCGCCCCGACGTCCTCTCTCTCCCCGCACACCCCGCCGCCATGCCATCCGCCCGCGCCCTGATCGCCGAAGACGAACCCCTGCTGGCGGAGGCCCTGCGGCTGGAACTCGCCCGGGCCTGGCCCGCGCTCGAGATCGTGGCCACCGTGGGCGACGGCCACAGCGCCGTGCGCCAGGCGCTGGCGCTGCGCCCGGACGTGCTCTGGTTCGACATCCGCATGCCCGGCCTGGGCGGCCTGGAAGCCGCGCTGGAACTGGCCGATGCCTGGCCGCTCGACATCGCGCCCTTTCCCGCGCTGGTCTTCGTGACCGCCTACGACCAGTACGCCGTGCAGGCCTTTGAGGCGCAGGCGTTGGACTACCTGCTCAAGCCCGTGCAGGGCCCGCGGCTGCTCAAGACGGTGCAGAAGATCCAGGCGGCGCTGGCCGGCCGCGCCGCCCGGCCCACGGACGCCGCCGGGGAAGGGCCGCAGGCAACTCTCCGGGCCGAGGCGGGCCTGCAGGCGCTGCTGGAACAGCTGCGCGGCCTGGTGCCGGGCGGGGCCTCGCCGTCCGGCGTGGCGGACCGGCCGCAGCCCCGCCGGCCGGCGGAGGCCGGGCCTCTCGCCGTCATCCAGGCCGGCAGCGGTTCGCGCATCCACTTCGTGCCCGTGGCCGACGTGCTGGTGTTCGAGGCCGCCGACAAGTACGTGCGCGTGCTCACGGCGCAGCAGGAATACCTCATCCGCACGCCGCTCAAGGAACTCGCGGCGCAGCTGGAGCCCCATGATTTCTGGCAGGTCCACCGCGGCACCCTGGTGCGCGCGACGGCCATCGCCTCAGTGGAGCGGGACGAGGCCGGACGGCTGCACCTGCACCTGCGCGAGCGCTCCGAGCGCCTGCCGGTGAGCCGGCTGCACGCGCACCGCTTCAAGCCCATGTGACGGCGCGCGCGCGCCGCCTCGCCGCGCGCAGCGCCCGGCGCAGGCCCCCCGGTTTCAGCGGTTGGCGGCCAGCAGCAGCCCGCCCGCGCCCATGAAGAAGCCGCCCGTGGCCTTGTTGAGCCGGACCACGCCGCGCTGCGAGCGGATCACCCGGCGGATCTGCCGGCCGCAGCTCGCGTACACGGCGGTGGAGACGAACTCGGCCAGCAGGTAGACGGAGCCCAGCACCAGGAACTGCCGCGCGGCCGGCTGCGCCGGATCGATGAACTGCGGAAAGACGGCCGCGAACAGGATGATGGCCTTCGGATTGGTGATGCCGAGCAGGAATTCCTGCGCGACGAGCGACCGCAGGGCCGGCGGTGCCGTGCGGACGGCCGGCGTCGCGGCGCCCTCGCCGCCTTCCACCAGGTCCAGCCCGCCGAACTCCCGGCTGTTCCATGCACGCCAGCCCAGCCAGAACAGGTAGGCCGCGCCCACCCATTTCACGGCGGTGAACGCCGCCTCGGATGCCAGCAGCATCGCCCCCAGGCCCACGGCGGACACCGTGAGGAAGATCGCGAACGCCGCGGCGCGGCCGATGGTGGCCACCATCGCCGCCCCCACGCCGGCGCGGATGCCGTTGTTCAGGCCGCAGAAATTGTTGGGGCCGGGCGTGAGCGAAATCGCGACGGCCACGGGAGCGAACAGCAGGGCGTCCATGGTGCAGGGTGCGGTGGGGTGGCGGATGTCTCGCGATGGTAACGGCCCGCCGCCCTGCTGTGCAGCGCTGGTGCTCAGAAACTTTCCCACTCGTCGTTGCCGGCGCTGCGGCCGGCCGCGGGTGCCTGGGCCGGTGCCGGGGTAGGGGCCGGCGCGAGCGGAG
>NZ_JAUZUQ010000023.1:0-65838 GCF_031844105.1 Acidovorax sp. PRC11 | reverse complement strand
TTGGATTTTCGTTTTTGCGCTTTGCGTGCAAAAAGACAACCCACAGGCAGAGCCGCCGATAGAGCTATCCGCGCTCCAGGTTTTCTGCGCCAATCCGCTTTTCCTCGCTGCGTACCAGTCGCCCGGGCACGGTGATATGGGACCGATGGTGGGTGACCGAGGTACGGAACGACTGCGGTACGATTGACGTGCGCGTCAATTCCAGGCCTTTGCCGGAAGCGTTCGTCCACTCTTCGTACCTGCCCACTGTCCATGGCCGCCACCTACACCATCAGCGATCTCGCCAGGGAGTTCGATCTCACGACGCGCGCGATGCGCTTCTATGAGGACATGGGCCTGCTGCAGCCCGAACGGACCGGACCCGGGGGGCGCACGCGCCTGTATTCCGCCAGAGACCGAACGCGCCTGCGATTGACGCTGCGTGCGAAGCGCCTGGGGCTTTCGCTGGCCGAGGCGAAGTCCATCATCGACCTGTACGACAGCCCGCGGGATACCGGTGTGCAGTTGCAGAAGTTCCTCGACGTGCTCGCCAGCCACCGCCAGCAGCTCGAGGAGCAGATGGCCGACCTGCAGGCCAATCTCGACGAGATCCGCGAGCACGAAAAAGAGGCCCGCGCGCTGCTCACCAGACTGGAGCGACCCACCAAGGGCCGGAATGCCGCATAATTGACGTTTACGTAAACGTCATTGCGCGCCGGCGGTCGAGACCATGTCTGTCCGGAGGGTCCGCAGGAGTGGACCGGCCTGGGATGCGGCCGATCGGACGCCGGGGTGCAGTGCCATCTATTCCAGGAGACATCCATGAGCCTTTCCTCGCTGCCCGGCCTGAACTTCCAGTTGGGTGAAGACATCGACGCGCTGCGTGACGCCGTGCGGGAATTCGCCCAGGCAGAGATCGCACCCCGTGCAGGCGCCATCGACCGCGACGACCAGTTCCCGATGGACCTCTGGCGCAAGATGGGCGAGCTGGGCGTACTGGGCATCACGGTGTCCGAAGCCTATGGCGGCGCGCAGATGGGCTATCTGGCGCACATGGTGGCCATGGAGGAAATTTCCCGGGCCAGCGCTTCGGTGGGCCTGTCGTACGGCGCGCACAGCAACCTGTGCGTGAACCAGATCCACCGCAACGGCTCGGAAGAGCAGAAACGCAAGTACCTGCCCAAGCTCGTGTCCGGAGAGCATGTGGGAGCGCTGGCGATGAGCGAGCCCGGGGCCGGTTCGGACGTCATCAGCATGAAGCTGCGTGCCGAGGACAAGGGCGGCTACTACGTGCTCAACGGCAACAAGATGTGGATCACCAATGGCCCGGATGCGGATACGCTGGTGGTCTATGCGAAGACCGAGCCGGAACTGGGCGCCCGCGGTGTGACGGCCTTCCTGATCGAGAAGGGCATGAAGGGTTTCAGCATTGCGCAGAAGCTCGACAAGCTGGGCATGCGCGGCAGCCACACCGGCGAGCTGGTGTTCGAGAACGTGGAAGTGCCTGCTTCCCAGGTGCTCGGCCAGGTGAACGGGGGCGCCAAGGTGCTCATGAGCGGGCTGGACTATGAACGCGCAGTGCTCACGGGCGGCCCGCTGGGGATCATGCAGTCGGTGATGGACAACGTGGTGCCCTACATCCACGACCGCAAGCAGTTCGGCCAGAGCATCGGCGAGTTCCAGCTCATCCAGGGCAAGGTGGCGGACATGTACACCGTGCTGCAGGCCGGACGTTCGTTCGCCTACACCGTGGCGAAGAATCTGGACATGCTCGGCACGGACCATGTGCGGCAGGTGCGCAAGGACTGCGCCTCGGTGATTCTCTGGTGCGCGGAGAAGGCCACGTGGATGGCCGGCGAGGGCGTGCAGATTTTCGGCGGCAACGGCTACATCAACGAGTATCCGCTCGGCCGGCTCTGGCGGGATGCGAAACTCTACGAAATCGGCGCGGGTACCAGCGAGATCCGGCGCATGCTGATCGGACGGGAGCTGTTCGCCGAGACCGCCTGACCTCCTCCCATGACAGATAGAAAGAAGCCTGACTGATGACCGCTCCCAGTATCGAAGAACTGTTCGTCCACAACCGGTCCTGGGCTGCGGCGATGGAACGGGAGCGTCCGGGATTCTTCACCGATCTGCTGGCGCAGCAGAAGCCGCGCTACATGTGGGTGGGCTGTTCGGACAGCCGCGTGCCGGCCAACCAGATCACGGGCCTGGAGCCCGGTGAAGTGTTCGTGCACCGCAACGTGGCGAACGTGGTGGTGCCCACGGATCTGAACTGCCTCTCCACCATCCAGTATGCGGTGGACCAGCTGCAGGTGGAGCACCTGATGGTGGTGGGCCATTACGGCTGCGGCGGCGTGCGCGCGGCGCTGGAGGACATCCGCGTCGGGCTCGCCGACAACTGGATCCGCCACGTGAAGGACGTGCGCGACCGCCACAAGGCGCTGATCGCCGCGACGCCCGTGGAATGGCAGATGGACGTGCTGTGCGAGCTGAATGCGATCGAGCAGGTGATGAACACGGCCCAGACGACGGTGATCGCCGACGCCTGGGCGCGGGGGCAGACGGTGACGCTGCATGGCTGGTGCTACGGCTTGAAGGACGGGCTGATCAACAACCTGAACATGACCGTGTCGGGGACGCAGAACCTGGATGCGGTCTACCAGCGCGCGGTGCAGGGGGTGGCGGACCGCCGCCGAGGGTAGAACGGAGCGAACGACGTGTCGACGGAGCGGACCACCATGTTTCCCCGGCGCCTGGATTCCCCCGCCGCCTACGGCATCGCGCAGGCGATGATGGACGGCTTCAACCGCCACTACCGGCTGTTCCGGGCAGAGTCCGCACGGGCGAAGCACCGCTTCGAGACCTCGGACTGGACGGGGCAGCAGCGCGCGCAGCGCGAGCGCATCGAGTTCTACGACCTGCGCGTGAAGGAGTGCGTGAGGCGCCTCGAGAAGGAGTTTTCCGCGGGCGAGCAGCCCATGGACGTGTGGCACCAGGTGAAGCTGCACTACATCGGCCTGCTGGTGGGGCACCACCAGCCCGAGCTGGCGGAGACGTTCTTCAATTCGGTGACGACGAAGATCCTGCACCGCACGCATTTCCACAACGATTTCATCTTCGTGTGGCCCGCGGTCAGCACGGAGTACCTGGAGAACGAGGAGCCGGGCGCGCGTCCCACGTACCGTGCCTACTATCCGGCGCCCGATACGCTGCACGAAACCCTGGTGCGGGTGGTGGACAACTTCCAGCTGCAGGGCGAGTTCGAGGACCTGGCGCGGGATGCCGCACGCGTGGCGGAGGTGATGCTGCCGCGGCTTGGCCAGGCGAAGTGGCGCGCCAACTTCCAGCTGCAGGTGCTCTCCAGCCTGTTCTACCGGAACAAGGGCGCCTACGTGGTGGGGAAGGTGATCAACGGCTTCCAGGAGATCGCGTTCGCGCTGCCCATCCTGCATGGCGCGGAGGGCCGCTACCGGATCGATGCGGCGCTGTTCGGCGAGGACGACCTGCAGATGCTGTTCAGCTTCGCGCGGGCGTATTTCATGGTGGATATGGAGATCCCGAGCGCGTACGTGCAGTTCCTGCGCAGCCTGATGCCGCGCAAGCCGCGCGCGGAGCTCTACAACGCGCTGGGCCTGGCGAAGCAGGGCAAGACGCTGTTCTACCGCGACTTCCTGCACCACCTGCGCTATTCGAGCGACCGCTTCCGCATCGCGCCCGGCATCAAGGGCATGGTGATGCTGGTGTTCGACCTGCCTTCGTTCCCGTTCGTGTTCAAGCTCATCAAGGACTACTACCCGCCGCAGAAGGAGACGACCCGCGAGCAGATCAAGGGCAAGTACCTGCTGGTGAAGCAGCACGACCGGGTGGGCCGCATGGCGGATACGCTGGAGTACAGCGAGGTGGCGTTTCCGCGCGAGCGTTTCGAGGACGACCTCATCGCGGAGATCGAGAAGTTCGCGCCGAGCCAGCTGGAGATCAGCGACCGGGACGGCGACGGGCAGATCGAGGTGATCCTGAAGCACGTGTACATCGAGCGGCGGATGATCCCGCTCAACATCTACCTGCAGGAGGCCTTCGACGCCGGTCCGGGCGATGTGCGGGCGCAGCGGCAGATGGAACGCAGCGTGGTGGAGTACGGCAACGCGATCAAGGACCTGGTGGCGGCGAACATCTTCCCGGGCGACATGCTGTGGAAGAACTTCGGCGTGACGCGCAACGGCAAGGTGGTCTTCTACGACTACGACGAGATCGAATACCTCACCGACTGCAACTTCCGGCGGGTGCCGCAGCCGCGCAACGAGGAAGACGAGATGTCGGGCGAGGTGTGGTGGGCCGTGGGGCCCCGCGACGTGTTCCCCGAGACCTTCGGACCATTCCTGCTCGGCAACGATGCCGTGCGGGAGGTGTTCATGCGGCACCACGCCGATCTGCTGGATGCGGCGTTCTGGCAGTCGCACAAGGAGCGCATCCAGGCGGGGCACATGTACGACGTGTTCCCCTACGACGCGGACAGGCGGTTTCCCGGGGGCGACGCCGGGCCGTCTTCCGGGCCGTCTTCCGGGCCGTCCTCGGCCTGAACGCGGGCCGGGCGGGGCGGGCGCGCGCGGCGGCACCGTTCATCTTCCTTCTTTTTCTTCTCATCCATTCCACCTTCCAAGGAGACATCCCATGCAACAGCAAGATCCCATCGTGATCATCGGTGCCGCGCGCACGCCCATGGGCGCCTTCCAGGGCGATTTTTCCGGCCTGGCCGCGCACGATCTGGGCGGCGTCGCGATCCGCGCGGCGGTGGAGCGGGCGGGCATCGCGCCGGAGCTGGTGGAGGAGGTGCTGTTCGGCAATTGCCTGATGGCCGGCCAGGGGCAGGCGCCGGCGCGCCAGGCGGGTTTCAAGGGCGGGCTGCCGAAGAGCGCGGGCGCGGTCACGCTGAGCAAGATGTGCGGCTCCGGCATGAAGGCCGCGATGTTCGCGCACGACATGCTGCTCGCGGGCACGCACGAGGTGATCGTGGCCGGAGGGATGGAAAGCATGACCAACGCGCCCTACCTGCTGCAGAAGGGGCGCGGCGGCTACCGGCTGGGCCATGACCGCATCTTCGACCACATGATGCTGGACGGGCTGGAGGACGCCTACGAAGCCGGCCGCTCGATGGGCACCTTCGGCGAGGACTGCGCCGCGAAGTACGGCTTCACGCGCGAGCAGCAGGACGCCTTCGCCGTGGCGAGCGTGCAGCGCGCCAAGGCAGCGACCGAGTCGGGTGCCTTCGCCGCGGAGATCGCTCCGGTGACCGTGAAGACGCGCGCCGGCGAGACGGTGGTGGCGGCCGACGAGGGCCCGGGCAAGGTGCGGCTGGACAAGATTCCCACGCTCAAGCCGGCGTTCAAGAAGGAGGGCGGCACCATCACGGCGGCGTCGAGTTCGAGCATCAACGACGGTGCGGCGGCGCTGGTGATGGTGCGCGAGTCGACCGCCCGGCGCCTGGGTGCCCGGCCGATCGCGCGCGTGGTCAGCCATGCGATGCATGCGCAGGAGCCGAACTGGTTCACGACCGCGCCCGTCGGTGCCACCCGCAAGGCCCTGGACAAGGCGGGCTGGAGCGTGCAGGACGTGGATCTCTGGGAGGTGAACGAAGCCTTCGCGGTGGTGCCGATGGCGCTCATGAAGGAGCTGGACGTGTCGCACGACATCGTGAACGTGAACGGCGGCGCCTGCGCGCTGGGCCATCCCATCGGGGCGAGCGGCGCGCGCATTCTGGTCACGCTGATCCATGCGCTCCAGGCGCGCGGCAAGCGGCGCGGGCTGGCCACGCTGTGCATCGGCGGGGGCGAGGGCACGGCGATGGCGATCGAACTCGCATGAGCAGGTCGGCGGCGCAGGCACGGGCCATGGCGCAGCCCGTGCTCGTCATCGGGGCTTCGCGGGGGATCGGCCTGGAGTTCGTGCGGCAGTACCGCGAGGCGGGGTGTCGCGTGATCGCGACGGCGCGGGACGACGCGGGGCTTGGCCGGCTCCGCAAACTGGGGGCCGAGCCGTTGACGGTGGACGTGGCGCAGCCGGCCAGCGTGAGCGGGCTGGCATGGCAGCTGGACGGCGAGAAGATCGGTCTGGCGCTCTACGTGGCGGGTGTGATCCGCCGGCCGAACGCGCTTTCCCCGCCCACCAGGGAAGATTTCGATGCGGTCATGCACACCAACGTGCTGGGCGCCATGCAGACCCTGCCGCAGGTGGCGCCGCTCGTGGCGGACGCGGGCGGGGTATTCGCCTTCCTTTCGTCGACGATGTCGCTCATCGGCAGCGTGCCGGACAGCCGCTGCTGGCTGTACCGCACGAGCAAGGCGGCGCTCAACATGGCCGTGGCCGCCGCGCAGCACGACTACCCGGGCGCGACCCTGGTCACGCTCGATCCGGGCTGGGTGCGCACGGACATGGGCGGAGAGGACGGCGCGCTGGAGGTGCACGACAGCGTGCGGAACATGCGTTCGGTGCTGGAAGGCGTGACGCCCGCGGACGGGGGGCGGCTGCTGCACCAGGACGGGCGCAGGGCCGCGCACTGGTAGCCCGCCGACCGCCGACCGCCGCTGAAACGATCAACAACGGAGACAAGAACATGCTGCTCACGCAAGACCAGGAAATGATCCGCGACGCGGTGCGCGATTTCGCCCAGCGCGAGCTGTGGCCGCATGCCGCCCGCTGGGACCGGGAGCACCACTTCCCGCGCGAGGCGCACCAGGGGCTGGCGGCGCTCGGCGCCTACGGCATCTGCGTGCCGGAGGAGTATGGGGGCGCCGGGCTGGACTATCTGTCGCTGGCGGTGGTGCTGGAGGAGATCGCGGCGGGCGACGGCGGCACCAGCACGGCGATCAGCGTGACGAACTGCCCGGTGAACGCGATCCTGATGCGCTATGGCAGCGAGGCGCAGAAGCGGCGCTGGCTGGCGCCGCTCGCGCGCGGGGAGATGCTGGGCGCGTTCTGCCTCACCGAGCCGCACGTGGGATCGGACGCCTCGGCACTGCGCACCACGGCGACGCGCGATGGCGATGGCTACGTGATCGACGGCGTGAAGCAGTTCATCACCAGCGGCAAGAACGGGCAGGTGGCGATCGTGATCGCGGTGACCGACCGGGCGGCGGGCAAGCGCGGCATGAGCGCGTTCCTGGTGCCGACCGACGCGCCGGGCTATGCCGTCGCGCGGCTGGAGGACAAGCTCGGGCAGCACAGCAGCGACACGGCGCAGATCACTTTCGACCAGTGCCGCATTCCTGCGGAGAATCTCATCGGCGCGGAGGGCGAGGGCTACAAGATCGCGCTCGGAGCGCTGGAAGGCGGGCGCATCGGCATCGCGGCGCAGAGCGTGGGCATGGCGCGCAGCGCGTTCGACGTGGCCCTGCAGTACGCGAAGGAGCGCGAGAGCTTCGGTCAGCCGATCTTCCAGCACCAGGCGGTGGGCTTCCGGCTCGCGGACTGCGCCACCCAGATCGAGGCCGCGCGCCAGCTGATCTGGCATGCCGCGGCGCTGCGCGACGCGGGGCGGCCGTGCCTGAAGGAGGCGGCCATGGCCAAGCTGTTCGCGAGCGAGATGGCCGAGCGCGTGTGCAGCGCGGCGATCCAGACGCTGGGGGGCTACGGCGTGGTGAACGATTTCCCCGTGGAGCGCATTTATCGCGACGTGCGCGTGTGCCAGATCTACGAGGGTACGAGCGACGTGCAGAAGATTTTGATCACGCGCGCATTGGCCTGAAGGGGCTGGTCCGAGGCCCTTGATGCAGGGCGGCCTGGTGGCCGCTCCGGATCAGGCCGCTGACAGCTCCAGCGGCCCCGGGCCCTGCTGGCGCGGCGCGCTGGTGCCCAGGAAGAGCCGCACGGGTGCCGTGCTGCCCAGCACGGTGATGGCCTCACCGCGCACGCGCAGGCCCGTGCCTTCGGGCAGGCCCACCACCGGCGTCCCGGGGTTGAGGATGCCGAACTCCCGCAGCCGTTCCTCGCGCGTTTCGCCGCGGTGGCCGGGCGGATGCGCGTCCGTGTAGTGGGCGTTGATCTGGAACGGCACGAGGCCCATGGCGTCGAAGCCGCCCGGGTCGGTGATCGGCATGTCGTTGGTGGTGCGGATGGTGGGGCACGCCACGTTCGAGCCGGCGCTCCAGCCCAGGTACGAGGCCTCGCCCGAGCGCACACGCTCCGCGATCGCCGCCAGCAGGCCCAGCCGCCGCAGGTGGCCGAGCAGTGCGAAGGTGTTGCCGCCGCCCACCACGATGTAGCGCGCCTGGGCGGCAGCCGCCACCGGGTCCGCGGCCTGGTGGGCCGAGCGCACGGCGAGGCCGAGCGGGGCGAGGGCCTGTGCGACCTGCTCGGCGTACGCATCCCAGCCGCGCGAGACGCCCGCGAACGGCATGAACAGCGCCTCGCCCGGCGTGCCCTGGGCGGCGGACCATTCGGCGATCCAGTCGCGGGCATGGGCCAGGTAACCGGCGTCGCTGCTGGAGTTGCTGAGGAGCAGGAGATTCATGGCGGAAAGCGGTACGGAGTCAAGGGAAGGCGGGCATGCTGCGCGCAGCTTGGGAGTATGGCGCGGGCCCGGGCCGCCTGCGGGAACCGGGGCGGAAAAGGCCAAAAGGGCGGGGCCCTGCGCGCCCCGTCACCGGTCGGCGGTGCTTCCTCCGCCCGCACTGTCGCGGCCCCGCAGCACCACGGTGATCTGGCCGTTGGTCTCGATCGTCGCGCGCTCCACTTCATGCAGGTGCAGGCAGCCGCCCGCGCGCAGGGCGGCGGCGAGGTCTTCGGTGGAGAGCAGTTCGCGCTGCATCAGCAGCCGGTCCACCTTGCCGTCCTGCACCAGGGTCTGCGGGCGGCCGTCCACCAGTTGCTCCAGGCGCGGGAAGCGGAACGTGAGCCGGGCGAGCACCATGTGGCAGGCGATGAGGGTGGCGGCGGAGATGAGGCCGCCGATCAGGGAGTTGTCGCCGGCGTTCATCGAGTTCTGCACCGCGTTCGACAAAATCAGCAGCAGCACGAGATCGAACGGCGCGGACTGGCCCGTCTGGCGCTTGCCCGTCAGGCGCAGGAACACCAGCAGGAACGCATACACCACCACGCCGCGCAGGATGAATTCCCACCAGGGCACGCTCAGGTTCCACATCGTCGATCTCCGGGAAAAAAAGGCGCGCGGCACTGCGCCGCGGCGGCTGCGAGTGTGCCACCTGCCGGGCATCTGCAAGAATGCAGCCCCGCCCTGATGCCGACGACGATGGCCGTGTCCGATCCTTCCTCTTCCTCTTCCTCTTCCCGTTCCCCTGCCTGCCCCTGCGGTCGGCTGTCGGAGCGGCGCGTCCCGCTGCCGTACGCCGGATGCTGCGGGCGCTACATCGACCACTGGGATTCCGCGCCCGCGCCCGATGCCGAGAGCCTGATGCGATCGCGCTACACCGCGTTCGTGCGCGGCGAGGCGGAGTACCTGCGCGCCACGTGGGCCGAGGCGCACCGGCCCGCGTCGATCGGGTTCGAGCCCGGTGTGCGCTGGCTGGGTCTGGAGGTGCGGGCGCACCGCCTGCTGGACGCGGACCGCGCCGAGGTGGAGTTCGTGGCCCGCCAGCGCGATGCCGGCGGGCGCGCGCACCGCCTGCACGAGCGCAGCCGCTTCGTGCGGGAGGCGGGGCGCTGGGTGTACGTGGACGGCGAGTTCCCGCGCGGCTGATCCCCCGCCGCGCAGGGTGCCTTCACAGCAGGCCGGACATTCCGCATGCGGTAGATTCGACTGTGCCGTCGCGGCGTTCCTCCGGACGCCGTTCTTTTTTGCCGTTGCGCGCCCGCCGCGCACGAGAACATCCTCCATGCCCCCCATCGCCTCGCCTGCCATTGCCGCAACCCCCGCCGAGGCGCTGCCGCCTTTCGATGCCGTGCTGTTCGACTGCGACGGCGTGCTGGTGGACAGCGAGCCCATCACGCACCGCGTGCTGCGCGCCATGCTGGAGGCGTCCGGCTGGACGCTCACGATGGAGGAGTGCATGCGCATCTTCATCGGCAAGGCCGTGCGCAGCGAGGCGGCGCGCATCGAAGCGCACACGGGCGCTCCGCTCACGGATGCCTGGATGGCGGAGTTCTACGCGCGCCGCAACGCCGCGCTGGCCGCGGAGCTGGAGGCGATCGACGGCGCGCTGCAGGCGGTGGAGGCCGCGCACCGGCGCATGGCGGGGCGCATCGCCTGCGCATCGGGTGCCGACCGGTACAAGGTCGAGCTGCAGCTGGCCAAGGCCGGCCTGATGGCGTACTTCGAGGGCCGCGTCTTCAGCGGGCACGAGATGCCGCGCACCAAGCCCGCGCCCGACGTCTACCTGGCCGCCGCGGCAGCGCTGGGCGTTCCACCCGGGCGCTGCCTGGTCGTGGAGGACACGGTGACGGGCGTGACCGCGGGCGTGGCCGCCGGGGCCACGGTGGTGGGCTACAGCCCCGCGGCCTGGGGGCACGATCCCGCCGAGGCGCTGCGCGCGGCAGGGGCTTGCGCTGTCATCGGGTCGATGGCGGCGCTGCCGGACCTCCTGGCCGCAGCGCCGGACTGAGGTCCTGCCAGAACGTTCCCACCCGGCTTTTCTTCGCGGGCCTGCCGTCGGCCGGGGGCGCGGCGGAGGCGCTGTGCTCCGCGGGCAGTGCGGCGGCGTGGGCCAGGCTGTCTGCCAGCAGCCGGCGGTTCGGTTCTATGCCGCTCAGGTCCATGTCGTCCTGCGTGAACGTGCCATCGATCACCCGGTGGGCCAGCACGTCGATGGCCTGGAGCACATGGTCGCCACAGGAGTTGCCATCCCGCTGCCGGGCGATGGGCACGCCCCTGACGGGCGTGTGGATGCCCATCTCCCACGCCGCGATGCTGGCCCTCCGGTACTGGGCCGTGTCGACCGCTGCGGCGGCGGCGTGGGGATGAACGAGGGAGTCGTAGTGGAACGCCGCTCCCGCGCGCCGGTCGATCACGAGCAGTGACCAGTGCGCAGGCGGGTGCGGGTTGTGGATCGGCAGGAAGACCAACGGGGCGTCGTTGCGGGCCGTGATGTAGCGCAGCCCCCTGTGCCTGTCACCCATGTCTTTCCTGTACAGCAGGCCCACGTGCAAGGGGTTGGCGAAGTTCAGCAGCTCGGCACGGGGCCGGCCCTCCAGGCGATGGGCGAGGGCTTCCATGTATGCGTTCATGTGTTCGTCGCTCAGCCACGCCCCTGCGGACAGCTGCAGTTCCCGGACCTGCGGCGCCTCTGGTTGCGCGAGGGGCGGCAGCGCGTCCACATCGATTCTCTCGGGGCTGCCCGTCCGCGCGGTCCGCTGTCCGGCGGACGGCTCCGGGAACAGGGGATCGTCGCCACGCCAGGGCTGCGTGACTTCCGGGGGGGAGCCGGGGTCGCCATCGGGGCCTGCAAAGGCCCCGCCGTCCAGGGAGGAAAGACCGGCGAAGGTCGAGGATGGGCTCTGCGCCGGATATTGGGGCGTGGCGGGCTCCGGAAGGTGGCCCATGCGCCGCCGGTCCTCCGTGAGGTCGGAGAAGAAGGAATCGGTCGGCGGCGCATGGGCTCGTTCGGCATCGGCGCCTCCGAGCGGGTGCGCCATGGCCGGTGCTTCCGGCGGGTACTGGGGTGTGGCGGGTTCATGAACGAAGCCCTTGCGCCGCAGTTCTTCCGAAAAGCCGGAGAACAGCGACGTGGAGGGCGGGCTGTCGGGCCGGTGGAGGGGGGCTGCGGGCGCTTGGGTGCGGGGCGCGGGAGCGTTCTGGAAGCGGAGTTTGAAGTTCGCACGGATGGCTGCCCGGGTGCGTGCATCCGCGTTGGCAATGACCCGTTCGCCCGTGGGGGTCAACTCGCCGGTCCGCTTGTTCACGATTCTCCCGAGCGTGTAGGGCGTGACGTACTCGTCGCATACCCCTGCTTCGATCGACCGGGTGCGGTCGCTGAATCTTCCCGATATGTCCAGGATGGACTGCGGATCCGATTGGAGCGCGAGGAGGGCGCCGCTCAGTTTCGGGAGCGAAGACGCACTGCCGCCGGGCGGGGCCGGCACGGCTGGCGCAGCGTGGCGCTTCCTGAATGCGCGCTGTATGCGTTCGCTCTCCTCGGGGGTGAGGTACTTGAGCAGCCCGGTCGCACGTTTCGAGAATCCATCGCTTTTGATGTATGAGCCGATGTTGGGAAGGTCATTCTTCAGGGAGCCGACCGACTCTCCGGATTCGAAGCGGTCGATGACGTCCAGGAAGCCTTCTATGAAGGTCCTGAAGAATTCTTTTTCCTTGTTGAAAACCCGTTCGCTTCTTTCCGCCTCCCTGGCCTGTTGCCTCTGGAATTTTTCGATTCTTTCCTGGCGGTAGTCGTCGGACAGCGCATCGTGGAGACACTCCATCGCCAGATCCCTGTCGCGGCCGTGGTAGAGGATTTCTATCCTGCGCCCGACCTGTTGCCTCAGGTCGCGGAGCCCCTGGTCATCCAGCTGCACCACCACGGAGTTGGCAGTGTGCTCGCTGAGCCCGTAGGGCGTCAGATAGCGGCGGATGCCCGGGAAATCACGCAGCAGCTGTTCCCAGCTTTCCCCCTTGCCGTACCGGGGAAGGGCTTCGGCCAGGATCGGATGGCTCTCCAGTGGGGCCACCCTGGGCGGGGAGGCACGCGTGCGATGCACCGGGCTTTCGGCCGCGGACTGCAGTGCCCGCGATGGAGGCGGGGAGCCACCCAGAGGATGCATCGGGAGACCCGGGGCGGGACTCCTTGCCCGCCCCGGGGGCGGCGACGGCGATCGCCGGCCCTCCAGGGTGCCCGTGGCGCTGCGATGGCCGTCGACACCGGTGCGGAGAATGTGGTCCATCTTTTTTCCGGGTGGGTTGCACGGCATACGCTACCGCCCCGCGGTGCACGGAAAAGAGGCGCAGGCGAAGCAGTGGGGTCATCCGCGAAGCGCGCACGCGGACGCGGACGGCGGGCCCGACCTCCGGTGCGTGGTCACGTCCGGTGGACGACTGCCCGGCGCGGCGCAGTGTCCCGGTCCGCCATGGCGTCGGCACGCCGCTGGCGCCGGTATTCGGCGGGCGACGTGCCCGTCCATTGCCGGAACGCGCGCATGAAGCTCTTTTCGCTGGCGAAGCCCGCAGCCTGCGCCACGGCCTTGACGGGGCGGTCGGTGCGCTGGAGCAGGTCGCGGGCGCGCTGCTGGCGCGCCTCGTCCTTGAGCGCCTGCAGCGAAGCGCCTTCTTCGCGGAGCTGCCGGTGCAGCGTGCGCGGCGATACGTGCAGCTGCGCCGCGATCGTCTCCGCGCTGTGGGAGAACTCGGGCGCATGGGCCAGGGCCTGGCGCACGCGCTGCACCAGCAGGCGGTCGCGCCGGTACTGGCGCACGGTGAGCAGCAGGGCCCGCTGCAGCATCTGGTTCAGCGCCGCTTCGTCGCGCTGCAGCGGCAGGTCCAGGTAGCGGGCGTCGAAGCGCAGCACGGCCTGCGGCGCGTCGAATCGCGGGGGCACGCCGAAGAGCAGCGGATAGACCTCGGCGTGGGGCGGTGCCGCGAACGGGAAGGCGGCAGCCAGCAGCGGCAGGCGCGAATCGATGAACCAGCAGGCGAGGCCGAGCGCGTTGCGCAGCACGGAGACGGTGCAGAACTCGCGGAGCGGGCCGAGGTCGCGGTGCTCGGCCAGCGCGAGCGTGGCGGTATGGCCGTCCGTATCCAGGTGCAGCCCGATGTCGTCCACCAGCAGCGCATGGTGCCGGCACCAGCGCCGCAGCGCGAGGCCCAGCGTGGGGGCGCTGATCGACGCGCGCGCCAGCATGCCGTAGCTGCCCCAGGGCAGGCGGCGCGCGAACCAGCCCAGGGCTTCGTCGTCGAGTTCGCGCATGGCGGCCGCGGACAGGGCCTCCATCTGCAGGGCGGTGATGCGCGCGCGGATGTTGCGGACGCTCTGTGGCGGGATTTGTGCCGCGGCCAGGGCCTGGGCAGGGCTCAGGGACCGCTGTGCATAGGCCTGGAGGATGGCCTGGACGAAAGCCATCGGTGTGGCGGCCACGGGGCCCGGGGCCGCAGGCGGTGCGGTGTCGGCGGGGGTGGTCGGCGTGCGCGGCATGCGGCGAGTGTGCGGGCGCGTGGCACGATTTGCAACCTGTGTGACCCGATCCGTGGCCTGTTTCCGGGCGTGGCGGCGTATGCTGTGGCATCGACCGGCACGCCCGCCGCCCCAGGGTGGCCGCCGCGCGTCCGCCAGAGACTGCCTGCCCCAAGGAGACAAATACCGTGACACAGCCGTCCGATCCGTCCCAGACGCCGTCCGCCGCCAGCCATGCGAAGGGCGCCACCGACGTGCCCCTGATCGAGCAGACCCTGGGCGCCTTCTTCGCGGACATGGCCGCGCGCCAGCCCGGGCGGGAGGCCCTCGTGAGCCGGCACCAGGGGCTGCGCTACACCTATGCCGAACTGCATGCGGCGTCGCGGCGCCTGGCCGGCGCGCTGCTGGGCCTGGGGCTGCAGAAGGGCGACCGGGTCGGCATCTGGTCGCACAACAACGCCGAGTGGGTGCTGATGCAGTTCGCCACGGCGGAGGTGGGCCTGGTCCTCGTCAACATCAACCCGGCGTACCGCACGGCCGAGGTGGAGTACGCGCTCAACAAGGTGGGCTGCAAGGCGCTGGTCGCCATGTCGCGCTTCAAGACCAGCGACTACCTGGGCATGCTCCGCGAGCTGGCGCCCGAGTGGGCCGCGCAGCCGCCGGGCCAGCTGGCGGCGCGCCGCCTGCCGCACCTGCGCACCGTGGTGTGGATCGATGCCCCGGGACAGGACGGCGTGGAAGAGCCCGGGATGCTGCGGTTTTCCGAACTGATCGCGCGCGGCGACGCGCAGGACGCGCGCATCGACGCCGTGGCCGCCACGCTGGATGCGAGCGAGCCGATCAACATCCAGTTCACGAGCGGCACGACGGGCTTCCCCAAGGGCGCGACGCTCACGCACCGCAACATCCTCAACAACGGCTTCTTCATCGGCGAGTGCATGCGGCTCACGCCGGAAGACCGGCTCTGCATTCCCGTGCCGCTCTACCACTGCTTCGGCATGGTGCTCGGCAACCTGGCGTGCGTGACGCACGGCAGCACCATCGTGTACCCGAGCGACGGCTTCGATCCGCTGGCGGTGCTGGAGGCGGTGCAGGCGGAACGGTGCACGGGCCTGCACGGCGTGCCGACCATGTTCATCGCCGAGCTGCAGCATCCGCGCTTTGCGGAGTTCGACCTCTCCACGCTGCGCACCGGGATCATGGCCGGTTCTCCCTGCCCGATCGAGGTGATGAAGCGCGTGGTGAGCGACATGCACCTGGAGCAGATCACCATCGCCTACGGCATGACCGAAACCAGCCCCGTGAGCTGCCAGAGCAGCACGGACACGCCGCTGGACAAGCGCGTGTCCACCGTGGGGCAGGTGCAGCCGCACCTGGAGGTGAAGGTGATCGATCCGGAATCCGGCGAGCCCGTGCCGCGCGGCCGCTCGGGCGAGCTCTGCACGCGCGGCTATTCGGTGATGCACGGCTACTGGGGCGATCCGGAGAAGACGCGCGAGGCGATCGACGCCGAGGGCTGGATGCACACGGGCGACCTCGCCACGATGGATGCCGAGGGCTACGTGAACATCGTCGGCCGCATCAAGGACATGGTGATCCGCGGCGGCGAGAACATCTACCCGCGCGAGATCGAGGAGTTCCTCTACCGCCATCCGCAGGTGCAGGACGTGCAGGTGGTGGGCGTGCCCGACGAGAAGTACGGCGAGGAGCTGTGCGCGTGGATCGTCGCCAAGCCCGGCGAGCAGCCGACCGAGGACGCCATCCGCGCGTTCTGCCAGGGCCAGATCGCGCACTACAAGGTGCCGCGGTACATCCGCTTCGTCGCCGAGTTCCCGATGACGGTGACCGGCAAGATCCAGAAATTCAAGATCCGCGATGCGATGAAAGAGCAGCTGGGCCTGGCCGAGCGCGCCACCGCCTGAACCGCACGCGGACCGTCACAGAGAACCTTTTTCCCGTTCCACCATGATCCTCGAAACCCGCCTCAATCCCCGCTCGGCCGACTTCCAGGCCAACGCCGCCGCGATGCGCACGATCGTGCAGGACCTGCGCGAGCGCGCGGCCCAGGTGGCCCAGGGCGGCAGCGACGCCGCGCGGGCCAAGCACGTGGCGCGCGGCAAGCTGCTGCCGCGGGACCGCGTGCGCGAACTGCTCGATCCCGGCTCGCCCTTCCTGGAGATCGCGCCGCTGGCCGCGCTCGGCATGTACGGCGACGAGGCGCCCGGCGCCGGCCTGATCGCCGGCATCGGCCGCGTGAGCGGCGTGGACTGCATGGTGGTGTGCAACGACGCCACGGTGAAGGGCGGCACCTACTACCCGATGACGGTGAAGAAGCACCTGCGCGCGCAGGAGATCGCGCAGCAGAACCGCCTGCCGTGCATCTACCTCGTGGACTCGGGCGGCGCCAACCTGCCGAACCAGGACGAGGTGTTCCCCGACCGCGACCACTTCGGCCGCATCTTCTACAACCAGGCGCAGATGAGCGCGCAGGGCATCGGGCAGATCGCGGTGGTGATGGGCAGCTGCACGGCCGGCGGCGCCTACGTGCCGGCGATGAGCGACGAGTCCATCATCGTGAAGGACCAGGGCACGATCTTCCTGGGCGGCCCGCCGCTCGTGAAAGCCGCCACCGGCGAGGTGGTGACGGCCGAGGACCTGGGCGGCGGCGACGTGCACACCCGGCTCTCCGGCGTGGCCGACCACCTGGCCCAGAACGACCTGCATGCGCTGCAGCTCGCCCGCAACGCGGTGCGCAACCTGAACCGCGAGCGGCCCGCTTCTGCGGCCGGCGGCACCGCGCCGCAGGAGCCGCTGTTCGGCGCCGAGGAGCTGTACGGCGTGATTCCCGTGGACACGCGCAAGCCCTTCGACGTACGCGAGATCATCGCGCGCATCGTGGACGGCAGCGAGTTCGACGAGTTCAAGGCACGCTACGGCACCACGCTGGTCACGGGCTTCGCGCGCATCGAGGGCATGCCCGTGGGCATCATCGCGAACAACGGCATCCTGTTCTCCGAATCGGCGCTGAAGGGCGCGCATTTCATCGAGCTGTGCTGCCAGCGCAAGATCCCGCTGGTGTTCCTGCAGAACATCACCGGCTTCATGGTGGGCCGCAAGTACGAGAACGAGGGCATCGCGCGCAACGGCGCCAAGATGGTCACGGCGGTGGCCACGGCGGCCGTGCCGAAGTTCACGATCGTCATCGGCGGCTCGTTTGGCGCCGGCAACTACGGCATGTGCGGCCGCGCCTATTCGCCGCGCTTCCTCTGGATGTGGCCGAACGCGCGCATCTCCGTCATGGGCGGGGAGCAGGCCGCGAGCGTGCTCGCCACCGTGCGCCGCGACGGCATCGAGGCCAAGGGCGGCGCCTGGAGCGCGGAAGAGGAAGAAGCCTTCAAGGCGCCGATCCGTCGCCAGTACGAAGAGCAGGGCCATCCCTACTACGCGACCGCGCGGCTCTGGGACGACGGCGTGATCGATCCCGCCGACACGCGCCGCGTGCTCGCGCTGGGCCTGGCCGCCGCGCGCAACGCGCCGGTGGAGGACACGAAGTTCGGCGTTTTCCGCATGTGAGCACCGGCGCGGGCCCCTATCTTTGAACCCGACGAGGAGGATCCATCCATGACCACCCCCGACTACCAGCATCTGCACGTGGGCCAGGCCGGCACGGTCGCGCGCGTCACGCTCGCGCGCCCGCAGGTGCGCAACGCGTTCAGCGACGAGGTGATCGCCGAACTGACGCGTGCGTTCGACACCCTGGGCCGGCAGGACGGCGTGCGCGCCATCGTGCTCGCGGCCGAAGGGCCTGCGTTCTGCGCGGGCGCGGACCTGAACTGGATGCGCCGCATGGCCGACTATTCGCGCGCCGAGAACGTGCAGGACGCGGGGCTGCTGGCGGCCATGCTGCGCACGATCAACGAGTGCCCCAAGCCCACCATCGCGCGCATCCAGGGCGACGTGTACGCGGGCGGCGTGGGCCTGGTGGCCGCCTGCGACGTGGCCGTGGCGGTCGATACCGCGGCGTTCTGCCTGAGCGAAGTCCGCCTGGGGCTGATCCCGGCCACGATCGGCCCCTACGTGGTGCGCGCCATGGGCGAGCGCGCGGCGCGGCGCTATTTCGTCACCGGCGAGCGCTTCGGTGCGCTGGAAGCGCTGCGCATCGGGCTGGTGCACGAGGTGGTGGATTTCGAACTGCTGGACGAGCGTCTCGACGCGGTGCTGCAGGCGCTGGCCGCGGCCGGCCCGCAGGCCGTGGCCGCGGGCAAGCGGCTGGTGCGCGACATCGCCGCGCGGCCCATCGACGATGCGCTCATCGCCTCCACCGTGGAGGCCATCGCCGACATCCGCGCGGGCGACGAGGGCCGCGAGGGCGTGCAGGCCTTCCTGCAGAAGCGCAAGCCTTCGTGGCTGCCGGCGCAGGACTGAGGGGCCGCGTGCCGCGATCCCATGGATGCCCTCTGGCTGCACATCGTCCAGTGGCTGCATGCGGCCGGACTGCACGTGGACGCGGGCACGGCACAGGCCGTGGCGGAGCAGGCGCGGCGTGCCACGGGCGCGCTGGACATGCCGGGCCTGCTGGCGCTCGCCGCGGGACTCGGCTGGGCCAGCGGGTTCCGGCTGTATGCGGTGGTCTTCCTCGTCGGCGCGATGGGCGCGGGCGGCTGGATCGCGCTGCCGGAGGGGCTGCGCATGCTGCAGCACCCGGTGGTGCTGCTGGTGAGCGGGATGCTGCTGTGCGTGGAATTCATCGCCGACAAGGTGCCGTGGTTCGACAGCCTGTGGGACGCGGCGCACGCGGCGATCCGCGTGCCTGCGGGTGCGCTGCTGGCCGCGGGCGTGTTCGGTGCCGACAACGGCGCGATGGCCGTGGCGGCGGGGCTGATGGGCGGATCGCTCTCCGCCACGGCGCTCGCCACCAAGATGACGGCGCGTGCCGCCGTCAACACCTCGCCCGAGCCCGTGTCCAACTGGCTGCTGTCGTTCTTCGAGGATGGCCTCGTCGTGGTGGTGGTGTGGCTCGCCACGCAGCACCCGGTGCTGTTCGGCATCGCGCTGGCCTGCATGGTGGCGCTCTCCGTGCTGCTGCTGGTGCTGCTGTGGAAGTTCCTGCGCGCCGTGCTGCGGCGGCTGTCCGTTTTCTTTTCCCGGCCTGCGGCCCCGGCCACGCGATGAGTGCGGGCGGCCCGATTTTGGAGTGAGACGCAACGATGTTTGACAAGATCCTGATTGCCAACCGCGGGGAGATCGCCTGCCGCGTGGCTGCCACCGCGCGCCGCATGGGCGTGAAGACCGTGGCCGTGTATTCCGATGCCGATGCGTCGGCCCGCCACGTGGCCGCCTGCGACGAGGCGGTGCACATCGGCGGCAGCGCGCCGAAGGAGAGCTACCTGCGCTGGGAGCGCATCCTCGAGGCGGCACGGCGCACGGGAGCGCAGGCCATCCACCCGGGCTACGGCTTCCTGTCCGAAAACGAGGAGTTCGCGCAGGCCTGCCAGGACGCCGGCCTCGTCTTCATCGGCCCGCCGCCATCGGCGATCCAGGCCATGGGCCTCAAGGCCGAATCCAAGCAGCTGATGGAGAAGGCCGGCGTGCCGCTGGTGCCGGGCTACCACGGCGCCGACCAGGACCCGGCCCTGCTGCAGCGCGAGGCGGACCGCATCGGCTATCCGGTGCTCATCAAGGCGAGCGCGGGCGGTGGCGGCAAGGGCATGCGCGCGGTGGAGAAGGCGGCCGATTTCGCGGCGGCGCTGGAGTCGTGCAAGCGCGAGGCGATCAACAGCTTCGGCGACGACGCGGTGCTGATCGAAAAGTACGTGCAGCGCCCGCGCCACATCGAGATCCAGGTGTTCGCCGACGCGCACGGCCGGTGCGTCTATCTCTTCGAGCGCGACTGCTCCGTGCAGCGCCGGCACCAGAAGGTGCTGGAGGAAGCCCCCGCCCCCGGCATGGCGCCCGAGATGCGCGCGCGCATGGGCGAGGCGGCGGTGGCTGCCGCGCAGGCCGTGGGCTACGTGGGCGCCGGCACGGTGGAGTTCATCGTCGAGCAGCGCGAGGGCGGCGCGATGGACTTCTTCTTCATGGAGATGAACACGCGCCTGCAGGTGGAGCACCCGGTGACCGAGGCGATCACCGGGCAGGATCTGGTCGAGTGGCAACTGCGCGTGGCGGCCGGCGAGCCGCTGCCGCTCGCGCAGGAGCAACTGCGCATCACCGGCCATGCGATCGAGGCGCGCATCTGCGCCGAGAACCCGGACAACCAGTTCCTGCCCGCCACCGGCCGCCTGGCCGTCTACCGCCACGGGCCGTGCACGCATTTCGAGCGGGGTACGGTGCGCATCGACGCCGGGGTGCGCGAGGGCGATGCGATCAGCCCGTTCTACGATTCGATGATCGCCAAGCTCATCGTGCACGGCGACACGCGCGAGCAGGCACTGGCGCGGCTGGACGAGGCGCTGTCGCGCATGCACATCGTGGGGCTGGCGACCAACGTGCAGTTCCTGCGCCACGTGCTGCGCTCGGATTCGTTCGCGCATGCGCGGCTGGACACGGCGCTGATCCAGCGCGAGCAGGCCGTGCTGTTCCACCAAGCCCCCGTGCCGCTGCCGCTGGCGCTGGCCGCCACGGTGGCGCATGCGCTGCGGGCCGAACGTGCGGCCGAGCGCGCGGGCGATCCGTTCGGCCGCCGCGACGGCTGGCAGGGCTGGGGCGAGAACCGCCGCCGCTTCGACGTGGAGTGCGCGGGCACGGCCGCCTCCGCCGTGCTCACCTACCGGCCGGGCGATGCGCCGGTGCTGCGCGTGGAATCCGGGGGCGCGGTGCTGGCCGAAGGGCCGCTCGTGTTCCAGGCGGTGGAGGGAGAAGGCGAGGGCTCGGAAGCGATCGACCTCGCGTTCGCGGGCGAGCGCACGCGGGCCGTGGTCCATGCCCGCGGCGAGTCGCGCCATGTGTTCCTGCCGCGCGGTGCGGCCCAGCTCACGGCCGTCGACCGGCTGGCGCATGCCGGCGAGGTGCAGGCCGAGGGCGGCCGCCTCACGGCACCCATGCCCGGCAAGGTGGTGTCGTTCGCCGTGAAGGCGGGCGACACGGTGGCCAAGGGCCAGGCCCTGGCGGTGATGGAAGCGATGAAGATGGAGCACACCATCGCCGCCCCGGCCGACGGCACCGTGGCCGAGCTGCTCTATGCGCCGGGCGACCAGGTGACCGAAGGGGCCGAACTGCTGCGGCTCGCGGCCGCCGCCTGACGGAACCCGCGGAACGCGTGCCCGCGCGACAGCGTCCGCGGGCCATGCTGCGATAGGCTCCAGGGCATGACCGACATTCTTTTCTGCTGTACCGATACCCCGCCCGCTCCCTGGCTGGAGGGGCTGCGCTCCGTCCTGCCCGACGCCCGCATCACCGTGTGGGAGCCCGGCGCCCCCCAGGCCGACTATGCGGTGGTGTGGGCGCCGCCCCAGCAGTTCCTGGACGAGCAGCCCCGGCTGCGCGCGCTCTTCAACATCGGCGCGGGCGTGGACGCGCTCGTCAAGCTGCGCATGCCCGCGGGCTGCCGCATCGTGCGGCTCGACGATGCCGGCATGGCCGTGCAGATGGCCGAGTACGTGAGCCACGCCGTGATCCGCCATTTCCGCGAATTCGACGCCTATGAGGCCGCCGAGCGCGAAGGCCGCTGGGCCTTCCGCAAGCCGCGGCTGCGCCAGGACTTCCCCGTGGGCGTGATGGGCCTGGGCGTGCTGGGCGAGCGCGTGGCGCGCGCGATCGCGCATTTCGAATTTCCCGTGGTGGGCTGGAGCCGTTCGCCCAAGGCGGTGGAGGGCGTGCACACCTTCCACGGCACGGGCGGCCTGCAGGATTTCCTGGCCGCGAGCCGCGTGCTCGTGAACCTGCTGCCCCTCACGCCCGACACCACGGACATCCTGCGCAAGGAGACGCTCTCGCGCCTGCTGCCCGGGGCCTACGTGATCAACGTCGCGCGCGGCGCGCACCTCGTCGAGGACGATCTGCTCGCCCTGCTGGAGAGCGGCCACGTCGCCGGCGCCACGCTCGACGTCTTCCGCACCGAACCGTTGCCGGCCGGCCATCCGTTCTGGGGCCATCCGCGCGTCACCGTCACGCCCCACACCTCGGCCCGCACGCTGCGCGCGGAGAGCATCGCCCAGATCGCGCGCAAGATCGACGCGCTGCGCAATGGGGCCGAGTCCGTGCGCGGCGAGGTGGATCCGGCGCGGGGCTATTGACGCCGCTGCCTGCCTCCCTCGAACCCTTTTCAGGAACCCTCCCATGTCCTCTCTACCCACCCGCGCCAAGATCGTGGACGTCGGCCCCCGCGACGGGCTGCAGAACGAGAAATCCCCCGTGCCCGCCGAGGTGAAGATCGGCCTCGTGCACCGCCTGCAGGCGGCCGGCCTGACGGAGATCGAGGTCACCAGCTACGTGAGCCCCAAGTGGGTGCCGCAGATGGCGGACAACCACGCCGTGATGGCCGGCATCGAGCGGCGCCCCGGCGTGCGCTATTCGGTGCTCACGCCCAACATGAAGGGCTACGAGTCGGCCGTGCAGGACCGGCCCGACGAGATCGTGGTGTTCGGCTCCGCCAGCGAGGCGTTCAGCCAGAAGAACATCAACTGCAGCATCGCCGAGAGCATCGAACGCTTCGCGCCGGTGGTGGAGGCCGCGCGCGCCGCGGGCATCCACGTGCGCGGCGCGATGAGCTGCACCGTGGGCTGCCCGTACGAAGGCGAGGTGTCGCCCGACCGCGTGGGCTACCTGGCCGGCCTCATGAAGGGCATCGGCGTGCAGCACATCGGCGTGGCCGACACCATCGGCGTGGGCACGCCGCGCAAGGTGCAGCGCGCCATCGAGGCGACGCTCGCGCACTATGCGCTGGACGATGTCTCGGGCCACTTCCACGACACCTACGGGCAGGCGCTCGCCAACACCCTGGCCGCGCTGGAGATGGGCGTCTGGCAGTTCGACACCTCGGTCGCGGGCCTGGGCGGCTGCCCGTATGCCAAGGGCGCGACGGGCAACGTGGCCACGGAGGACGTGGTCTACATGCTGCAGGGCATGGGCATCGAGACCGGCATCGACCTGGATGCGCTGGTGGATGCCGGCGCCTACATCAGCGATTTCCTCGGCCGCAAGCCGAATTCGCGCGCGGCCACGGCGCTGCTGAACAAGCGCGCCGGCTGACGCACGGGCTCTTCGGCGCGGCACAATCCGGAGCCCGTCCACCTTTTTCCAGGAGACCGTACCCATGTGTGGCGCCGAACTTCGAACCCTTCCCGACGGCGTGCAGCGCGTCGCCGCCGCGCTGCAGGCCAAGGGCCATCCGCACGGCCCGCGCATGCTGGACAGCTCGGCGCGCACCGCGCAGGAAGCGGCCGATGCGCTCGGCATCGCCGTCGGCCAGATCGCCAAGAGCATCATCTTCCGCCGCAAGAGCGACGATGCGGCCGTGCTGGTGGTCACCTCGGGCGACCGGCGGGTGGACGAGAAGAAGGTGGATGCGCTGGTGGGCAAGACGGGCCGCGCCGATGCCGAATTCGTCAAGGCCAGGACCGGCTTCACCATCGGCGGCGTCTCGCCCGTGGCCCATGCCACGCCGCCGGTGACGCTGATCGACCGCGACCTGTTCCGCTTCGACGAGATCTGGGCCGCGGCAGGCCATCCGAACGGCGTGTTCCCGCTGCGGCCGCAGGACCTGGAAGCGCTCACGGGCGCGCCGGTCGTGGACGTGGTGCAGCCGCCGCCCGCCGCGGCATGACCCGGGAGGCGCTCCAGGCGCTCGCGGAGCGCGCCGCGCAGGCCGCGGCCGCGGGCGGCTTCGCGCAAGAGGGCCGGGGGCCGGTGCCGTCGCCCTGCATCGGCGTCTGCCGCATGGATGCCGGCGGCCGCCATTGCGAAGGGTGCTTCCGCACCCTGGACGAGATCCGCGACTGGTCGGCCGCGCCGCCGGGCCGGCAGCGCGCCATCTGGGCCGCGCTGCTGCAGCGCGCGGGGCTGGCACCGCAGGCTCCGGCAGGGCCGCCGGGCTGACGGGCTGACGGGCAGGGCGGCGGCCGCGTACGTACCGAGAAGGAAGGACCCCATGAAGCACATCGTTTTCTACCTGGATTTCGTCTCGCCCTACGCCTGGCTGGCCTTCGAGCGCCTGCCGCAGGTGCTGGAGGGCCTGAGCCATTCGGTCGAGTACCGGCCGGTGCTGCTCGGGGCGCTGCTGCAGCAGCACGGCAACCCGGGCCCCGCCGGCATCGCGCCCAAGCGCGACTGGACGTACCGCCATGCCGAGTGGCTGGGCCATGCGCTGGGCACGGGGCTGGACATGCCCGCGCGGCATCCGTTCAACCCGCTGCCGCTGCTGCGCCAGTCCCTGGCCTGCAGCGAGGACGGATCGATCAACCGCTTCGTCGCCGGCACGGTGCTGCGCCACGTGTGGCTCGGAGGGGCCGATCCGCTGGACCCCGGGCGGCTGGAGGACCTGGCCCGGGTCCTGGCTCCGCAGTTGCGCGCGCAACCCCCCGGTGAGGAGCACGGTGCGCATGCCAAGGCACTGCTGCGCGCGAATACCGACGCAGCCGCCGTGCAGGGCGTGTTCGGCGTGCCTGCCTTCGTGGTGGACGGGCAGCTGTTCTGGGGGCTGGACGGCCTGCCCATGCTGCGCGCCCGCCTGGAGGGCGACCCGTGGTTCGAGGGGCCGCGCTGGGATGCCGTGGCCGAAATCCCCTCGGGCCTCAAGTAGGCCGCGCCGCCGGTGCGGGTTTGTCCCGGGAAAGGGTTTTCCCCGGATGGGCCGTGCTTGTCAGACTTCGGTCAGACGTTGGATCGATAGTGCGCCCAGGTTGCACGCGGTGTTCCTGGAGGGGGGCCGCGCAGCAGTCGCACCGACCACCTCATGGAGACAAGCACCATGGCTACCAACGTCGCTCCCCGGCCCATGTCGCCGGAAGAAAGAAAAGTCATCCTGGCCTCGTCGCTGGGCACCGTTTTCGAATGGTATGACTTCTACCTGTACGGCTCGCTCGCGGCCATCATCGCCAAGCAGTTCTTCAGCGGGCTGGATGCGGGCTCGGCCTTCATCTTCGCGCTGCTGGCCTTCGCCGCCGGCTTCATCGTGCGGCCGTTCGGCGCCCTGGTGTTCGGGCGGCTGGGCGACATGATCGGGCGCAAGTACACCTTCCTGGTCACCATCCTGATCATGGGCCTGTCCACCTTCATCGTGGGCGTGCTGCCGACCTACGCCAGCATCGGCGTGGCGGCTCCGGTGATCCTGATCGTGCTGCGCATGCTGCAGGGCCTGGCCCTGGGCGGCGAGTACGGCGGTGCCGCGACCTACGTGGCCGAGCATGCGCCGCAGGGCAAGCGGGGCGCCTACACCTCGTGGATCCAGACCACCGCCACGATGGGCCTGTTCCTGTCGCTGCTGGTCATCCTGGGCACCCGCACCGTGATGGGCGAGGAAGCCTTCGGTGACTGGGGCTGGCGCATTCCGTTCCTCGTCTCCATCCTGCTGCTGGGCGTGTCGCTGTGGATCCGCCTGTCGCTGTCCGAATCTCCCGCCTTCCAGCGCATGAAGGCCGAAGGCAAGACCTCGAAGGCACCGCTGCGCGAGTCGTTCGGCGAGTGGAAGAACCTGAAGATCGTGATCCTGGCGCTGATCGGCCTCACCGCCGGGCAGGCCGTGGTCTGGTACACGGGCCAGTTCTACGCGCTCTTCTTCCTGACGCAGCAGCTCAAGGTGGACGCCGTCACGGCCAACCTGATGATCGCCGCGGCCCTGCTGATCGGCACGCCGTTCTTCGTCGTGTTCGGCTCGCTCTCCGACAAGATCGGCCGCAAGCCCATCATCATGCTGGGCTGCGTGCTGGCCGTGCTGACCTACTTCCCGGTCTTCAAGGCGCTGACCGAAGCCGCCAACCCCGACCTGGCCGCGGCGCAGGCGAAGAACAAGGTGGTGATCGTGGCCGACCCGGCCGAGTGCTCGTTCCAGTTCAATCCGACCGGCACGGCCAAGTTCACCAGCTCCTGCGACGTCGCCAAGCAGGTGCTGGCCGCCAGCTCGGTGAGCTACGACAACGAAGCCGCGCCGGCCGGCACCCCGGCCGTGATCAGGATCGGCCAGACCACGATCCCGAGCTACACCGCCCGCGGCCTGCCCGCCGATGAAGCCAAGGCCAAGGACGCCACCTTCAAGAAGGCCGTGGCCGATACGCTGAAGGCCGACGGCTACCCCACCAAGGCCGACCCCGCCAAGATGAACAAGGTGATGATGGTCATCATCCTGACCTATCTGGTGCTGCTGGTGACCATGGTGTACGGCCCCATCGCCGCGATGCTGGTGGAAATGTTCCCGACCCGCATCCGCTACACCTCGATGAGCCTGCCCTACCACATCGGCAACGGCTGGTTCGGCGGCCTGCTGCCCACCATGTCGTTCGCGATCGTGGCGCAGACGGGCAACATGTACAACGGCCTCTGGTACCCGATCATCATCGCGGGCGTGACCGCCGTGATCGGCACGCTGTTTATCCGTGAGACGAAGGACGTGGACATCTACGCCAACGACTGACGGCGATGTCTTCAGGCGGGGGGCGCGGCACGTGCGGTGCCGCGCACCCCGTTTTTTTGTCGGTTGCAAATGCCGGATGGAGCGCTTCGGGTGTGCGCCGTCGCGTTGCACGTAGGCGACGCGGTATGCAGGGGGCGTGGCAATAATGACGGCGGCCCGTTCCGACCACAATATTCCAGGGAGTCCCATGCAGAAAGCCGGATTCCAGCTCGAAAGCGGTTTCGGCAGTTCCATCGGCGAGGCCGCAAAGACCTTCTTCGGCCGCTAGAGCGAAGTCCATCTGTCGGGCAGCTTCGGCAAGATCCGCCTGGGCAACTGGATTCCCGAGTCGTACTACGCCGTGGCGGACTATGGCGTGCAGGACCAGCCCAACCACGACACGGGCAATTTCTCCAACCGGCTGTACCAGTCGGTCGCCGTCGCCGGATATGCCAAGCTGGCGACAACTGGGATGCGGGCCTGCACGGCCATTACACCGCGGGCGCCATCCAGGTCGCGAAACGAGGCAAGCCCTGGCCCAGGCCGGTAACCAAGGGGATTTCAGCGGGAGGTCGGTGCGGGACGTGCCCCGGCGACGGACAACGTTGGCTTCCGGTGTCGCCGTTCCTCTGCGACCCCGCGTCGGGAAAACCCTGACGCAGAACCGCCGAATGTCTGCAAGTGTGGGGAAAACACGCCAGTTTGTGGCAATTACACGTCAGCTTCGTTATTGCCGTGACTTTCAACCGTGGTAATCGGGTTGTTACACCTAGAATTTGTCCAGTAGCTGCACTTGCATTCTGTTGCCATAAGCCGACCGCGGTGCCTACACCAACTTTTCGAACAAGCATCCGAGGACATCACATGCAAAAGACCCATCGTCTGGCTCTCGCCGCTCTGGCCCTCCTGGGCAGCACCGCAGCGTTCGCGCAAAGCAGCGTCACGCTGTATGGCCGCGTGAACACCACCGTCGAGCGCCAGAAGGTGGGTGATTCCACCGTCACCGGCCTGTTCAACAACGCATCGCGTTTCGGCTTCAAGGGCGTGGAAGACCTGGGCGGCGGCCTGAAGGCCGGCTTCCAGCTGGAAAGCGGCTTCAACTCCGACACCGGCACGACCGATTCCCGCGGTTTGTTCGCCCGTCAGAGCGAAGTGAACCTGTCCGGCAACTTCGGTATGGTCCGCCTGGGCCGCTGGACCGCCGAGTCCTACTTCGCCACGGCCGACTACGTCAGCCTGCACAACCACGACACCGGTTCGTCCGCCGACGCGTTCTACGCCAGCGTGATGCGCAACCAGTTCACCAACTCCAACTCGGTGGCCTACCGCACCCCCAGCCTGGGTGGCCTGACGGTCGAAGGCGCCGTGGGCATGCACGAGCAGACCTCGGGCGGCAAGAACCTGTACGACCTGGCTGCCAACTACAACCTGGGCGCCCTGGCCCTGGGCGCCGGCTACTCCAAGCTGGCCGACTCCAACCAGTTCGCCCTGCGCGCCCTGTACACGGCCGGTCCCTTCATGGTGGGCGCCTACTACCAGCGCAGCGACGACTGGAACGCCATGTCCGACACGGCCGGTGCCGTGGGCAAGCGTGACAACTTCCGCCTGTCCGGCGCCTACATCATGGGCGCTTCGGAGTTCCACCTGAACGTGGGCCGCGCCAACAGCTACAAGAACCTGAGCGACAGCGCCGCCACGCAATACACCGTGGCCTACAACTACAACCTGAGCAAGCGCACCAAGGTGTACGGCTACTACACCCGCGTGAACAACGACCGCAACGCCTCCTACGCCACCGGCGTGGCCGGCGCGGACTTCAGCTCGCTGGCCGTGGGCGTTCGCCACAACTTCTGAGTCTGAACGCGTGGCGGCTCCGGCCGCCGCCGTGTGAAGGGCCTCACACCCCGCCAGGGTTGTGGGGCTTTTTTTCAGCCTGCTTTCCGTTCAATATTTCAATCCAGGGAGACCGGTATGTGGAAGATCGTGGTGGGGTTCATCGTTTTCGCAGCGCTTTCGCTCTTCGTGATCATGAAGGCGGGGGACAAGGTGGACATGAGTGGCGAGAAGCATGGTGCCGACGCGGTCCATGCGCCCGAGCCCGCAGCCGTGCCCGCGTCCACCCCGGCCTCCCTGCCGGCCATCCCGGCCAGCGGAGCCGCTTCCCGGTAAGAAGGCGCGGCGCAGCCTCCGGCCGTCCCCGGGCGGCGCCATGCCTCAGCGGCGGAACTTGCCGTCCGTACCGATGATGGACAGGTCGGCGAAGTCCAGGCCCGAATGGTCTTCGGGGCTGAAGTTCACCTCGAGCCCGCCGATGTCGAACTTCTGCAGTCCCTCCAGCGCGGCCTGCAGCCGCTCGCGCGTGGGCTTGGGGCCGGCGCGGCGCAGGCCTTCCACCAGCACCTTGGCAGCCGCCAGGCCTTCGAGCATGGCGGGGCTCACCTCCTTGCCCTGCGCCTTCGCGAGGTCGTGCGCTTCGCGCACCAGGGGGTAGTTCATGGCCCGCTCGTTGGGGAACACCTGCGTCACGATGACGCCGCGCGCATTGGGCCCCAGGCTCTTGGCGAAGCCCGAGGAGGCGTTGTTGGAGAGCGTGACCAGCTGGGCGCCCGAACCCGCGGTCCGGAAGGCCGCATAGCCTTCCGCGGCGGCCACGCCCGACGCGACCATGAGCACGGCCTGGGCCTGGGATTCGACCAGCTTGGGCGCGATGGCGGAGAAGTCGGGCCTGGCCCGGTCGAAGCGTTCCTGCAGCACGGGTTTCAGCTTCGCGGACTCGAAGCCCCTGAGTGCGCCGGCCAGCCCGTCGGTCCCGAAGCTGTCGTCGGTGATCACGAGGGCGATCCGGGTGATGCCCATCGATGCCAGGTGGCTGATGGCCTTCTCGGCTTCGCGCTGGTAGGGCGCGCGCACGTTGAACACGTGCCGGCGCACGGGCCGGTGCAGCACCATGGCGCCGGTGGAGGGGCCCACCAGGGGCACGCCGGCCTGGTCGAGCAGCGGAATGACGGCCTCGGTGTTCGGCGTGCCGCGCGTGAGGAACAGGGCGAGCACGTTGCGCTGCTCGATGAGCGTGCGCGCGTTGGCCTTGGTGAGCGCCGGATCGAACTTGTCGTCGAGCGAGACGAGTTCGATCTTCTGTCCGTGGATGCCACCGCGGGCGTTCACGTCGTTCAGGTAAAGCCGCGCGCCCTCGGTGGTCTCCTGCACCCCGGCCGCCACGGGGCCGGTGAACCCCGCCGTCTGGCCGATGAGCAGCTGCGCCCAGGAGGGCGCCGACACCACGGCGGCCGCGAGCGCCAGGACGAGGCGGGTTCTCTGCCAGAAACGGGCCATAACGGGGATCTCCAGTAAGCGATGGGAAAGGGGGAGCGGCCGTGCCGCCGGCGCAGCGCTGCACGATGCCCGAGCGCGACCGGGGTGACAAGAGGCGGCACCCCCGGTGGGGTGGAATTCGGCAGTCGCTGCAATGCCCGAACCGCAGCGCGGAACGCAACGGGGTGGGAGGCCGCGCCCGGCGTCCCGGCGGTGGTTGTCAACGGCAGGAAGTCCCCCATATGGATAAGCCCCCCTCCGACTCCGGCCGGCCGTCCGCTCTTCCTAGAATGGCCCGCCTTCCCCACCGAAAGATCCCCCCGATGACCCAGGGCCTGATCCGTATCCATGGCGCGCGCCAGCACAATCTCAAGAACCTGGATGTGGATATCCGCACCGGCGAACTCACCGTGGTGACGGGCCCGAGCGGTTCCGGCAAGTCCAGCCTGGTGTTCGACACCCTCTACGCCGAAGGCCAGCGCCGGTACGTGGAGACCTTCAGCGCCTACGCGCGCCAGTTCCTCGACCGCATGGACAAGCCGGCCGTGGACAAGGTGGAGGGCGTGCCGCCCGCGATCGCCATCGACCAGACCAACCCGGTGCGCTCCTCGCGCTCGACCGTGGGCACGATGACGGAGCTCAACGACCACCTGAAACTGCTGTTCGCACGCGCCGCGCAGCTCTTCGACCGCCAGACCGCGCAGCCCGTGCGCCACGACTCGCCGGACACGATCTATGCCGAGCTGCAGCGCCGCTGCGCCGAGGCGGGCGATCCGCGCGTGGTGCTCACCTTCCCGGTCGAGCTGCCGGCGAACACCTCGGCCGAGCAGGTGGAGCAGTGGCTCTCCGCCAGCGGCTTCACGAAGGTGCAGGCCGAGCGTGAGGTCGGTACGCCCACCGGCCCGCGCAAGGTGCTCGATGTCGTGGCCGATCGCTTCCGGCTCGGCAATGCCGAGCGGGCCCGCGTGGTCGAGGCGATCGAGGTCGCGCTCAAGCGCGGAACGGGGCGGCTGAACGTCTACCGGCTGCACGAAGAGGGCGAACCGGACCTGTGGCGCTTCTCCACCGGCCTGCACTGCCCGGAGAGCGACCTGCGCTATGCCGACCCGATCCCGTCGATGTTCTCGTTCAACTCGGCCGTGGGCGCCTGCGAGGCCTGCCGCGGCTTCGGGCGCGTGATCGGCGTGGACTACGGCCTCGTGATCCCGAACGACCGGCTGACGCTGCGCGCGGGCGCGATCAAGACGATCCAGACGCCGGCCTGGAAGGAGGCGCAGGACGACCTCATGCGCCATGCCGAGACCGCCGGCATTCCGCGCGACACGCCCTGGTACAAGCTCACCGAAGAGCAGAAGCAGTGGGTGATCGGCGGCGCGCCCAACTACAAGGAAGGCAACTGGAACAAGCAGTGGTACGGCATCAGGCGCTTCTTCGAATACCTGGAGAGCAAGGCCTACAAGATGCACATCCGGGTGCTGCTCTCCAAGTACCGCAGCTACACGCCGTGCCCGGTGTGCGCAGGGGCCCGGCTCAAGACCGAGAGCCTGCTGTGGCGCGTGGGCAGCAAGGAGGACGCCGATGCGGTGCTGGAGCCCGCGCGGCGGTTCATGCCGCAGGGCGTGGCGTGGAGCCGCGCGCAGCTGGAGGCGCTGCCCGGGCTCGCGCTGCACGACCTGATGATGCTGCCCATCGAGCGGCTGCGGCGTTTCTTCGACCGCATGGCGCTGCCCGAGGGCGATGCCGCGGACACCTCGGGCGAAGCGCCATCCAGGACCGGCGATGCGCAGGCGCTCAAGCTGCTGCATGAGGAGATCACCACGCGCCTCAGATACCTGTGCGACGTGGGCATCGGCTACCTCACGCTCGACCGGCAGAGCCGCACGCTCTCCGGCGGCGAGGTGCAGCGCATCAACCTGACGACGGCGCTCGGCACCTCGCTGGTCAACACGCTGTTCGTGCTCGACGAGCCCAGCATCGGCCTGCACCCCCGCGACATGCACCGCATCACCGAGGCCATGCTGCGCCTGCGCGACGCCGGCAACACGCTGGTGGTGGTGGAGCACGATCCGGCCGTGATGCTCGCGGCCGACCGCATGATCGACATGGGCCCCGGCCCCGGCGAGCGCGGCGGGCAGATCGTGTTCGACGGCACCACGGCCGACCTGCGCCGTGCCGACACGCTCACGGGCGTGTACCTGGGCGGGCGGCGCCAGATCAGCGCGGGCATCCAGCGCACGGTGGCGCCGTCCACGCCGCGCCTGGTGCTGGAGGGCGCGCGCGAGCACAACCTGAAGGACGTCTCGGTGGAGTTCCCGCTGCAGCGCCTCGTCACCGTGACGGGCGTGTCGGGCTCGGGCAAGTCGACGCTGATCCAGGACGTGCTCGCGCCCGCGCTGCTGCGGCATTTCGGCAAGGCGACCGAATCGCCGGGCGCGCACGACCGCCTGCTGGGCGCAGAGCAGCTCGGCGACGTGGTGTTCGTGGACCAGTCGCCGATCGGCAAGACGGCACGCTCCAACCCCGTGAGCTACGTGGGCGCATGGGATGCCATCCGCGAGCTGTTCGCGGTGGCGCCGCTCGCGCGCCAGCGCGGCTACACCGCCGCCAAGTTCAGCTTCAACTCGGGCGACGGGCGCTGCCCGACCTGTGGCGGCTCGGGCTTCGAGCACGTGGAGATGCAGTTCCTCTCCGACGTGTACCTGCGCTGCCCCGACTGCGACGGCAAGCGCTACCGGCCGGAGATCCTGGAGGTGACGATCGAGCGCGGCGGGCGCACCGTGAACGTGGCCGACGTGCTCGACCTGACGGTGAGCGAAGCGGCGCAGGCCTTCGCGCAGGACCGCGACGTGATCCGCGCACTGCAGCCCATCGTGGACGTGGGGCTCGAATACGTGAAGCTCGGCCAGCCGGTGCCCACCCTCTCGGGCGGCGAGGCGCAGCGGCTCAAGCTCGCGGGCTTCCTGGCCGAGGCGGCGAAGAGCGCCAGCAGCAGCCGGCAGCCGCTCGCGCGCAAGGGCACGCTGTTCCTCTTCGACGAGCCGACCACGGGCCTGCACTTCGACGACATCGCCAAGCTCATGCGCGCGCTGCGCAAGCTGCTGGACGCGGGGCATTCGATCATCGTCATCGAGCACAACCTGGACGTGATCCGCGCGAGCGACTGGCTGATCGACCTGGGGCCGGAAGGCGGCGACGCCGGCGGCCTGGTGGTGGCGCAGGGTACGCCGGACGACCTGCGCCAGCACCGCACCTCGCACACGGGCGAGGCGCTGCGCGAGTACGAGCTGGCGCTGGGCGAGGGCGGCCACTCGGTGCACGAGAAAGCCGCCGTGCTGCGCCGCGCGCAGCGCGCCGCGCGGCAGGCGGAGCGCACCGAGGGGCAGGACGCGATCCAGATCGTGAACGCCAAGGAGCACAACCTCAAGCACCTGAGCGTGGACATCCCGCGCGGCAAGTTCAACGTGATCACGGGCGTGTCGGGCTCGGGCAAGTCCACGCTCGCGTTCGACATCCTGTTCAACGAGGGCCAGCGCCGTTATCTCGAATCGCTGAACGCCTATGCGCGCAGCATCGTGCAGCCGGCCGGGCGGCCCGAGGTGGACGCCGTCTACGGCATCCCGCCCACGGTGGCGATCGAGCAGCGCCTCTCGCGCGGCGGGCGCAAGAGCACGGTGGGCACGACCACCGAGGTGTGGCATTTCCTGCGTCTTCTGTACGTGAAGCTGGGCGTGCAGCACTGCATCTACGACGGCGCCGCCGTGCAGCCGCAGACCGCCGACAGCATCGCCGCGCACCTGCTCACGCAGTTCAAGGGCCAGCACATCGGACTGCTGGCGCCGCTGGTGCTGAACCGCAAGGGCGTCTATACCGAGCTGGCCGACTGGGCGCGGCCGCGCGGCTACACGCACCTGCGCGTGGACGGCCAGTTCCTGCCGACCACGGGGTTCCCGCGCATCGACCGCTTCAAGGAGCACACCATCGAGCTGCCCGTGGAGAGCATCGACGTGGAGCCGCGCAGCGAGGCGCAATTGCGCGGGGCACTGGCGCGCGCGCTGGACCTGGGCAAGGGCGTGGTGCACGTGCTGAGCGACCTGGGCGACCTGCGCCGCGCGATGGAGGAGGGCGTCTCTACCGCCGGCATCGGCCATGTGCACGTGCATTCCACCAAGCGCGCCTGCCCGGTGTGCGCCACGAGCTATGCGGAACTGGATCCGCGCCTCTTCTCGTACAACAGCAAGCACGGCTGGTGCCCCGATTGCGTGGGCACGGGCGTCAAGCTCACGGCCGCGCAGCGCAAGGTGTTCGATGATTCGGTGCAGTCCGACGACAACCGCGGCCGCGAGCAGACCTTCGCCGAGCCCGAGGCGGAGGACGTGGTCGATACCGTCTGCCCCACCTGCCAGGGTTCGCGGCTGAACGCCACGGCGCGCGCGGTGCGCTTCGCCGGCGTGGGCATCGCCGACATCGCGGCGATGTCGGTGAGCGACGTGCGCCGCTGGGTGCAGTCGCTGGAAGGCGGCGTGCTCACCGCGCGCGAGGCGGAGATCGCCCGCGACCTGATCCCCGAGATCCGCAGCCGGCTGGAATTCCTGGAGGAGGTGGGGCTGTCCTACCTCACCCTGGACCGGGGCGCGCCGACGCTCTCGGGCGGAGAGGCCCAGCGCATCCGGCTGGCGGCGCAGCTCGGCAGCAACCTGCAGGGCGTGTGCTACGTGCTGGACGAGCCCACCATCGGCCTGCATGCGCGCGACAACCAGATCCTGCTGAATGCGCTGCACAAGCTGGGCGACAAGGGCAACACGCTGGTGGTGGTGGAGCATGACGAGGACACCATCCGCCGCGCGGACCACGTCATCGACATCGGCCCCAGCGCCGGCAAGCGCGGCGGGCGCGTGGTGGCGCAGGGAACGGTGGCGGACATCCAGGCCGCCGAAGATTCCCAGACCGGCCGCTACCTGCTGCACGCCATGCGCCATCCGCTGCAGGCGCGGCGCAGCATGCAGCCGGCCGAGCTGGATGCCGGCACCGCGGCGCCGGCCCAGCCTGTGGAAGCTCCCGCCGGACGCCAGAGCGCCGCCGCCAAGAAGCGGGCCGCGCAGGCCGCGGCCCTGCAGGCCAGTGCGCTGGAGGACGCCAGGGAGCGCGCCGCCATCCGCTGGCTGACGGTGTACGGCGCGAGCCTGCACAACCTGCAGAACGTGACGGCCACCGTGCCGCTGCACCGGCTCGTGGCCGTCACCGGGGTCAGCGGCTCGGGCAAATCGACGCTGGCGCGCGACGTGCTGCTGACCAATGTGCAGGCCTGGGTGCAGCAGCGCTCCACCAAGGCCGGGCGTGACGCCATGGATGCCGGCAAGGCACCGCCGCTGGTCGGCTGCACGGGCCTGGCGGGCTTCGAGTCGGTGGACCGCGTGCTGGAGGTGGACCAGACCCCGATCGGCAAGACGCCGCGCAGCTGCCCTGCGACCTACATCGGCTTCTGGGACACGATCCGCAAGCTGTTCGCCGAAACGCTGGAGGCCAAGGCGCGCGGCTACGGGGCGGGGCGCTTCAGCTTCAACACCGGCGAGGGGCGCTGCCCGGTCTGCGAGGGCCAGGGCGTGCGCACCATCGAGATGAGCTTCCTGCCCGACGTGAAGGTGCCCTGCGAGGCCTGCCGCGGCGCGCGCTTCAACCCGGAGACGCTGGCCGTCACCTGGCGCGGCAAGAGCATCGGCGACGTGCTGCAGATGGAAGTGGACGAGGCGGTGGAGTTCTTCGCCAGCATGCCGGGCATCGCGCACCCGCTGCAACTGCTCAAGGACGTGGGCCTGGGGTACCTGACCCTGGGGCAGCCCAGCCCGACGCTCTCGGGCGGCGAGGCGCAGCGCATCAAGCTCGTGACCGAACTCACCAAGGTGCGGGACGAGGTGGGCCGGCGCGGGCAGAAGGCGCCGCACACGCTCTACGTGCTGGACGAGCCCACGGTGGGCCTGCACATGGCCGACGTGCACAAGCTCATCCGCGTGCTGCACCGGCTGGTCGACGCGGGCCACAGCGTGGTGGTGATCGAGCACGACCTCGACGTGATCGCCGAGGCCGACTGGATCATCGACCTGGGGCCGGAGGGCGGCCGGGAGGGGGGCCGGATCGTGGCGGCGGCGCCGCCGGAAGAGGTGGTGCGGCTCGGTACGCACACCGGCCAGGCGATCGCACCCGTGCTGGCGCGGGGCGCGTAGGGCGCACCGTTGCGCCCTGGTGCGCCGGGGCCGCCGTCACAGGAAGACGGCGACCTGCCCGCTGCGCACGGCTGCGACCATGCGCTGGCAGAGCGCCAGCGTGCGCTCATAGGCTCCGGGCTGGCCGCGCAGCACGGCCGCCACATGGTCCTGGCGGCTGGCCGCGCACTCGAAGCCGTTGGCGCAGCGCAGGAGCAGGTCCCAGTCGGTGGCCCGCGTGCAGTCCAGGCCCAGGCCGCAGGGCAGCAGGTACAGCGCCAGTTCGACGTTGCCATCCAGCGATTGCGGATGGAACGCGCCTTCGAAGCGGTGGCCGCGCACGCCCGTGTCCGGGTCCGCCTGCACCGCGATGCGCAGCGCCACGTCCTGGATCAGCAGCGGATCTCCGGCGGCCAGCAGATCGAACAGCAGGGACTTGCGCCGCTCCGGGCCCTGGTAGGCGGCCTTGCCCGCGCGCAGCGCCATGGCGAGGAGCGGATCGCCATGCTCCAGGCCGTCCGCGACCGCCTGGGCGAGGTGCCGTTCCGCGAGGTCGTCCGGGGACAGCCCGGCGCAGCGCTGGCGCAGGGTGGCCGCCGCCGCGCGGGCCTCGTCGCGGGCAGCGGGCGCGGGAAGGGATGCCCCAACCGCCGCGGCTCCTGCCTCCGATTCCGGCGCCGTGGTCGCCTGCAGCGTGCGGCAGCGGCGCAGCACCTGCGTCGCATAGAACGCGCCGCCGGCTTCCGGGTGCGCGAGGGCATGGCGGACGAAGTCTCGCAGGCTGCCGGCCTGGTTGTATGCCTGGACCAGTTCCGCCGACACGGGGCGGGCGGCGGGCGCGGTGCCGGCATGGGCATCTGCGGGGGCGGTGTCCTGCGTTCCCGCCTGCAGCAGGCCCACGCCCGCTGCGAGCAGCAACAGCACGGGGGCTGCGAGCAGCCAGGGGGATGTGCGGGTGCGGGGTGTCATGGTGCGTGATTGGAAGTGGGATGTGCTGGCACAGGGGCGTGGCGCGCGAAGGGAAGGGTGGTTTCGCGAGCCCGTCAACGCGGGCAACCAGAAGCAGAGGGACACTCCGCCGGAATGTTCTCGAACACCACGCTGCTGCCGACCACCACCGCGTGTGTCGGCGGATCGGTCCACCAATGCAGCGTCCCGTTCATCCAAAGATCAACGACCTCGCTCTGGGCCAACAAGGCTTCGGGCTGGGCGCGGTACAACCGCACCACTGAAGGAGTCTTCATTTGGCGATGCAGGGCGCGCTGCATCGGAGACGCGTCGTAGTAATCGACGCGATAAGCCTTCATGGGACTTGTCTCCGATCCCTTGAGAACAGGCGTACCGGCATACCAGAAGCAAAATGCCAGTCCAAGAGCAACGACGAGCCAGAGTGCTCGGCGCCCAGCTCTTGCGACGCTGTGTGCCCTTGTTAGATCGTGGACCGATGCACCACGGATGCGCGCGGCCGGTACATCTGGCCCCTGGCGCCGCGCTATGAGCCGCCCGTTCTCGATCACCCTGTCCTGCGGGTCGATGGTCAGCATGTGTTTGTTCCCCCCTCTGGCCGCGGAATTTAATCCGCCACGGTCGAGCCGGCTGTAAGAAAAGGTTGCCGCGCCTCCAGGCCCCTGCGCCTCCCCCTGCGCACGCGTTCTCCACCATCTGCACAAACCGCACACAAACGCTCGATAGTCGATCAAGGTTGGCTGCGCAGACTCGCGCCCATCCTTGTTTCCAGTTGCGGACCTTTTCCTTCCATGACCATCGACGCTGCCCAGCTCCTCGCGGACGAAGCCAAGTACTGTTCCTTCGGCGATACCGTCCACTACGTGAACCCGCCCAAGATCTTCACGGGCTGCAACGGCAGCTACATGCTGGACGACCACGGCACGCAGTACCTCGATCTGCAGATGTGGTATTCGGCCGTGAACTTCGGCTACAAGAACGAGCGCCTGGAAAACGTGCTGAAGCAGCAGCTCGACACGCTGCCGCAGATCGCCAGCCAGTACCTGCACCCCACCAAGATCGAGCTGGCCAAGACCATCGCGCAGGACGCCGAGAAGAAGTGGGGCCGCCCCGGCCGCGTGCACTTCAACGTGGGCGGCGCGCAGGCGATCGAGGACTCGCTCAAGGTGGTGCGCAACGCCACGGGCGGCAAGAGCCTGATGTTCGCGTTCGAGGGCGGCTACCACGGCCGCACGCTGGGCGCTTCCAGCATCACCTCCAGCTACCGCTACCGCCGCCGCTTCGGCCACTTCGGCGACCGCGCGCAGTTCCTTCCGTTCCCGTACCCCTTCCGCCGCCCCAAGGGCATGACGGCCGAGGAATACGGCGATTCGCTGGTGGCCGAGTTCGCCCGCAAGTTCGAGAACGAATACCACGCCGTCTGGGACCCCAAGACCCGCCAGTGCGAATACGCCGCCTTCTACATCGAGCCCATCCAGGGCACGGGCGGCTACGTGATCCCGCCGGCCAACTACTTCAAGGGCATCAAGAAGGTGCTCGACGAGCACGGCGTGCTGCTGGTGGTCGACGAGATCCAGATGGGCTTCTGGCGCACCGGCAAGCTGTGGTCGATCGAGAACTTCGGCGTGCAGCCGGACGTGCTGGTGTTCGCCAAGGCGCTGACCAACGGCCTGAACGCGCTCTCGGGCCTGTGGGCGCGCGAGGAACTGATCAACCCGACGATCTTCCCGCCGGGCTCCACGCACTCCACCTTCGCCTCCAACCCGCTGGGCACCGCCCTGGGCCTGGAGGTGATGAAGATGACCCACGAGGTGGACTTCGGCAAGCAGGTCTGCGACAGCGGCGCCTACTTCCTCGAAGGCCTGAAGGAACTGCAGAAGCGCCACAAGGAAATCGGCGACGTCGATGGCCTGGGCCTGGCGCTGCGCGCCGAGATCTGCGAGGCCGATGGCTTCACGCCCAACCGCGCGCTGCTCGACAAGATGGTGGACATGGGCCTGGAAGGCACGCTCGAATACAAAGGCCAGAAGCGCGGCCTGGTGCTGGACGTGGGCGGGTACTACAAGAACGTGATCACGTTCGCGCCGTCGCTGATGATCTCGCGCTCCGAGATCGACGAGGCGATGGTGCTGCTGGACCAACTTCTCACGCGCGCCAAGAAGTGAGCCAAGCCCCTGGCTGGCGCAACCGACTGGAGCCGGAGTCGCTCGTGGCGCAGGCAGGCGCGCATCCGCCGGAGGGTTTCGCGTGGCTGCAGGGGCTGCCGGTGCCGGTGTTCTCGGCACCGTTCGATCTGCTCACGACGGCGGACGACGAATTCAAGGCACGGCTGCGCGGCTGGCCGCTGTTCGGCCACTGGTCCCGGTGGCTGCGCGTGCGCACGGCCTTCGTGGGCACCACCGTGACCGAGTACGCGCCGCTGCCGCAGGCCATGGCGCCGGAGGCCTTCGCCGAGGCGGTGCGCACCGGGCCGGGCCGCGGCTTCACGCTCGCGATCGTGAAGGATATTCCGCAGGATTCCCCGCTGCTGGGCGATGCAGACAACGCCTATGCCGAAGCGCTGGCGCAGGCCTGCGTGCGGCAGGGTTTCGTGCTGGTGGAGGGGCAGGCGCTGGCCTACGTGCCGATCGATTTCGGCAGCCTCGATGAGTACCTGGCGCGCCTGTCGTCCAGCCGGCGCAGCAATTTGCGGCGCAAGCTGCGCAGCCGCGCGCAGTTGCGCATCGAGCGGGTGCCGACGGGCGCAGCCTATGCCGACGATGCGCGCGTGGATGCGTGCTATGCGCTCTACGAGGGCGTGCATGCGCAGAGCGAGGTGCATTTCGACCGGCTCACGCGCGGGTTCTTCGCCGCGCTGCTGCGCGATGGAGCGAGCGGCGGCATCGTGTTCGAATACCGGCACGCCGCCACGGGCGAGCTGCTGGGCTGGAACCTCTGCTACGAGCACGGCGGGCGCCTCGTGGACAAGTACATCGGCCTCTCCTACCCCGCGGCACGCGAGGTCAACCTGTATTTCGTGAGCTGGATGGTCAATCTGGAATACGCCCTGGAGCGGGGCCTCAGCGACTACATCGCGGGCTGGACCGATCCGGAGGTCAAGCGCAGCCTGGGTGCGCGCTTCACCTGGACGCGCCATGCCGTGTACGTGCGCAATCCGGCGCTGCGCGCGCTGGCCCGGCGGTTCGCCGGCCACTTCGAAAGCGACCGGCGCTGGCAGGACGGCACGGAGGGTGCGGCATGACGGCCACCTTCTCTCCACCCCCCGTCGTGCTGGACGTGGACGGCTCCGTGGGCACGCTGCCCGGCGAAATCCGCCTGCCGCTGGCGGCGGCCTGGCAGGAGCGGATGCGCTTCGGCTGCGGGATGGGCACGATGCAGGCGTTCCGGCAGGCGCTGGACGCGGCCATGCCGGCCGTGCCCGCGCACGGTACGGTGTTCCTGGGCAGCGGCGACTTCCACCACCTGAGCTGGCCGCTCATCGAGCGCTGCATCGCGGCGCACGGCTTCTCGCAGGCGCGGCCGCTGCAGGTGGTGGTGCTGGACAACCATCCGGACAACATGCGGTTCCCGTTCGGCGTGCACTGCGGCTCCTGGGTGCGGCGCGTGGCGATGCTGCCGCAGGTGGCGCACGTGCATGTGGCGGGCATCACCTCGGACGACATCGGCGCGGGCCATGCCTGGGAGAACTACCTCGGTCCGCTACGAGCGGGCCGGCTCACCTACTGGAGCAGCGGTGTCGACACGGGCTGGGCCCGCTGGCTGGGCATCGCGGACCGGTTCCGCGCGTTCCCGGATGCGGATGCGCTGGTGGCGGAGCTGACCCGGATGCTGGCGCGTCAGCAGGCGCCGACTTATTTCAGCATCGACAAGGACGTGTTCTCGCGGCGCGTGGTGCAGACCAACTGGGACCAGGGCACGCTGGAGGCGCGCCACGCCGCCGCGGTGATCGCCGGGCTGCGCGGCCGCATCGTGGGCAGCGACGTGACGGGCGATGTCTCCACCTACCGCTATGCCGCCGCGTGGAAGCGCTGGCTCAGCGCGGGCGACGGGCAGCAGACGGATGCCGAGCATGCGCAGTTGCCGGCCTGGCAGTCTGCGCAGGCGGCATTCAACGTGTGGCTGCTGGATCTGCTGGAAGCGGACTGACCGCAGCGAGCCGACTGCGCGGTGCGGCAGCGGTACCGGTACCGGGGCTGGGGCAGGTGTCAGGGGCGCGTGCCGATGGCACGCCGCAACGTGTCGCACACCCGGGCGAAGCCGGCATCCGGCAGCCAGGGGCTGTTGCTGATGGCGATCACGCGGCGGGCGAAGTCGCGGGCGTTCGGCCAGTCTTCATCCGCTTCTCGGGCGATGCAGCGCGCGTAGCGCGGATAGTCGGGCAGGGCGTGCACGAACGGCAGGCTCACGCCCAGGCCTGCGCCCCACAGCGCGCGGAGGGCGGTCTCGCGGCTGGCCGCATCGGGCATGAGTACCAGCAGGGTCGGCCAGGTGCCGCGCGCCCCTGGCACGGCGGGGCTGTCCTGCAGCACCTGCAGCGCGGGCACCTGGTCGTGCAACAAGGCGATGCGGTTACGCGCGCGCGGCTCGCTCTCGGCGAGCCATGCCGGCAGGCGCTCCAGGGCGCGCACGCCCACGGCCTGCCGCCAGCGGCCCACGCGGTGCAGGGGGATGGCGTCGTCGAAATCGTCGCCCGCGGCACCGACACGGTCGCCGCGCGCCAGCGCCCGGCGCAGCGGCAGTCCGTAGGCCAGCGGCAGGCCGGCCGGGCGGTAGAGCGCGGCGTAGCCGATCAGCTCCAGGCTGCGGCGCCATTCCCAGCCGCGGCGCCAGGGTGCGAGGGTGGCCGCGGCCCGTGCGCAGGCCGCGCGCAGGGCGGGGTCGGCCACCACGAGCGCGCCGCCTTCGTAGAGCGTGAGCCCCTTGCCGACGGCCATGCTGAAGAAGACCATGTCGCTGCCGGTGCCGATGCAGGCACCGGTGGCCTGCCGTGCGCCGAGCGCCTGCGCCGCGTCTTCGATGACGCGGGCGCCTGCGGCGTGCGCGATGGCCCGGGCCGGCGCCACGTCGGTCACGCGGCCGGCCAGGTGCGTGGGCAGCACGGCCAGCGTGCGCGGGCCGCAGAGCGCGGCGAGCGACCCGGTGCACAGGTCGAGGCTGCCGGGCCGCAGGTCGCACAGGCGCAGCCGCAACCCGCAGTGCGCAGCGGCCAGGGCCACCAGCGGGCAGGTGTAGGCAGGCGCGACGATCTCGTCGCGGCGGGGCTGGGCCGCGCGCAGTGCGGAGAGGGCGATCACCAGCGCGGCGGTGCCGGAGCATTCGATCTGCACGGCCGGCACGCCGAGGAAATGTGCGAGCGCACTCCCCAGACCGGCGTCGCCGCCCGGGCGCAGGTCGCTCCAGCGCAGCGGCAGGCCGGCGGTGGGCGGTGCCTCAGGCGCCATGGGGCGCGGCCGGTGCCTCGGGCGACTGCTCCGCCGCCTCGCTGCGCGCCAGGCAGGCGATGCCGCCCGCGATGAGTGCCGCGCCCAGCAGTTGCGGCCAGCCGATGGGTTCGTTGAACAGCCAGGCCGAGAGCGCCAGCACGGACACCACTTCGAGGTGCGAGGCCGCGAAGGCCGGGCCGATGGGTGCGTGCTCCAGCAGCGTCATCCAGGTGAAGAAGGCGCCCACGTAGCCCACGAAGGCGCCGTAGATCCAGGGCTGGCCGAACACGCGCGAGAGCCAGGCGCCGGAGAATTCCAGCGGCAGCGCATGCTCGCCGGCGAGCTTGAAGCTGATCTGCGCGAGCGTGTCGAACGCGACCAGGATGAAGAAGCCGATGGCGTAGAAGCGCTTCATGGCATCAGCCCTTCAGGCCCACGACGGCGACGCCGGCCGACACGAGCAGGATGCCGGCCACGCGCATCGGCGAGAGCTTTTCGCGGAACAGGAAGCGGCCGGCCACCATCACGGCCACGATGTTGATCGAGCCCAGCAGCACGCCGTCGGAGAGCGGCACCAGCGAGAGGAACGCGAGCCAGACCAGGAATTCGGCCACGTAGCAGCCGATGCCGAGCCAGATCCACGGGCGGCGCGCCATCCAGATCCAGCGTGCGAGGCCGCTGCCGGCGCGCGGGTCCGCGGTCGCCGCGGCCTTGAAGGCCAGTTGCCCGCCCGTGTCCACCAGCATGTTCAGCAGCCAGAGCACGGCGACCAGCGGCGTGATGCCGCCGCCGTCCGCGGGCGTCATGGCGCCGCCCCGGCGCCGTGCCCGCGCGCCACGGCCTCCGCGAAGGCGACGGTGCGGGCCAGCACCGTGCGGCGCTCGCGGTCGATGGTGATCATGTGGTAGCTGTCGTCGAGCAGCACGAGTTCGACGGGGGCGTTGCGCACGCCGCGGGCGATCTCGCGCGCGTTGTCCGCCGAAGCGATGTCGTCGTGGCGCGCGTGCATGACCAGGCAGGGCGCGCGCACGGCGCCCAGGTTGCGGCGCACGTGGGCGGCCAGCGCGCGCATCTCGATCACCGACCACCAGGGGTTGCCGGGAAGGCCGGCGGCGGCGCTGTCGCCCGAGTGCATCTGCGCGACCACGCGCTCGCGCAGCGCGGCGTCCTTGATGCCGTAGGGCGGCTGCTCCATGAAGACGCTGCGGCGGCCGATGCCGAGGGCCCGGAACAGCGGCAGCAGGAAGGACAGGCGCGTGTAGGCGGGCATGCTCCAGCCGTCGTAGCGGAACGTGGGCGAGAGCGCCACGACGCCCGCCACCTGCTTCGGCCGCTCGATGGCCAGCGCGAGCGCGAGCACGGCGCCCATGGAGAGCCCGCAGGCGACGATCGGCTGCCCGGTACGCTGCATGAGCCGGTCGGCGCCGCGCCGCACGCTCGCCGCCCAGTCCTGCCAGCGGGTGGCGACGAGATCGTCCTGCGTGCCGCAGTGGCCGGCCAGCTGCACCGCCAGCACGGTGAAGCCCGCGCGGTGCAGGCCCTTCGCGACGAGGCGCATCTCGTTGGGGGTGCCGGTGAGGCCGTGGATCAGCAGCACGCCGGTCTGCGCCAGCGGGCCGTGGCCTTCGAGCAGGTATTCATGCCGCGTGTCGTGGCGGCAGGCCGGGGTGTCGGGCACGCCCGTGTCCGGCGTGGCGCGCAGGGTGGCGGCGGACGCGCTCATGCCGCCAGCTCCAGCGCGCGCGGCGCGAGCGCTTCCAGCCGGTGGAGCAGCCCGATGGTGTCCGCGAAATCGACGAAGGGCGCGTGCGCGATGCCCTGGCTTTCGCAGTGGCCGATGAGCTTGTACTTGGCGAACACGAAGTCCGCGCGGCCGGACACGCAGAAATCCGAGGTGCTGTCGCCCACGAAGAGCACGCGGCCGTGCAGCGTGCGCTGCTCTTCGAGCCGCTCGCACTTGCAGTTGCCGCTCGCGCGCGCGCAGGCGGCGCTGGCCCAGGGCGATTCGAGCCGCCACTGGCGCGGGCCGGCCTGCACGAGGCGGTTGGCGATCACGGGCAGGTCTTCCAGGCCGTGGCGGGCCAGCACCGTGCGGATGGCGTAGTCGATGCCGTCGCTCACCACCTGCACCGGCATGCCGAGCTGGCGCGCCTCGCGCACGAAGGCGGCGAAATGCGGGTCCACGGCGATCGTCGCCAGATGCGCGTCCAGTTCGGCGCGGTCCATGTCGAGCAGGGCGACCTGGCCCTTCATGCATTCGCGCGAGCCGATCTCGCCGCGCTCCCAGGCGTCTTCCAGCGCCTGCCAGCCGGGCTGGCCGAAGCGCTGCAGCAGGGCGTCGGTCACGTCCACCGTGCTGATGGTGCCGTCGAAATCGCACTGCACCATCCAGCCCGGGAACGGTGCGTCGAGGCCGGCGTCCGGCGCGGCGCCGCGGCGCAGGGAGGAAAGGGGGAAGGAGGCTGTCGTCATCGGGTCATTCCTCGTCAGGGATGGAAGCTCACGCGCACGCTCTGGCCGGGCCGCACCTGCGGGGGCTTGTCGAATTCGAGCACGCATTCCACGACCCGCACGGGGCCGCGCTGGCTGTCGTCCTGCAGCCGTGCGGTGCCCAGTACGGGGCTCAGGCGCACCACGTGCGCGGGCGGCAGGTCGACCGGCATGGCGTCGCCGTCGGTGGCCACCGAGGCGCGCATGCCGGGCTGCACGGAGGCGGCGTAGCTTTCGTTGACTTCGGCGCGCACGATCAGCGGACGGCGCGGCAGCAGCGTGATCGCCGCGTGGCCGGTGGAGGCCGCCAGCAGGCGCTGGCCGGCCTGGGTCTTCAGGTGGACCACGGTGCCGTCCTCGGGCGCCCGCAGTTCGAGCCGGGCCTGCTGGCTGCGCACCTGCTCGAGCCGCCGGCGGGCGACCTCGGCTTCCGCGCGGGCCACGGCGGCATCGGATTCGGCGGCGCGCAGGGCTTGCGCGGCGTCGTCCGCGCGCTGCGGCTCGGCGGCGCTGGCGGCCGCGGCCTCGGCCAGGCGGGCCGCGGTGCGGCGCAGTGCCGGCAGTTGCTGGGCGCGGGCGCGCTCGCGCGCCTCGGCCAGCTGCAGTTCGGCCTGCGCGATGCCGGCCTCGGCCTGCGCGTTCGTGCCGGACAGGCGCAGCAGCACCTGGCCGCGCTTCACCGGTTCGCCTTCGTGCACGGCCACGGATTCCACCACACCGTCCTGCAGCGGGGAGAGTTCGAGCAGCCCGCCCTGCACTTCGATGCGGCCGCGGGCGATGGCCACGTCCGCCGCAGCGCCCGCCGGTGCGGAGGCGGCTGCGGCGTCGGCGGCGGGCGCAGACGCAGGCGCGGCGCCGTGGTCGGTGCAGGCGGCGAGCCAGGCCAGGGCCAGGGCCGAGGCGGTGCAGGCCATGCCGCGTGCCGCCCGCGGCCGGGAGAGGGAGAAGAGGCGTGTCATGGGGTGGTGGCGTCCGGTTGGCGCCAGTCGCTGCGGATGGCGCCGTCTTCCATGCCGAGCACGCGGTCGGCGTGCCGCACGAGGCGCGGATCATGGCTCACGCACAGCACGGTGGTGCCGTGGGTGCGCGCGATGCGGTGGAGGATGTCGATCACGCGCTGGCCGCTGTCGGCATCCAGTGCGCTGGTGGGTTCGTCGGCGAAGAGCAGCTGCGGCGACTTGGCGATGGCCCGGGCGATCGCCACGCGCTGCTTCTCGCCGCCCGAGAGCTGGGCGGGCCGCATGTGCGCGCGTTGCGTGAGCCCGACCTCGTCGAGCGCGCGCCGCGCCTGCCGGGCGCTCTCGCGCGCATCCATGCCCAGGTAGCCCAGCGGCAGCTGCACCTGCTCGAGCGCGGTCAGCGCGGGAAACAGGTTGAAGCCCTGGAACACGAATCCCGTGTGCAGCAGGCGGAAGCGCTCCAGCGCGCGCTGGCTGAGGGCGCCCAGGTCTTCCCCGAGCGCGAAGGTCTGGCCCGCATCCGGCCGCTGCAGCCCGGAGAGCAGCGACAGCAGGGTGCTCTTGCCGCAGCCCGAGGGGCCGGAAATGAGGGTGAGCTCGCCCGGGTGGATGGCCAGCGAGAGCTGGCGCAGCACGGGCACCTGCACCACGCCCGAGACGAAGGATTTCTGCAGCTCCAGTGCCTGCAGGCTCGGGGCGCCGGACCGCGGCGCGGCGGTGCGGGAAACGTCGGAGACCATGGTCGGGGCGGAGTTCATCGCAGCAACAGGGCAGGATCGGCGGCCATCAGGCCGCGCATGGCCAGCAGGCCCGACAGCAGCGCGACCAGCGCCACGAGGCCGGCGCAGGCGAGGGCGGTGGCGGGCGTCATGGCCACCGGCACGCCCTGCACCATGGCGATCCACAGCAGCCCCGCACTGGCGATGCCGCCGAGCAGCAGGCCCAGCCCGCCGATCCAGCAGGCCTGCTCGATCACCAGGCGCCCGAGCGCGCGGCGGCTCACGCCCAGCGCGTTCAGCACGGCGTACTCGCGGGCCGATCCGGCCACCACGGCCATGAGCGACTGGCTGGTGACCACCGTGCCGACGAGGCAGACGATGCCCACCATGAACAGCACGGCCACGCCCGCGCCCGTGTCCAGCAGCCAGTAGAGCTGCGAGCGCCGCGCGAACTGGGGCGCCGTCCAGACCTCGAAGGGCCCGAAGCCCGGCGCACCGGCGGCCAGCCGCGCCTGCACCTGGGCGGCCTGCTCGGGCGAATGGGTGCGGGCCACGACGTAGGTGGGGTTGGCGGCAGCGTTCCCGCCGGCGATCTCGCGCGCGGTGTCCAGCGAGGACAGCACGTTCGCGCCGCCCAGGCCGCGCAGCCCGTCCACGGCCGCCACGACGCGCACGGCATGGCCGTTGATCCAGGCGTTGCCGCCGACGGTGGCGCTGAGGGTGGAGAGGTCCGCCCGGTCCACGATGACGGCCCCGGGCGTGCGCAGGGCCTCGCGCTGCCAGGGCGCGAGCAAGCGGGAGAACAGCATGCCGTCCGGCGCGGTGCGGATGCCCGACAGGTAGACGGACACGCCGCCGCCACCGCCCTGCGTGCCGCGCCAGTCCGCATCCACCCAGACGTAGGGCTCGGTGGCGGCGACCGCCGGGTCCATGGCCAGGCGCAGGTCGACGTCGCGGCCGATCGCGCGGCCGAAGTTCACGCTCTGCGTGCCGGGGTAGCCGGCCCAGAGGTCGGCGCCGGACGCCCGGACGTACAGCGCGGCGCTGCCGAAGATGCCCAGCACCAGCGCCGCCTGCACCGCGAGCAGCACGCACGAGAAGCCCACCGCGAACACGGCGGGCACGAAGCGCCGCCATTCGTGGATGAGGGTCTTGCGGGCGAGGGCGATCATGGCGTCTCCCCGGCGGGCAGCGGCGCGCCGCCCAGGGCCTTGTAGAGCGCCACGAAGGCCAGCGAGCGCGCGTCCTGCGCGGTGGCCCATTCGGCATCGGCCTGCAGCGCGGCGCGGCGCGCGGCCAGGCCGTCGTATTCGCTGGCGAGGCCCAGCCGTGCCTGCACGCCGCCGGCACGCACGCGTTCCGCGAGCGCCGGCTGCGCCTCGGCGAGCGCGTCCGCGCGGTGCTGCTGCGCGGCCAGCGCGGCGAGTGCGCCGTCGGCCTCGGCGACGGCGCCGCGCACGGTGCGCTGGTAGGCCAGGGTGGCGCTCTGCAGGGCCTCCTCCTGCGCGTCCAGCTGCATGCGGCGGCGTCCCCAGTCGAAGAGCGGGATGTCGATCGTGGGGCCGATGGCCGGCACGTTGTCGCTGGTGGTGCGGCGGTTGCGCGTGATGTTGAACGCGTACAGCAGCGAGCCGGTGATCGCGAAGCGGGGGTAGAGCTCGGAGCGGGCCATGCCGACGTCGGCCGCGGCCTTGCGCACGGCGGCTTCCGCGGCCTGGATGTCGGGGCGCGTGCGCAGCAGGTCGGCGGGCAGGGACGAGAAGGCGAACGGCGCGAGGGCCGGTGCCTGCAGCGTGCCGGCCGCGGTCCAGGCCGGGTCCGGCGCGGGCCGGCCCAGCAGCACCGCCAGCGACTGGGCGGCACGGGCCAGGGCCTCCTGGGGCACGGCACGGGCGGCACGCGTGCGGGCCCGCTGCACGCCAGCCTGGGCCACTTCGTCGGCGCCACCGGTCCAGGTGCGCTGGCGCACCTGGGCGAGTTGCAGCGTGCGCTCGTCGAGCTCGGCCAGCCGGTCGAGCAACTGCAGTTGCCGGCGCGCCGCCTGCAGGTCGAGGTAGTTGCGCACCACGTCCGCCACCACGGCCACGCGCGCACCCTGGCCGTCCGCGACCGCCGCTTCCCGGTCCGCCGCGGCGGCTTCGCGCGCGCTGTCGGCGGCGCCGAACAGGCCCAGCTCCCACACCATGTCGATGCTGGCGTGGAAGTAGCTGTCGGCGGCCTCGATGTCCTGCAGCGTCCGCGCCCCGGCGCTGAACGAGGGGCGGAACTGCACCGCGGCGCGTCCGGCCTGCAGGCGTGCCTCGCGCAGCCGGTGCGTGGCGATCGCCAGGTCGAGGTTGCCGGCCAGCGCCTCGTCCACCAGCGCGTCGAGCGCGGGATCGTGGAAGGCCTTCCACCAGGCGCGGAATTCCGGCGGCGCCGCGGCCCCCGCCGGGACGGGCGACGTCCAGGCGGCCGGCAGCACCGGCGCCTGCGGACGGCGGACATCCGTGGTCGAGCAACCGGCCAGGATCGCGATCGCCGCGGCGAACAGGCCGTGGCGGAGCGGACGCAGGGAGGAGGGCGGAAGGAACACGCGCGGCGGTACGTTGCGAAAAAGGGAAATCCCGGGCGGGCACGGAAGGCGTCCAGGGTGATGGGGCCGATTGGAACGCCCCAAGCTTGCGCCGCCTTGCATGGCATATGGAGGCTTCGTGGAGACGCAGGGGCTTTGCCCGGGGCGCTGCCGGCTGTGGATAATTCCGCCCAGCATCGCCCATTCCTCCATGAACCTTCCCGCCGCTCCGCAGGCCAACGGCCCGCTCGTCCTCGTGGTCGAGGACGAGCCCGGCATCGCCACCATCCTCACGGCCTACCTGCAGCGCGACGGGCTGCGCGCGCAGCAGGCCCACGACGGGCTGGAGGCGCTGCGGCTGTTCCGCCAGCTCCGGCCCGACATGGTGCTGCTGGACATCCACCTGCCGGGCATGGACGGCCTCGATCTGCTGCGCGCCATCCGCGAAGACGGCAACACCCCCGTCATCATGGTCACGGCCCTCGCGGACGACGTGGACAAGCTCCTGGGCCTGCGCCTGGGCGCGGACGATTACGTGGTGAAGCCCTTCAGCCCGCCCGAGGTGGTGGCGCGGGTGCGCGCCGTGCTGCGGCGCGCGCAGGCCCAGCCCGCGGCACCGGCGCGGGGCGCCCAGCGCATCCGCGTGGGCCGCATCGAGATCGACCAGGAGGCGCATGCCGCCTTCGCCCATGGCGAGGACGGTCGGCCCGTGGCCCTGCCCCTCACGCTGACCGAGTACCGCCTGCTCGCCTGCCTGGCCGCGCAGCCCCGTCGCTGCTTCTCCCGCAGCCATCTCATCGAGCATTGCCTGCCCGAGAGCGATGCGCTCGACCGCGTGATCGATTCCCACCTCTCGAAGCTGCGCCGCAAGCTGCAGCAGGCGGGCCAGGGGGACCTGATCGAGACCGTGCGCGGCATCGGCTACCGGCTCTGGCCCGGCGACGGCGCTCCGGGCTGAGCCGCGGCGTGCGACCGATCCCCATGCAGGGCTCCTTCTTCAGCCGCGTCTGGGTCCGCTTCGGGCTCTGCATCGCCGCCACGGTGCTCGCGACGATGGCGCTGCTCACCGTGAGCGTGATGCTGTTCTCCGAGGTGCAGTACCGCGACTTCTACCGCAGCCTGCCGACCAATGTGCAGCGCGAACTCGACGACCTGCGCGAGCGGGACATGGAAGACAGCCCGCGCGCGATGGAGATCTACGGGCGCTACTGGCACGGCGACCTGCTGTTCGGCGAGAAATGGTCGCTGGTGGTCGGTCTCGTGGTCTGCCTGCCCGTCGGGCTGATCGTGGGCTTCTGGGTGTCGCGCATCGTCACGCAGCCGCTCGCCTCGATGGCGGAGGTGGCGTCCCACGTGGCGCTGGGCGATTTCTCGGTGCGCGCCCAGCCCGGCCGCTACCACGACGAGATGGCCGACATGGTGCGGCACTTCAACCAGATGATCGATGCGCTGGAGCGCATGGCCAAGGAGCAGCGCGCCTCCGCGGCGTCGATCTCGCACGAATTGCGCACGCCGCTCACGGTGCTGCGCGCGCGCCTGCACGCCATCTGCGACGGCGTCATCGAGGCCGACGCGGCCGAGTCGCGCGCGCTGCTGGAGCAGGTCGAATACCTCGGTCGCCTCGTCGGCGACCTGCACACCCTGGCGATGGCCGACGCGGGCCAGCTGTCGCTGGAGACCCGCACGGTGGACCTCGCCGATCTCGTGCGCGACGCGCTCGCCGGCCATGCGCACCGCATCGAGGACCATGGCGTGGCGCTGGAACTGCGGCTGCCGCCGGAGGGCGCCGAGGAGCCCTGCGTGGTGCTGGACCCGGACCGCATGCGCCAGATCCTCTTCAACCTCGTCGAGAACGTGCTGCGCCATGCGCGTGCCGGCGGCCGCCTCGGCGTGGAGGTGGCGGTGCAGGGGGCGCATGCCGTGCTGCGCGTGAGCGACGCGGGGCCCGGCCTGCCCGCGCGCCTGCTGGAGCGCCCCTTCGAGCGCTTTCCGCACGAACCGGGGCGGCGGCGCGAGGGCTCCGGCCTGGGGCTCTCCATCGTGAAGGCGCTGGTCCAGCGCCAGGGCGGCGAGGTCCGGGTGGAAAACCTCCCCGGGGCCGGTGCGTGCTTCTCGGTCGCGTTTCCCCTGGCGGCCTGATCCCACCACCGTCCGGGAGGTGCCCGTTCCGAAGGCGGGCGTGCTCCTCGCGGGGACGCGGCGGCACGCCGTCCTACGCGGCCAGCCTCCTGCGGACCACAGCCCGTCCCCGGGCCGGTCCCTACGATGGATGTCCATGGAAGGGGCCAGCGCGGCAGTTCCGCCGCACCGCTCCCCTCCCTCCCGTCCCCCCTCACCCCGTCATCCGGGGTTTCACCCTGTCCTCCTCACGGAGGGCAGGGTTTTTTATGGGTGCGCGCCGTGGGCACGGCCGGGCGGCGATGGGAGAATCGCCCCCCATGACCGCTGCCGCACGCCCCACCCCCTCCGCATCCTCCCCGGCCTCCGCACCGGTGGACACGCTCACCATCATCCGGCCCGACGACTGGCACCTGCATGTGCGCGACGGCGAGCCGCTGCTGACCGTCGTGCCCCACACGGCGGCGCAGTTCGGACGGGCGGTGATCATGCCCAACCTGCGGCCGCCCGTCACCACGGCCGCGCAGGCCCTGGCGTACAAGGACCGCATCCTGGCCGCCGTGCCCGAGGGCGTGCGCTTCGAGCCGCTGATGACGCTCTACCTCACCGACAACCTGCCGCCCGAGGAGATCGCGCGCGCGAAGGAAGCCGGCGTCGTCGCCTGCAAGCTGTACCCGGCCGGCGCCACCACCAACAGCGATGCCGGCGTGACCGAACTGCGCAAGATCTACCCCGTGCTGGAGGCCATGCAGAAGGCCGGCCTGCTGCTGCTGGTGCACGGCGAGGTCACGGGCAGCGAGGTCGATCTCTTCGACCGCGAGGCGGTGTTCATCGAGCAGCAGCTCATCCCGCTGCGCCGCGATTTCCCCGAACTGAAGATCGTCTTCGAGCACATCACCACCCGCGAGGCGGCACAGTACGTGGCCGCCAGCGATGCGTACACCGCGGCCACGATCACGCCGCAGCACCTGCTGTTCAACCGCAACGCCATCTTCACGGGCGGCATCCGCCCGCACTACTACTGCCTGCCGGTGCTCAAGCGCGAGACGCACCGGCTCGCGCTCGTGGAGGCCGCCACCGGCGGCAGCCCGAAGTTCTTCCTCGGCACCGACAGCGCGCCGCACGCCGCCCACCTCAAGGAGCATGCCACCGGCTGCGCGGGCTGCTACAGCGCGCACGCGGCCATGGAACTGTATGCCGAGGCGTTCGACAACGCCGGCGCGCTCGACCGCCTGGAAGGCTTCGCCAGCCTGCACGGCCCGGCCTTCTACGGCCTGCCGCGCAACGAGGGCACCCTGACGCTGCGCCGCGAATCCTGGACCCCGCCCGAGAGCTTCCCCTTCGGCGAGGCGCTGCTCAAGCCGCTGCGCTCGGGCGAGGCGCTGGCGTGGCGCGTGGTGGCGTGAGCCGTCGTTGAACGCTCGAGCGGCAGACACACGGAAGGAAAGCCCATGACGGCGTTTTTCATCGATGCAGACAACCTGTGCGCGGCGCCCTGGGTGGAAGAGGCATGCCGTGTCCTGGAGGACTCGGAGGGCCGGACCTCCCTGCGCCGCGCCTACGGAAGCCCCGAAAAGCTCAAGGGGCTGGCGGAGGTGCTCCGCACGCGGCTGATCCGTCCCTACGTGAATCTTCCGCTGTCGAAGAACACCACCGACGTGGCCCTGGCCGTGGATGCCATGGAGTTGTCGTTTGCGACGCCGCGGCCCGGAACGATCGCCATCGGGTCCGGCGATGCGGACTTCGTGCCGCTGGTGCTGCGTCTGAGGGAACGTGGTTTCCGGGTCGTTTGTGTCACCGAGCGGGGCAAGATGGCCCCCGAGGCCGTCGATGCGTACGACAAGGTGCTATTCGTGGGGGGGCCTGCGCAGGACGCTTTCACGGCCACCGCGGCGGACGTCGGCACGCCACTGGTGCCTGCGGCCGCCACGATGCAACCCGCCTTGCCGGCCAAGAAGGCCCCCGCCAGGAAGGCCGTGCCCGCCAAGCGGGTGGCGGCCGACAAGGCCGCCGTGGAGGGCGGGCCGTCGCCCGCGCCCGCCAAAAAGGCGGCTGCGAAAAAGGCACCCGCCAGGAAGACCCCCGCGAAGAAGGCGACGGCCGCGGCCAAAAAGACACCGGCACCCGCCCCGCGCGCGAAAAGCGCCGCCCAGCTACCCGATCAGGTCACGGTGCAGCAGATCCTGCGCCACGCCCCCGCACTGGAAGGCGGAAGCACGCAGCCTCTGGGCGAGATCGTGAAGCTGTTGCACGATGCGAAGCTGCTCGGCAAGAACGCGGCCTCCACCAAGCTCTTCAAGAAATTTCCGAACGATTTCGAGTTGCTGCCCGCCCGCCAGCCCAATACCGTGCGCTACCTGCTGCCCCCGCGCTGAGTGCCGGCACTCGACGTTTTCGGCGCGGAGCCGCCGTGGCTGCAGCCGCTGTCGGCCCTCGGCGCCCAGGTGGAGTCCGCGTGGCGTGCCGGCATGACCCTGCCGGACGCACTGAACCGTGCGGCCATGGACGGCATGGGCGGGCTCGCTGCCACGGGCGCGGGAGCCGGCATGCGCTTCGTGCCCCAGGCCGTGCTGGCCAGGGGCATGCCTTACGAAGGTTTCATCTACGGCACCGGCACCGTCCCCACCCGCGAGAACCTGCACGATTTCTTCAACGGCCTGATCTGGCTGCATTACCCGCAGGCCAAGCGCCGGCTCAATGCCCTGCAGGCCGGCGCCATCGCCACCCAGGGCGTCGGCGCCGTGCGCGGCCCGCTGCGCGATGCGGTCACGGTGTTCGACGAGAACGGGGCGGTGCTGTTCGCGCCCCGGGAGCTGCGGGAGGCGCTGGCCGCGCGCGCGTGGCGCCGGCTGTTCACGGACCTGCGCCCGCTCTGGCGGCAGGCGCGCCTGGAAATTTTCGGCCATGCCCTGCTGGAGCAATTGGTGAGGCCCCGCAAACCGCTCACGGCCCACGTGTTGCTGGTGCCGGATGCTCCTGAAAGCGTAGCGGACGTGGATGCATGGCTGGCCGGCGCGCTGCAGCCCGGGCGGCTGGAGGCCAAGCCGTTCACGCCCCTTCCCGTGCTGGGGGTGCCCGGCTGGTGGGCCGAAAACGAGAACTTTTCCTTCTATGATGACTCTTCCGTGTTCCGCAGCGCACGCCCCGCATCACAGTACACAACAGGGGTCCCTCCGCGCTGACACGGCGGCTTGAACGCCCGACCGACATCCCCAAATTACTGTCGTGCCGGGTCCGGTACCAGGCCGTATCTTCCCCCCGCACCCAACGCTTCCCCTTCGTGGAGAACCTTCGATGAAACGCATCGCGCTATTTCTGCTCACCAACCTGGCCGTCGTGGTGGTGCTGGGCATCGTCGCCAGCCTGCTCGGCGTCAACCGCTACCTGACGGCCAACGGCCTCAACCTGGGGGCGCTGCTCGGCTTCGCCTTCATCATGGGCTTCGGCGGCGCGATCATCTCGCTGCTCATCAGCAAGCCGGTCGCCAAGTGGAGTTCCGGCGTGCGCGTGATCGACGGCACGGGCTCGCCCGACGAGGCCTGGATCGTCCAGACCGTGCGCAAGTTCGCCGACCAGGCCGGCATCGGCATGCCCGAGGTCGGCATCTTCGAGGGCGACCCGAACGCCTTCGCCACCGGCGCCTTCAAGAACAACGCCCTCGTGGCGGTGTCCACCGGCCTGCTGCAGGGCATGACCCGCGAGGAGGTCGAGGCCGTGATCGGCCACGAGGTGGCCCACATCGCCAACGGCGACATGGTCACCATGACGCTGATCCAGGGCGTGATGAACACCTTCGTGGTGTTCCTCTCGCGCGTGATCGGCTACGCGGTGGACAGCTTCCTGCGCCGCAACGACGAGAACAGCTCCGGCCCCGGCATCGGCTACATGGTCACCACCATCGTGCTCGACATCGTGCTGGGCTTCCTCGCCTCGATGATCGTGGCCTGGTTCAGCCGCCAGCGCGAATTCCGCGCCGATGCGGGCGCCGCCCGCCTCATGGGCCGCCGCCAGCCGATGATCAACGCGCTGGCCCGCCTGGGCGGCATGCACCCGGCCGAACTGCCCAAGGGCCTGCAGGCCATGGGCATCTCCGGCGGCATCGGCAAGCTGTTCAGCACCCACCCGCCGATCGAGGAGCGCATCGCCGCGCTGCAGAACGCGCAGGGCTGATGGCTCCACGGCAGCCGGGTTCGGGCTGCCGGCAGGAAAGCGCAGGACGAAAAACCCCGCCGTGGCGACACGGCGGGGTTTTTTCTGTGCCGGGGTGTCACGAGCGGCCGGCAGGCGCCTGCGCCTGCGCCGGGGCCGCGGCCTCGGCCGCGATGGCCGCCGGTGGGGCTGCCGTCCGGCTGTCTCCTTCTCCCGCCGCTGCGTCCGGTCCTCCTTGCGCATGCCGCGCCTTGTCCAGCAGGAAGTCGATGCAGGTGCGCACGGCCCGCGTCTGGTGGCGGTTGGGCAGGTACAGCAGGTACATGTGGGTGCCGAAGATGCTGAGGCGGTACTCGTCGAGCGTGGTCAGTACCTCGCCGGTGGCGATCGCGTCCTGCACCACGTAGTCGGGCACCAGCCCCACGCCCAGCCCGGCGAGGATGCCCTGGCGCAAGAATGGGAAGTGCTCGGAGATCAGCGTGGGCTCCAGCAGCACCTCGTGCCGCTCGGCGCCCTGGTAGGCGGCGAGGCGCAGCTGGCGCCCGGTCACGCCGGCCGTGATGACCGGGCCGGCGCGCAGCGCATGCAGCGTGCGCGGCAGGCCGTGCCGGCGGGCGTAGTCGGCGGAGGCGCAGGCCAGGTAGCGCACGTTGCCCAGGCTGCGCGCCACGAGCGATAGGGGCGGCTCCTGCACCACGCGGATGGCGATGTCCACCTCGTCGCGCAGGTTGTCGGCGCGGTTCTCGAACAGCACGTCCAGCACGATGCCCGGGTACGTGCGCTTGAATTCGATCAGCCAGTCGCCCATCACGATCTGCCCGTAGCCGCTGGGCACGCTGATGCCCACGCGGCCCTGCAGGCCCTGGCCCAGCGTGGTGACGGCCTCCTGCGCGGCCATCAGCTCGTTGCGGATGGTGCGGCCATGCTCGTAGAGCCGCAGGCCGATCTCGGTGGGCTCCACCCGGCGCGTGGTTCGCTGCACCAGCTGCACGCCCACCGCCTTCTCCAGCTTGGTGAGGTGGTAGCTCACGTTGGCGCGGGTCATGCGCAGCTTGCGCGCGGCCTGGCTCAGGTTGCCGCTGTCGATGATCTCGACCAGCAGGGTCAGCGAGGGCAGGTCCATAGGCGCGTTCGGTGGGATTGGTTGAAATCCTTTGACAGTCTGTCAATGGATGATGGGATTGTCAGAAAACATTGTCGCCGCAAGAATGTCCCGGAACAGTTATCCAGGAGACAAAGGCATGACCTCAGCAGCGGCTACCGCTTCGCCCGTGCAAACGCGCCTGCAGGGCGACGTTCTCGTCGTCCGCATCGACAACCCGCCCGTGAACGCGCTCGGCGCGGCGGTGCGCCAGGGCCTGCGCGACGCCATCGGCGAGGCCGAATCGCGGGCCGATGTGCAGGCGGTGCTGATCGTGGGCGAAGGCAAGGCCTTCATCGCGGGTGCCGACATCCGCGAATTCGGCAAGCCGCCCGTGGAGCCCTCGCTGCCCGAGGTCTGCCAGCGCATCGAATCCTGCGGCAAGCGCGTGGTGGCCGCCATCCATGGCGCGGCGCTGGGCGGTGGGCTGGAAGTGGCGCTCGCGGCGCACTACCGCGTGGCGCTGCCGGGCGCGCAGCTCGGCCTGCCCGAAGTGAACCTGGGCCTGCTGCCCGGCGCGGGCGGCACGCAGCGCGCGCCGCGGCTGATGGGCGTCAAGCCGGCCGCCGAGATGATGCTGAGCGGCAAGCCTTTGAGCGCCAAGGCGGCCCTGGCCGCCGGCCTGGTGGACCGGCTGGTGGACGGCAGCGACGCAGTGGCCGCGGGCCTGGCCTGCGTGCAGGAGCTGCAGGCGGCGCAGGCGCCGCTGCGCCGCACGCGCGACGTCGCCATCGCAGACAAGGCCGCGGCGCTGGCCGAGCTGGACGCGCTCGCGGCCGACACCGCCAAGAAATCGCGCGGCCTCTTCTCGCCGCAGAAGATCGTCGAATGCGTGCGCAACGCCGTGGAGCTGCCCTTCGACGAAGGCATGCAGCGCGAGCGCGCGGCCTTCATGGAGTGCCTGGCGAGCCCGCAGCGCGCGGGATTGATCCACGCCTTCTTCGCCGAGCGCGAGGTCGCCAAGGTGCCGGAGGCGAAGGCCGCGGCGCCGCGGCCGATCACGTCCATCGCCGTCATCGGCGGCGGCACCATGGGCGCGGGCATCACCGTGTCGGCGCTGGACGCCGGCCTGCCCGTGACGATGATCGAGCGCGACGACGCCTCGCTGGCCCGGGGCCGCGCTCATGTGGAGAAGGTCTACGACGGCCTCGTCGCCAAGGGCCGCATGACCGCCGACGCCAAGGCCGCCGTGATGGCGCGCTACATCGGCAGCACGCGCTACGAAGACATCGCCGCGGCCGATCTGGTGATCGAGGCGGTGTTCGAGGACCTGGAGGTCAAGAAGGCGGTGTTCCGCGAGCTGGACCGCGTCTGCAAGCCCGGCGCCGTGCTCGCCACCAACACCTCGTACCTGGACATCGACGCCATCGCCGCCGCCACGCAGCGCCCGCAGGACGTGATCGGGCTGCACTTCTTCAGCCCGGCCAACATCATGAGGCTGCTGGAGATCGTGGTGCCGGCCAAGGTGAGCGCCGACGTGGTCGCCACGGCCTTCGCGCTGGCCAGGACGATGAAGAAGGTGCCGGTGCGCGCCGGCGTGTGCGATGGCTTCATCGGCAACCGCATCCTGGCCGTGTACAAGCAGGCGGCCGATTACCTCATGGAAGACGGTGCGTCGCCCTATGAGATCGACGCGGCGGTGCGCGGTTTCGGCTACCCGATGGGCCCGTTCCAGGTGACCGACCTGGCCGGCGGCGACATCGGCTGGGCCACGCGCAAGCGCCGGGCCGCCACGCGCGACCCCAACGCGCGCTACGTGGAGATCGCCGACCGCATCTGCGAGCGCGGCTGGTTCGGCCAGAAGACCGGGCGCGGCTTCTACCTGTACCCGGAGGGCGCCCGCACCGGCCAGCCCGATCCGGAGGTGCTGGCGATCGTCGATGCCGAGCGCGCGAAGAAGGGCGTCGTGCCGCGCAGCTTCACGCCGGAAGAGATCATGCGCCGCTACCTGGCCGCCATGGTCAACGAAGGTGCGAAGGTGGTGGAGGAGGGCATCGCCCTGCGGCCGCTGGATGTGGACGTGACCTTTCTGTCGGGCTACGGATTCCCGCGCTTCCGCGGCGGGCCGATGCACTACGCCGACACGGTGGGCCTGCCGAAGATCCTGGCCGACATCCGCGAATTCGCGCAGGAAGACCCCCTCTTCTGGACGCCCGCGCCGCTGCTGGAAAAGCTGGTGGCCGAGGGCCGCGACTTCGGCAGCCTGAACCGCGCCGCCGCCGAAACGCACTGACCGAACGACTGCACGAGCGACCCACGAAAGACCCCATGGATCTGCAATTCACCCCCCAGGAGGAGGCCTTCCGCGACGAAGTGCAGGCCTTCCTGAAAGAGCACCTGCCCGCCGACCTGTCGCACAAGGTGCGCGCCGGCCTGCGCCTGGACAAGGCCGACATGGAGCGCTGGCACGCGATCCTGAACGCGCGCGGCTGGCTCGCGAACCACTGGCCCGGGCAATACGGCGGGCCGGGCTGGAACGCCGTGCAGAAGTTCATCTTCGAGAACGAATGCGCGCTGGCCGGCGCGCCGCGCATCGTGCCCTTCGGCGTGAACATGCTGGGCCCGGTGCTGATCAAGTACGGCAGCGAGGCGCAGAAGCAGTACTGGCTGCCGCGCATCCTGAGCGGCGAGGACTGGTGGTGCCAGGGCTATTCGGAGCCCGGCGCGGGCTCGGACCTGGCCTCTGTGAAGACCACGGCTGTCCGCCAGGGCGACCACTACGTCGTCAACGGGCAGAAGACCTGGACCACGCTCGGCCAGCACGCCAACATGATCTTCTGCCTGGTGCGCACCGACCGCGAGGCCAAGGCGCAGTCGGGCATCAGCTTCCTGCTGGTGGACATGCGCTCGCCCGGCGTCGAGGTGCGCCCGATCATCACGCTGGACGGCGAGCACGAGGTGAACGAGGTGTTCTTCACCGATGTAGAGGTGCCGGCCGGGAACCTGGTGGGCGAGGAGAACAAGGGCTGGACCTATGCCAAGTACCTGCTCACCTACGAGCGCACCAACATCGCGGGCGTGGGCTTCTCGGTGGCCGCGCTGGAGAAGTTGAAGCGCGTGGCCGCCACCGTGCAGTGCAACGGCCGTCCGCTCGCGCAGGACCCGCTGTTCGCCGCGCGCCTCGCCCGCGTGGAAATCGACCTGGAGAACATGAAGACCACCAACCTGCGCGTGATCGCCGCGGTGGCCGGCGGCGGCGTGCCGGGCGCGGAAAGCTCCATGCTGAAGATCCGCGGCACCGAGATCCGCCAGGAGATCCTCTCGCTCACGCGCCGCGCCATGGGCCCCTACGCGCTGCCCTTCGAGGAAGAGGCGCTGCATGCCGGCCACGAAGACCGGGCCGTGGGGCCGGATGGTGCCGCCGCCGCCGCTGCCAACTACTTCAACTACCGCAAGCTGTCGATCTTCGGCGGCTCCAACGAGATCCAGAAAAACATCATCTCCAAGATGATCCTCGGACTGTGACGCCATGAATTTCGAACACACCGAAGACCGCCGCATGCTGGCGGACACGCTGGACCGCTTCATCGCCGGGCAGTCCGGCATCGAGCAGCGCAACCACGCCGCCTACGGCGCGCAGGGCCACAGCCCCGCGCTGTACCGCGGCTTCGCCGACCTGGGCGCGATCGGCGCGCTGTTCACCGAGGCCGATGGCGGCTTCGGCGGCGCGGGCTTCGACGTCAGCGTGGTGTTCGAGCGCCTGGGCCGCGGCCTGGTGGCCGAACCCCTGCTGGGCGCCCTGGTGGTGGGCCGCGCCGTGGCGGCGGCCGGCAGCGACGCGCAGAAAGACGCCGTGCTGGCGCCGCTGATGTCCGGCGAGGCCGTGGCCGCGCTGGCGCACGACGAGCCGGGCGGCCACTACGAGCCGACGCGCGTCACGGCCACCGCGCGCCGCGCGGGCGATGGCTGGGTGATCGACGGCGCCAAGGGCGTGGTGCTGTTCGGCGCCAGCGCCGGCTGGCTGCTGGTGTCGGCCCGCACGGGCGGCGGCAGCTTCGATGCCGCGGGCATATCGCTGTTCCTCGTGCCGGGCGATGCCGCGGGCCTCACCCGCCGGGCCCATGGCCGCATCGATGGCGGCCGCACGGCCGAACTGGTCTTCACGAACGTGGCCGTGGGCGCCGGGGCGCTGCTGGGCGCGGAAGGCGAGGGCGCCGCGCTGCTGGAACGCGCCGTGGGCTGGGGCCTGCTGGCGCTCTGCGCCGAGGCCGTGGGCGCGATGGACGTGGCCAAGGAACACACGCTGGAATACCTGCGCACCCGCAAGCAGTTCGGCGTGCCGATCGGCAGCTTCCAGGCGCTGCAGCACCGCATGGCCGATCTGCTGCTGGAGGTGGAGCAGGCCCGCTCGGCCGTCATCAACGCCGCGGCCGCGATCGACGGCACCGACCGCACCGCGCGCGAGCGGGCGCTCTCGGCGGCCAAGTTCAGCATCGGCCGCATCGGCACCCTGGTGGCCGAGGAAAGCATCCAGATGCATGGGGGCATCGGCATGACCTGGGAGCTGCCGCTGGCGCACTATGCGAAGCGGCTGGTGATGATCGACCACCAGCTGGGCGATGAAGACCACCATCTGGCGCGCTACATCGCCCTTGGTCAACCGGCTTAAAAACGAGAAGGATCCAGCCCCATGACGGAGACGACCGCGCCCCTGCTGCAGCGCCGAGAAGGCGCCGTGCTGGTGCTCAGCAACAACAACACCGCCGCGCGCAACGCCCTGTCGCCCGCGTTCTACGCCGCGCTGACCGGGGCGCTGGCCGCAGCGCAGCAGGATCCCGCGGTGGGCGCCATCGTGCTCACCGGCGAAGGCGGCCACTTCTGCGCGGGTGGCGACCTGCGCCAATTGGCGAAGCGGCGCGAGCTGCCCATCGAAGAGCGCCGCGCCAAGCTGGAAGGCCTGCACGACCTGATCCGCGCGGTGCGCGGCAGCGGCAAGCCGGTGATCGCCGCCGTGGAAGGCGCGGCGGCCGGCGCGGGCCTGTCGCTGGCGCTGGCCTGCGACATGCTGGTGGCGGCGCGCAATGCCGTCTTCTCGGTGGCCTATGTGAAGGTCGGGCTCACGCCCGACGGCGGCGCGACGGCGTTCCTGGCCGAGTTCGTGTCGCGCCAGGTGCTCACGGAGCTGTGCCTGACGGGCGAGCGCATCTCGGGCGAGCGCCTGCATGCCCTCGGCGCCGTCAACCGCCTGGCCGAGCCCGGCGAGGCGCTGGCCGGTGCGCTGGCACTGGCCGGCAGCGTGGCGAACGGGCCGCAGCAGGCCATGGCGCGCATCAAGGCGCTGTGCCTGGCGGCGCCCCAGGCCACGCTGGAAGAGCAACTGGAGAGCGAGGCGCAGAGCATGGTGCTGTCGCAGGAGACCGAAGAGTCGCGCGAGGGCATCGCCGCCTTCCTGGAAAAGCGCGCGCCCGATTACGTGCGGCTGCGCGGCCCGGCGGGCTGACGCGCTTTCCGTACCGGGTCGCGCAGGGGGCTGCGGCCGCGCCGCCCGCCGCACCACAATGAACGAATGACTGGAGACAAGACATTGAACGCCACCACCCCTGACACCGCATCGACCGACGCCATCGACTTTCCGCTGGAGGGCGTGCGCGTGCTCGATCTCTCGCGCGTGTTCGCCGGGCCGCTGTGCGGCCAGGTGCTGGCCGATTTCGGCGCCGAGGTGGTGAAGGTGGAGCATCCCGGCCGCGGCGACGACACGCGCGACTGGGGCATGCGCATCGGCAAGACCGAGACCACCTACTACAACAGCATGAACCGCAACAAGCGGTCGATCACGCTGGACCTGCAGAGCGCCGAGGGCGCGAAGATCGTGCACGAGCTGCTGCCGCAGTTCGACGTGGTGATCCACAACTTCAAGACCGGCGGCGCCGAGAAGCTGGGCCTGGGCTACGAGCAGCTCAAGGCGATCAGGCCCGACCTGATCTACTGCGCCGTGGCCGGCTACGACGTGACCGGCCCGGAGGCGAAGCGGCCGGGCTACGACCTGGTGATCCAGGGCGAGACGGGGCTCATGGCGCTCAACGGCGAGGCCTCGCAGCCGCCGCTGAAATTCGGCGTGGCCGTGGTCGATCTGATGACCGGCATGTACGCCGCGCAGGCCGTGCTGGCGGCGCTGTTCCAGCGCAGCCGTACCGGCCGGGGCCGCCTCATCGAGATGGCGCTCTACGACTGCGGCCTCATGGTCACCGGCTACTACGGGCTCGACGCGATGCAGCTGGGGCACGACCCGGCACGCTACGGCAACGCCCATCCGTCCATCGTGCCCTACGGCATGTTCGATGCGGCCGATGGCCCGCTCATCATCGCCGTGGGCAACAACGCGCAGTTCGACAAGTTCTGCCGCCAGGTGATCGAACGGCCCGACATCGTGGAAGACCCGCGCTTCGCCACCAACGTGCAGCGCGCGAAGAACCGGCACGAGATCGGCCCGATGCTCACGGAGCTGATCCGCGGCTTCCCGCGCGACGTGCTGCTGGAGCGCATGACGGCCTGCGGCATTCCCTGCGGCAAGGTGGCCGGCCTGCACGAAGCGCTCACCAGCGAGCGCACGCGGCGCGGCGGCCTGCTGCAGGACATGCCGCACCCCGTGGTGGGCACCACGCCGGTGTTCGCGCCGCCTTACCGCATCGACGGCCAGCGCCTGCCGATCCGCCATGCGCCGCCCACGCTGGGCGAGGGCACGCGCGAAGTGCTGCAGCGCCTGCTGCAGCTGAGCGACGAGGCACTGCAGGGCCTGCAGCAGCGCGGCGTGCTGACCCTGCCGGAGGCGCCCTTGCCGCCCGCCTGATTCCCCCCGCCGGCCCGGTGCAGCAGGCCGCCCGCAGAGGCGGCGCACCGGAGCCGATCCTCCCCAGAGAACCCCCGGAGACAACACCATGACAGGTTCCCGATTCAACCGCCGCGCCGTGCTGCACGGCATGGCCGCGCTCGGCGGCGCCGGCTGGCTGGGCACGGCCCCCGCCCAGACCCCCAAGGCGGCCGCATGGCCCACCAAGCCGATCAAGCTCATCGTGCCGTTCAACGCCGGCGGCGCCACCGACATCATCGCCCGCAGCGTGGGCGAAGCCCTGTCGCAGCGCCTGGGCCAGCCGGTGGTGGTGGACAACCGGGGCGGCGCCGCCGGCATCCTGGGCACCGACGCGGTCGCCAAGGCCGCGCCCGATGGCTACACGCTGCTGCTCTCGCTCAGCACCTCGATGCTGATCAACCAGTTCCTCTACACCAGGCTGCCCTACGACCCGCAGAAGGACCTGACGCTGATCACGCAGATCGCGGCCGCGCCCGTCACGCTGGTGGTGCACCCCTCGGTGCCCGCCAGCAACATGAAGGAACTGCTCGCCTACGTGAAGGCGAACCGGGGCAAAGTCTCGTACGGCTCGTGGGGCGTGGGCTCGTACGCGCACCTGGGCGGCGCCTACATGAGCAAGACGCAGGATGCCGACATGGCCCACGTGGCCTACAAGGGCGAGGCGCCGATGATCCAGGACCTGATCGGCGGCCAATTGCAGCTGTGCTTCTCCAGCGCGCAGAACACCAAGCCCTTCATCGACTCGGGCCGCCTCAAGGCCATCGGCGTGACCGGCATGCAGCGCATGGACATCCTGCCGCAGCTGCCCACGATCCACGAGCAGGGCGTGACGGACGATGCCTATGCCGTCTTCGGCTGGGTCGCCATGGGCGGCCCCGCGAACCTGCCCAAGGAAGTGATGGACGTGCTCCAGGGGCACCTGCGCGAGATCGCCCGCGATCCGAAGCTGCTCGAACGCATCCGCGGCGCGGGCTTCATGCCGCTCATGAACAGCCCCGAAGCCTTCCAGGCCAACTACCGCCGCGACATGCCGGTCTGGAAGGCCCTGGTCGAGGCGGCCGGCGCCAAGCTCGACTGACGGGCGAAGGGGCCTGCGCGCAGCCGCGCCGGCCCCGTGCCCGATGAGCGCGGGCTTCTGCCATGGCGGCGCTGAAAGGGCGCCGCATCGATTGTTCTTTCCCTGCTTTTCCTGAACCCAGAACCGAACCGGAGACCCGACGAATGCCTTTGTTCCCCACCGCCCCCCTGGCCCGCGCCACCCGCCGCACGCTGCTGGGCCTCGCCGCCGCCGGGCCGCTCGCGCTGCTGCCGGCCGGCCACGCCGGGGCGCAGCCATCCGCGCCGGGCGGCGCCTGGCCCGGCAAGATGATCCGGCTGGTGGTGCCTTTCCCCGCGGGCGGGCCCACCGACACGGCGTCGCGCATCGTGGGGCAGAAGCTGGCCGAGCGGCTCGGCCAGGCCGTGGTGGTGGACAACCGGCCGGGCGCCTCGGGCTCGATCGCCGCGCTGCAGGTGGCCAAGTCCGATCCCGACGGCTACACGCTGATGATGCTGGCCACGCCCACGCTGCTGGCGCCGCACCTCTACAAGAAGACCGGCTACGACACGCTCAAGGACTTCACGCCCGTGGCCACGGTGTACGACCTGCCGATCGTGGTGGTGGTCAATCCCGCGCAGCTGCCCGACGTGAAGACCCTGCCGCAGCTCATCGCCCATGCCAAGGCGCAGAAGACGCCGATGAACTACACCAGCTCGGGCACCGGCAGCTTCGGCCACCTGAGCATGGAACTGCTCAAGCAGATGGGCGGCTTCGACATGCAGCACGTGCCCTACAAGGGCGGCGTGCCCGCGATCACCGACACCATCGGCGGCCAGGTGCCGGTGATGTATGCCGACCTCGTGGCCGCGCTGCCGCACGTGCAGGCCGGCAAGCTGCGCGCCCTCGCCGTGGGCTCGCCGCGGCGCGTGACCATGCTGCCCGACGTGCCGACGATCGCCGAGCAGGGCTTCCAGGGCTACGACGCGGTGTCGTGGGGCGGCCTGATGGCGCCGCGCGGCACGCCGAAGGCGGTGGTGGACCGCGTGGCCGGCGAGGTGCGGCAGATCCTGGCCGAGAAGGACGTGCAGGACCGGCTGCTGGGCGCGGGCGCGATCGCGCACTTCCAGGACCCGGCCCAGATGGCCGAGCGCGTGCGGCAGGACTACGCCAAGTGGGGCGGGATCATCCGCGACAAGGGCATCGCATCCGAGTGACCGGGCTTCCTGATTCCAACTGCATCCCCTTCCTTTTCTTCCCTTCTTTATCCAACGAGGTCATCCCATGAAAATCCTGGTCCCCGTCAAGCGCGTGGTGGACTACAACGTGAAGGTCCGCGTGAAGTCGGACCACACGGGTGTGGACATCGCGAACGTGAAGATGAGCATGAAC
>NZ_JAUZUQ010000022.1:0-68123 GCF_031844105.1 Acidovorax sp. PRC11 | reverse complement strand
GAGGGCGCGGCAGGCACTGGGCTGTCCGCTGCGGCAGCGGAGGCAGGCGCGGACAGGGCAGGTGCGGAAGCGCTCGGGGCAGGTACGGAAGCGCTCGGGGCAGCAGCGGAGGCCGCAGAGGCGGGCCCGGCCGCGCCGACGGCGGCGTCGGATGCGCCCGGGGAGGCCGGCAGCGGCGCCGATGCCGCTCCCGATTTGGAGGCGGATGCGAATGGCGCCGCTGCCGCTGCCGCTGCCGCGGGCGCCGCGGTGGGTGTGTCGTGGGGCGTGGCGGGCGAGCCCTGCGGCAACGGTTGCAGCAGCACGAGGGCGGCCAGCAACAGTGCCAGCACGGCGTTGATGGCGGCGATCCCGACGAGGCGGCGCCGCGTCGGGGCTTGCTGGGCGAGCTGCGCCTGGGCCTGCGCGAGCGTGGCCGAGCCGGACAGCGCCTTGGTGATGCGCTTGCGGACATCGCCATGGACGATGGCGTGGCCGTAGAGCCCCGGGACCACGGTGGCGGCCAGCAGCACCGCCAGCCCGAGCCCGGCGAGCACCGGCATCGGCAATGTGCCGGTGTAGTGCCCTACCGCGACCGCCAGCAGGGCCAGCCCTTCCAGGGCCGCCACGTACACCAGCGCGGCGCCCCAGAGCCGGCGAAAGAGCATCCAGTTCAGCGTGCAGAGCGCGGCCGCCCAGTTCCAGCCGGGCAGGGTGCGGCCGGCACTGTCGAAACGCTCGAAGGCTTGCAGATAGCGCGCGGCGCCGATCGGCCCGAGCGCGGCCCGGTACAGCACGGCCATGGTGCTGTCGTCGGTGCGTCGGGACGGGGCGGCAGCGGTGACCGCGTAGGCCGAGAGGTCGGGCATGGCCGGGATTCTGGCATGTCCTCGCCGCTCGGTAAGCCCCGCGTGGCAGGCGCCACCGCGGATTTTTCGGCCGGGGGCTCGGCGCGGCGCCCGCGCGTCAGGCGTGCACCAGCGTGTAGAGCCCCACGTCGATGTGCCCCGCGCGGAAACCTGCCTCGCAGTAGCCGAGGTAGTACTCCCAGAGCCGCCGGAACGGCTCGTCGAATCCGAGCGGTGCGATCTGCGGCCACGACCGCTGGAAGCGCTCGCGCCAGTGCGCCAGCGTCGTGGCGTAGCTGGGGCCGAAGGTTTCTTCCGCCGCGATGCACAGGCCCGCGCGCGCGGCCTGCTCCCGCAGCACTGCCGGCGAGGGCAGCATGCCGCCGGGGAAGATGTAGCGCTGGATGAAGTCCGCACCCTCGCGGTAGTGCTCGAAATGGCCGTCGGCGATGGTGATCACCTGCAGCACGGCCCGGCCGCCGGGGCGCAGGCGATCGCGCAGGGTCGCGAAATAGGTGGGCCAGTACGCTTCGCCCACCGCCTCCAGCATCTCGATGGAGACGATGTGGTCGAACGTGCCCTGCACGTCGCGGTAGTCCTGCAGCCGCAGCTCCACCGCGCGCTCCAGGCCGGCGCGGGATACGCGGTCCCGCGCGAACCGCAACTGCTCCGCGGACAGCGTGATGCCGATCACCTCGGCGCCGCGCCGGGCGAGGTCCACCGCGAGCGCACCCCACCCGCAGCCGATCTCCAGCACCCGCTGGCCCGGCAGCGGCGCGATCTGCCGGGCGATGTGCGCCAGCCGGATCGCCTGCGCTTCTTCCAGCGATTCGCGGCCCGTGGGGTAGATCGCGCTGGAGTAGAGCATCGATGCGTCCAGCCACTGCGCATAGAAGTCGTTGCCCAGGTCGTAGTGGAAGGCGATGTTGCGGCGGCTGCCGCTGCGGGTGTTGGCGCGCAGCAGGTGGCGCAGCCGGTGTGCCCAGCGCGCGGGCAGGCCGCCCGCGATCGCGCCGCTCCAGGGGGCTTCGTTGCGGATGCCGCACTCGAGCAGCGCGGCGAGGTCGGGGCTGCTCCATTCGCCGAGGCGATAGCCCTCCGCCAGCCCCAGGTCGCCGCCCGTGAGCAGGCGCCAGACGGGCTTCCAGCCATGCAGGACCAGCGCGGCATGCGGGCCGGGCTGGCCACCGTGGCCGGTGAGCTGCCGGCCGTCCGGCAACTGGATGCACAGCGCGCCGCAGGCCATCGTGCCGAGCAGGCGGCGCAGCAGCCGTTCCAGCGGCCGCTGCAGCCAGCCGGCGGCCTGCAGCGGCCGGCGGTCCGGGTGGACGGGCTGGGGCGAGGGCAGGCTGCTCGCGGCGTCCGTGGGCGAAGTCGGGGAGGGCGTCATGTTTCTTCCGGGCGGATGATGGACAGGGAATTCGCGGGAGCCGGCGGTTTCGGGTGGAAGCCCGCGCCCTTGAGCCACAGCCGCAGGGCCTCCCAGTGGATCGCGCCCATCACCTTGAGCGTGAGCAGGGGATGGGTGGCGAACGCGCGGGCCAGCGTGCCGTCGGTGAGCGGGCCGGTGCGCAGCCGCCAGGTGGCGCTGAGCACGGTGCCTTCGGCGTCGGCGGCCGTCACACCGAGGACCAGGGCGTCGCCGCATCCGTCCGGGCGCTGCAGATCGAAGGCATAGCGCAGCGACAGCGGCAGGAACGGCGAAACGTGGAAGCTCTTGTCGCAGGCGTGCCGCTGCCGCGCGCCGTGCGCCTGCGCCTCGGGAACCTCGACGAGGTAGCTGTGGCGTTCCCCGAAGGTGTTGTTGACTTCGTAGAGCACCGCCCGCAGGCCGCCGTCGGCACGGTGGCACAGGTAGACCGTGAGCGGGTTGAAGGCGTAGCCCAGGATGCGCGGCATCGTCAGCATGCGGATCGGGCCGCCCGGTGCTGCGAGGCCGGCGGCGGCCAGCTGGCGCTCCACATGGCCGCGCAGGGTGTCGCCGCTGCCGGAGCCGTAGTCCCGCTCGTGCAGTCCGAACAGGTTGAAGCGGTTGAGCGAGAAAAGCCGCAGGCGCCGCGCGAGCTGCGGCAGTTCGTCCACGTCCAGCCACAGGGCATACACGCGGTAGCGCAGGCGGTGGCGCACGGGGCGCAGCCGCTGGTGGACCACGTCCCCCATGCAGAGCGCGCTCGCGGGCGGGGTGGGCATCGCCGGCCTCATGCGGATGCGCCGGCGGCGAGCGCGGGCGGGCAGTGGATGCGCCCGGATTCGTTCGGAACGGTCCACGGGCGCCGCACGCCGCCCAGGGCCTCCGCGACGGCCAGCCCGGCCTGCAGGCCGTCCTCGTGGAAGCCGGCACCGAAGTACGCGCCGCAGAACCAGGTGCGGCGGCGGCCCTGCAGGCTCCAGAGCTGGCGCTGCGCACGGAGGGCTTCGCCGTCGAACAGGGGATGTTCGTACATCTGCGTATGCAGGACGTGGCGCGGGTCCGGCTCGCGCACCGGGTTCAGGGTGACGAACAGCGGAAGCCCGTCCGGCAGGTGCTGGAGGCGGTTCATCCAGTAGGTGACGCTCGGCCCCTCCGCGAGGCCGCGCTCGCCGGCGTAGTTCCAGGCGGACCAGACCGCGCGGCGGCGCGGCATGAGGGCCGGATCGCTGTGCAGCACCGTGCGGTTGCGGCTGTAGCCGAAGGCGCCGAGCCAGCACGCTTCGTCGTCCGTGGGATCGGGCAGCAGCCGGAGCGCCTGGTCGGCGTGGGTGGCGATGACCACATGGTCGTGGCGGCGCGATTCGCGTGCGTCGGCGGTGCGCACGTGCACGCCGTCCGCCGTGCGGCGCAGTTCCACCGCGGGGTTGCCGAGCACCAGTCCGCCCGGGCCCAGGGAGGCGGCGAGCCGCTCGACGTAGCGCCGGCTCCCGCCCCGCACCGTGCGCCAGGCGGGGCGGTGGCCGAGGTTCAGCAGCTGGTGGTTCTCGCAGAACCGCACGAAGGATTCCGTGGGGTACTCGCCGACGCGGGCGGCGGGCGTGGACCAGATGGCCGCCGCCATCGGGTAGAGGTGGTCTTCCCGGAACGCCCGGCCGAAGCCGCGGCGGTCGAGGTAGTCGTCCAGCGGCATCATGCCCATCTCGCGCGCATCGCCCGGCGCCAGCCGGTAGAAGCGCACCAGGTCCCGCAGCATCGACCAGAAGCGGGGGCGCAGCAGGTTCGCGCGCTGGGCGAACAGGCCGCCGAGCCCCGATCCGGAGTATTCCAGCGCCCCGCCGTCCAGGCTCACCGCGAACGACATGTCGGTCGGATCGGTATCGATGCCCAGGTGCGCGAACAGGGCGCAGAGGTTGGGGTAGGCGGATTCGTTGTAGACGATGAAGCCGGTGTCGACCGGCAGCTTGCCGGACGGCGCCGCGACGTCCACGGTATGGCTGTGGCCGCCGGGGCGTGCGTCGGCCTCGTAGACGGTGACGCGGTGGCGATGGGCGAGCAGCCAGGCGGCGGACAGCCCGGAAATGCCGCTGCCGATGACGGCGATGTCGAGCGGGCCGCCGTGCGGCGGTGAACCTGCGGGCGCCCCGCCGCCCCCGTGCGTGTCATGGATCGTTCTCATGGAATCCTCGGATGCTTGCGATTCTTATACGCAGCGGCCGGGCGGTTGGATTCGGTCCCCGTGCAACGTGATCTAATCCGCCCACCGCTGCGTAACGGCAGCACCATGACCGTCGTCCGCCAGCCCCTTGCCGAGCCCCGCGCGCCGCGACGCGCGCTGCCTGCCTATCTGTCGATCGTGTCGAAGAACCACCCCGAGGGAACCTCGCTGCCGCTGTCTCCGGACGCCTGGGCGGCGATGGTGCGCGCCGTCGCCGACGAGGGCGACCGGCAGGCCTTCGCGGCGCTGTTCAAGCATTTCGCCCCGCGCGTGAAGTCCTACCTCATGCGGCTGGGCCTGGCCGAAGGGGCGGCCGAGGACCTCGCGCAGGAGACCATGGTCAACCTGTGGCGCAAGGCCGCCTCCTTCGATCCCGCGCACGCCGCCGTGTCCACCTGGGTGTTCACCATCGCGCGCAACCTGCGGATCGACCATCTGCGCCGCAAGGGCAACCAGCCGTCCGAGCATGACGACGGTCACGGCCTGCTGATGGAAGATGCGGGCCCCGACGAGCGGGCCTATGCCGCGCAGTGCGAGATCCAGGTGCGGCGGGCGCTGGAACTTCTGGCCCCCGAGCAGGCCCAAGTGCTGCGCCGCTCGTTTTTCGACGAGCAGCCCCATGCCCGGATCGCCGAGGAGCTCGGCATCCCCCTGGGTACCGTGAAGTCCCGCGTGCGCCTTGCCGTACGCCATCTGCGCCGATTGCTCGGCGACCATGCGCCATGACGATCAGCCACCACCCCCGAGATGACGTGCTGCTGGACCTCGCAGCAGGCCGGCTCGCGGCCGGGCCGGCGCTGCTGGCGTCGGTGCATGCCCGGACGTGCCCGCAGTGCGGAGCCCGGCTCCGTGCGCTGGAAGCCGCCGGCGGGGTGCTGCTGGAGTCGTCGCCCCCGCAACCGCTGCGTGCGGACGCGTTCGCCCGGGTGATGGAGCGCATCGCCGCCCCGGCCGCCCATGGCGTCGCGCAGGCCGCGCTCCCCCCTCTGGCGGTGGGGCGATCCCCTGCAGACCCGGGCACTGCCGAAACCGGCCGGCCCGACTGGCCGGAGGGCGCGCCCTGGCCGGCCGGCCTGGACGGCTGCCGTTTCGGTCCCTGGAAATGGATCGCGCCCGGCATGCGCTGGAGCCGCCTCCTCGCGCCGCCCGAGGCCGCCGCGAACGTGTTCCTGCTGCGCATCGGCCCGGGCCGCAGTCTGCCGTCGCACACGCATGGCGGCGTCGAATGGACCCAGGTGCTGCACGGCCGCTTCCACGATGGCCACGCGCTGTTCGGTCCTGGCGATTTCGATGCGGCCGACGGCAGCATCCACCACCAGCCGGTGGTGCAGGGCACGGACGACTGCATCTGCCTGGCGGCCGTGGACGGCCGGCTGCGCTTCGACGGACTGTTGGCCCGCCTGGCAGGATCGCTGGTGGGACTGTAGGGAGAGCCGGCGCGCCCGGCCGCTGCGTCCAGGCCCGCGAAGGTGAAGGGCTGGGGGCTCGTCCCCCTTGCCCGTCAGGTTCCCGAGGGCGGGAACCAGCGCAGCACGGCCGCGCAGGCGATCGCGCTGGCGGCGCCCGTGGCCACCGTGCCCCAGGCCATGTCCGCCGCGGTGACGTGCCAGGGCCATTCGCGCAGCACGGCCTGGTTGGTGAGACCGAACGTCGCATAGGCCACCAGGCCGAGTGCCGCCCCCATCCCCAGGGCATGCAGCCAGCTGTGCTTCTCCAGACCGGGCGCGACCGCGAAGAACACCATGCCCGCCACGTACAGCAGGTAGAACACCAGCGCCGGGCCGGCGGAGAAGCCGTCCTGCATCAGGTGGCCGATGTTCGGCCGGTAGAGGCGCTGGGCCATGGTGCCCAGCCAGACGGAATCCAGGGCGAGGAAGGCGAGGGCGGTGGCGGCGTAGGCGATGGCATGGGTGCGGAGCATGGTCGGCTTTCGTGGTTCACAAGGGTTGGAGCGGTAGCGGCGCTGCCCGGCGGTCGTTTCGTCACTGCAGCCGGTAGCTGAGCCGGCGGCCTCCGCGCACGGTCGAGTCCAGCCCGACCCACTCACCGGAGCCGGCGGCATACCACACGTCGATCGGATGGCGCGGGCCCGCGATGCGCCAGCGGGTCGCCGCACGGGGCTGTCCGCGCACGGTGACCGTGCCGTCCTCCCCGCGCGTGATCTGGACGGTCTCCAGCTTGCCGCTCTGCGGATCGAGCAGCCGGGTGGAGGCCAGGATGGCGCGGTTCCAGTATGCGAAGCTGCGCGTGCAGGGGGAGCCTGGCGCGAATTCCTCGCGCACCGTGCTGCGCTCCCCGTCGTCGTCCGTGTCGGCGGCGATGCGCACCAGGCAATCGCCGCGCCACTGCTCGCGGGCCTCGTGCCGGTAGCGGTAGAGCGGCACGCCGAGCACCTTCACCGCCAGGCGGGCCGAGCTTTCGAGGTGCGACATGCCGGCCTCGGCGGCGCTGAGCCGGAACCGGTGTTCGCCGATCGGATCACCGTCCAGCGTCACCTTGAAGTTCCACTGCTGCTCGCCGGCAGTCTGGGCCTGGGCCTGCGCCTGCGCCAGGGGGGCGAACCCCGCCATGCTGGCCAGGGCCGCCGCCAGGGCGAACGTTCGGGCAGGCGCCACACCGGGCCACCATGGCGTGCGCGGCGCCCGCATCATGCCTCGCCCCCGCCGCGGGGAGGCCGCGGAAAGAACGCGCTGGTGCGGCGCTGGTACGCACGGTAGGCGGGCCTGCGCGAAGGCAGTTCCTCTTCCAGCAGCGCGACGCCGGACACGCGCAGCAGCAGGAAGGTCATGAGCAGCGGCGAGACCACGCTCCACGCGGCCGCGGCTCCCGCGATGCCGAGCGCCGCCAGCCACAGGCCCCACCACACGCAGGCCTCGCCGAAATAGTTCGGGTGGCGGCTGTAGCGCCACAGGCCCCGGTCCATCACACCGTCCCTGCCGGCGGACTCCCGCCGGAACCGGGCCATCTGCGCATCCGCGGCCGCTTCGAACAGCATGCCGAACACCGCGAGGACGAGCCCGGGCGCTGCCAGCCAGGGATCCGCGGGCCGGGGAAACGCCGCCGCCGCGAAGAGCGGTGCCGACACCACCCAGGCCAGCGCGGCCTGGAGGCCGAAGACGAGGTACAGGCTTTTCGCGCCGAACCGGTCGCCGTGCCGCTCGCGCATGGCCCGGTAGCGGCGGTCCTCGCCCTCGCCCCAGTTGCGCAGCGTGATGAAGCCCCCGAGCCGTGCGGCCCAGGCAGCTGCCACGGTCACCGCCGCCCATGCCCCGGCGGGCACGCCGCTACGCGAGAACCGCACGGCATACACCACCCCCGCGCCGGCGATCATCAGCGACCAGACCCGGTCCGCCAGGCTCGCGTCCCGGCGGGCGATGCTGACCGCCCAGGTCGCCACCGCCACGGCCAGCGCCCACGCCAGGCCGCACCAGGCCGTCCACCAGGGCTCGTTCACGAGGAAGCCGGGCATGTGCTTCAAGTCCCGGGTGTCAGCCGGCCGTGGCCGTGGCCGAGGCCGGCTCCGTACGCCGGTCGAACAGGTAATGGCTCACCCACCACTGCTGGCCCGCGCCATAGGCGAACAGTTCCTCGACGGCCAGGAAGAACAGCCGCCAGCGCGTCCACCAGGTATCGGCGGCCGTCCCATAGACCTCGTCGAACAGTGGCCGCAACACGTCACGGCTTGCGTCCATGTTGTCCAGCCAGGCCCGCGCGGTGCGGGCGTAGTGCGTGCCGTCCCAGCGCCAGCGCCGTGCCAGCCGCAGGTCGTCCTGGCAGTGCAGCGCGAGGTCGTCGCTCGGCATCATTCCGCCCGAGAAGAAGTGTTCGCTCATCCAGTCGCTGGCGTCGCGGGCCACGAAGGGGTAGGGGGCCTCGCGGTGCGCGAACACGTGCAGGAAGAAGCGGCCGCCCGGCTCCAGCCAGCGGGCCACGTGCGCGAATGCCTGCGGCCAATTGCGCAGGTGCTCGAACATCTCCACCGAGACGATGCGATCGAAGCGCTCCGGCGTGTCGAAGACGTTGAAGTCGCAGGTGTGCACCTGCACGTTCTGCAGATTCCGGCGCCGCGCCTCCGATTCGATGTACTCGCGCTGGGAGCGGGAATTGGAGAGCGCGGTGATGCGGCTCGCCGGGTACCGGGCCGCCATCCACAGGGTCAGCGATCCCCAGCCGCAGCCGAGTTCCAGAATGCGCTGGCCGTCCTGCAGGTCCGCATGCGCGCAGGTTTCGGCCAGTGCGGCTTCTTCCGCCTGCTCCAGCGTCACGGCTCCCCCGGGCCAGAGGCAGCTGCTGTACTTGCGGTGCGGGCCCAGCACGCGGGCGAAGAATTCCGCCGGGATCTCGTAGTGCTGCTCGTTGGCCTTCTCGGGCACCAGCGCCAGCGGGGCCGAGCGGATCCGGTCGAGGAATGCCTGCGTCTGTTCCGCGGCCGCCGCGCCGTCTCCGCTGCGCAGTTCGGCCAGGCGGTCCTTCAGCAGGCGCCGGATGCCGTGGCGCACGAGCCGATCGGGCACGAGGCCTTTTTCGACCCAGCGGATGGCGGTGGCGGTGTTCTGCGGCATGCGGAGGCTCCGGAGGGGGCATGCCCGGGTGGCATGCCTCGCAGGAACCTATACGCAGCGCGCGGGCATTTGGATTCAGGGGCGCCGCGCAACGCCCCCGGCGTTCCCACATCAGGTCTTGGTGCCGGTGGCGCCGTCCAGCACCATGCGCACGCGCCGTGCGAGGTCGGCCAGGCGGTAGGGCTTCTTCAGGATCTCGAATTCGGATGGCGCGACGTTGGCGAGGCTGCCCATGTCGCGGTCGAAGCCCGTGGTGAGCAGGATGTGGATGCCCGCCACCGTCTTGCGCATTTCGCGCGCGAGCTCGTAGCCGTTGAGGCCGCCCGGCATCACCACGTCGGTGAAGAGCAGATCGGGCAGGGCCGACGGGTCCAGCGAGCGCACCAGCTTGAGCGCCGCATGCGCACTGTGGGCGACGTGCACCGTGTAGCCCAGGCCCTCCAGCATGGCCTGCGCCAGGTCGGCGACCTCCACGCGGTCGTCCACCACCAGCACCGTCTCGGTCCCGCCGCGCACGTTCGGCGCGATCGATTCCACCAGTTCGGGATGGGTGCGGCCATGCACCGCCGGAAAGTACATGCGCACCGTCGTGCCCATGCCCACTTCGGAGTAGATCGTGACGGCCCCGCCGGACTGCCTGGCGAACCCGTACACCATCGACAGGCCCAGTCCCGTGCCCTTGCCTTCTTCCTTCGTGGTGAAGAACGGGTCCATCACGCGCGGCACCATGTCGGCGGGAATGCCGGCGCCGGTATCGGTCACGGAAATCGTGGCGTAGCGCCCGGGGGGCAGGCCGGAGAAGGCTGCGCCGTCCTGCGAATGCAGGTCGATGCCGCGCGTCTCCACCCGGATCTGCCCGCCGCCCGGCATGGCGTCACGGGAGTTGAGCAGCAGGTTGAGCACGGCGACTTCCAGCTGCGTGGTGTCGAGTTCGCAATTGGGAACGTCGTCGCCCAGCACGTAGTCGATCTCGATGGATTCGCCGAGCGTACGTTCCGCCAGTGCGGCCATGCCGGAGGCGAGCGCGTTGAGGCTCACGACACGCCCCTGCAGCTTCTGCTTGCGCGAGAAAGCCAGCAGCTGCTGCGTGAGCGTGGAGGCCTTGCTCACCGCGCTGCGGATGCTGTCGATCGACCGGTCCACGTCCTCGCGGCCCAGCTTCTGGCTGCGGTTCTTGACACGCATCACGTCGAGGTGGCCGGACATCACCTGCAGCAGGTTGTTGAAATCGTGCGAAATGCCGCCCGTGAGCTGCCCCAGGGCTTCCATCTTCTGCGCCTGCGACAGCGCCTCTTCCGCATCCCGGCGGCGGCTCACGTCGAGCTGCGACGCGAAGAAATACACCAGTTCCCCGCGCATGTTGTAGACGGGCGAGATGAACAGCGCGTTCCAGAACGTGGAGCCGTCCTTGCGGTAGTTGAGCAGTTCCAGCGAGATTTCCTTTCGCTGCTGGACCGCTTCGCGGACGGCGGCCACCGTGTTGCGGTCGGTGGCAGGGCCCTGGAGGAACCGGCAGTTGTGGCCCAGGATTTCCTGCGGCTGGTAGCCCGTCATCGCCAGGAAGGCGCGGTTGCAGAAGACGATCGGGTTGTCGGGCTGCCGCGGGTCGGTGACCAGCATCGGCATGCGCGTCGTCTCGATGGCGGCAAAGAAAATATCGTCCTTGTGGTCGGCGACTTCGTTGGGGGCGCCTTCCGCGACATATCGGCGTGACGGTCCAGGGACAGGGGGCTTCTCGCTGCTCATCGGCCCGAATATACGGACAAACGAAGCCTCCACGCGTTTCGACGAATATGGTCGCGTTGTAGGTGCATGCCCCGTTCGAAGGTGTGGCGCCCGTCCTACGTGGTCCGGCGTGGGTAGCGGATGGAGCGTCCGTCCGCCGCCGCCATGATCGATCCCATCGCCGGATTCGCGCTCGCGGCGCATCCGTTCACGCTGCGAGCGACGGCACGTGGCCGCATCCTGCGGGGCGGGCCGGCACCCATGACGCAAGAGGACGAGAACATGTGGGATTTCGACATCGACTGGATGGAACTGGTGCTGCGCGGAGCGCTCGTGTACCTGGCCCTGCTGTGCATGCTGCGCATTTCGGGCAAGCGGGCCGTGGGCCAGTTCACGCCGTTCGACCTGCTGGTGATCATGCTGCTGAGCGAGGCGGCGAGCAATTCGATGACGGGCGGCGACAACTCCCTGCCGGGCGGGCTGCTCGTCTGTGCGGTGCTGATGGCGCTGAATGCCGCGGCCGGTTTCCTGAGCGCCCGCAGCCGCGCGGTCGAGGCCGTGCTGGAGGGCGAAGCGGTGCTGGTGTGCAGGGACGGCCGGGTCTTCCGCGACACCCTGCGCCGGCACCGGATATCGCACAGCGACTGGGAGAAAGCGCTGCGCGAGGCCGATTGCCAGGAATCGGACATCCGGCTCGCTTTCCTGGAAGCGGACGGCAGCATCGTCATCCAGAAGAGCCAGGGCGCGCAAAAGGAGTAAGCGCGGGTCGGGCGCGCGGGACAGCGTCCGTTTTCCTGGGAAACAGATGATGCCGCGGACCCGGTGCGTTCCTACGGGCTCTGCCGGATCCGCGAAGGAATGCTCCAGGGCATCAACGTTTCCTGGTACCTGCCTGCCGTGTCCTCTGCTGCTTCCCTCCGCCGCACCAAGCTGCCGCGCCACCACGACGTGCTCCTGCTGGTGGACGTCATCAACCCGCTGAATTTCCCCACCGCCGACGACCTGCTGCCCGGCGCGCTGCGCGCGGCGCGGGCTACGCTGCAGTTGCGCAAGCGGCTCGTGGCCCGCAAGGTGCCCGTGGTGTATGCGAACGACAACTACGGCACCTGGCACAGCGAATTCAGTGATCTGCTCGCCGCATGCCAGGAACTGCCGGGGCCGCGGGGCGAGCTGGCGCGTCTCATGGCGCCGGGGCCGCATGATCTCACCCTGCTCAAGCCCTGCCACTCGGCCTTCCAGTCCACGCCGCTCTTGCACCTGCTGCGGCAGATGCACACGCGGCGCGTGATCATCGCAGGGCTCGCCGCCGACATGTGCGTGATGCTCAGCGCCACCGATGCACGCATGCTCGGCTACGACGTCTGGGTGCCCGCGGACTGCACGGCAGCGGAAAGCCCCACGCGCAAACGCAGCGCCATGCGGCAGCTGGGAGAAGTCTTCCAGTGCGACGTGCGGCCCGGTACCTCGGATTCCAGTGAGTGAATCCGGCCTGCCCGGCGCGGCGTGCCGCGTACGCGCGAGGCCATGCCGTGGCCACCTCCGCAGCGGCGACCGAAACCTGCTGTGACATTTCCGGCGAGGCCGCCCGGGCTTGTCCTACGCCCGGAGCGCAGCGTGCCGCCCAGCATGGACGCATCACACATGCATTGCAGAGGAGCTTTTCCATGGCGGACGACAAGACCAAGGTGGGCGGCGCGGACCGGCGGCTCATCAACCTCTCGGAAGACTACGAAGTGCGCGACTGGGCCTCGGTGCTCAACTGCGACGAATACGAACTGCGCAGGGCCGTGCAGGCCGTGGGCAATTCCGCGGAGGCGGTGCGCGGCTACCTGGCGCAGCACCGCGACCGCCCTCAATGATCGACGCACAACGCACCGGAGCATCCCATGGCATCTGACAACACTTCCCCCCGCACCACGCAGGACCCCGTGGCCGAAGGCACCCTGGCCGACGAACGGGAGCGCCGGCGCGATACCGGCCACTACGACCAGTACGGCATGCGCGACGATTCCCGTCCTGCCGCCACCCCCGCCGGCGCGGAGAACCTCGCCACCGGCGAAGGAGGGCGCCGTTTCGGCGGCAGCGGCGACGAGAGCACCTACGGCAACCGCGAACGCCAGCGCCCCGGCGACCAGCATTCCGACCGCGTCCAGACCGGCCCGATCGCATCGGTCGATTCCTCCGGCTCGGCCCGGGGCCTGGGGCTCGACTACGGCGGCGACACGCCCGACGGCCCGATGCCCTCGTCGCGCCAGGGCGCCGCGCTGATCGGTGAGACGCGCGACCGAAGCCGTCAGAACTGACCGGTGGATCTTGCCCGGCTTGCACGATGCGTGAATACACCTCCCACGGCCGTATCCTGCGGCCGCTGGCCTGGGCCGGTGGCTGCATCGGCTTCAGCCTGGGTGGGTTCTTCGACGGCATCCTGCTGCACCAGGTGCTGCAGTGGCACCATCTGCTGAGCCGCGTGCGTTCGCCAGTGCTGCAGGACATCCGTGCGCAGATCCTGGCCGACGGGCTGTTCCATGCGCTGATGTACATCATCGCGGCCGTCGGGCTGTGGCGGCTCTGGAGGGCGCGCGATCTCCTCGCCGCCTCCGGTGCGGACAACCGCCTTGCCGGCAGTGCCTTGTTCGGTTTCGGCCTCTGGCATCTGCTGGATGCCGTGCTTTCGCACTGGCTCCTGGGCCTGCACCGCGTGCGCGACGTAGCGGACGTGCCGCTGCTGTGGGATGTCGGCTGGCTCGCGGTGTTCGGTCTGGTGCCGCTGTGGGTCGGCGGGCGCCTGCTGAAAAAGTCCCCCGGCGACGGACCCGGTGGCGACGCCGCCCTCGCGCATCCCTCCGCCGCGCAGGCACCGATGCAGCGCTCCGGCCGCCGGGCGGCGGGCCGCTGGCTGGCCGCCGCGCTGCTGGTAGGCGGCGCCGCCCTGGCCTCCGTGTGGCCTACCTCCGGCGACCGCGGCGGCGACGTGATGGTGCTGTTCCGGCCGGGCATTTCCCCCGCCGATGCCATGGCCCGGCTCTCCGCCGCCGATGCGCGCGTGGTCTGGGCGGACCGGTCGGGCGCGCTCTGGGCTGTGCGGCTGGACGATCCCGCGCGGGCCGGCCGTTTGTATGGGCACGGCGCATTGCTGGTAAGCGATTCGCGGCTGCGCTGGGGATGTTTCTCCTGGATGGGCGCGGCGCGCCCCGCATGACGGGCGGTGCCTTCCCAGCGTGCCGGCCACGTTTCCAAGCGCGGGCCCTCCGTGACCGCAGCGGCTGCAATCAGGCCCATCGGTCCAGGGCATGCGACTCGCCACATTTCCTTTCCCTTTCCCTCTCCCTTTCACCACCCCAAGAAGGAGCACTCCCATGAACCACCGCCACCTGATGATCTCCGCCTCGGTCGCCCTGGCATGCGTCGCCTATGCCGCCGGAGCTGCCGCCCAGACCCAGTCGCAGACGCAGACGCAGTCCCCCACCCACGAGCAGCCGGGGGCCGGCGCTGCCCGGGCCATCGACGGCGCCGAAGGGCAGGCATCGCGCCTGCAGCGTGCGGACAAGTCCTTCCTGGACGATGCCGCCCACAACGGCCATGCCGAGGTCAAGAGCAGCCAGCTGGCGCTCCAGAAGGCCCAGAACCCCAAGGTGCGCGCGTTCGCGCAGCAGATGGTGGACGATCACACCAAGGCCAATCAGGAGCTGGCTGCGCTGGCGGCATCGAAGAACGTGCGCGTGCCCGAAGGTCCGTCCCTCATGCAGGAGGCCAAGCTCAAGCTGCTGAACGGCGCCGACGGCGCCGACTTCGACAAGCGCTACATGGAGACCATGGGCCTGCAGGCGCACCGCGACACGATCAAACTCTTCGAGAAGGGCGCCCGCGATGCGCGCGACCCGGAAGTGAAGGCGTTCGCTCAGAAAACGCTGCCGAAGCTCAAGCAGCATCTGGAGATGGCGCAACCGCTGGCCCAGGAAGTGGGCGTGAGGGCGGACAAGGCGGCTGCCAGCGGCAAGTGATGCGGTGGGGGCGCTTGGCCTCCTATACGCGCGTGTTCAGTTGCATCCACTTCGGCATCCCCCGCGGGCGCGATGTCCGAAGCCGCTTCCTTTCCTAAGCAATCATTTGGTTTTTACTACCTGCCTGAGGATGAACAGGTGCTGTCAGTGCTGCTCGTCGGCTTGCAGCTCCGAATTCGCCCCGTCTGGTTGATGATGATCCGGCGGGTTTCACCAGTCTGCGCAGAACTGGAGACATCGGTTCTGGCAATGGTGATGGTCGAATTGGAAAAGGTCGCGTCTTTCGCTCGGGGGAATCCAGAGCTGTCGAACATCAGGTAGGGCGGGGACTCCGCGGCCGTACCACCTGCGCTGATGCTGATGAAGCCCGGCAGTGGCTCCTGCGTGAGAACCGTGAAGTCCTGTGCGCTGTTGTAGTTCTGCGATCTGTCGATGTCAACGAATACTAGCCACCCGGAAGTCCAGGTGGCAGCGTTGCCGCTACCGGCAGGAACCACGAACGTGTTCTTGCCACGCTTCATGGCTTCTGCCCTCGCCGCCGTCAATGCGCCGACCAGTGAATTTGTCACCGAGGTCAACTGCGAATTTCTTCGGAACTGGACGAAGCTCGGAACGGCCACCGTGGCCAGAATGGCCGCAATGGCCAAGGTCACCATAAGCTCAATGAGCGTGAAACCTCGGCGATTGTCCGGCACGGAGGGTTGCGATCGTCGCGCTCTCATGGCCAGCAGAGCTGAGGTTTCGATCCGGTGCATGTCTTTTGCCCAAAACTATTGAGCTGCAGAACCCCTGCGTCCGAGTCGGTCTGGGTAGGAGCCGCTTCCAGCATTACGCAGCTTTTCAGATCCAGGGTGGTATTGGTATTTCCGGAGGCCACCGTGCATTCTTTGGCGGAGAGCCTGTATGCGGGATTGGAAGCGTTGTCTCCTGAGTAGGTCTTGAACGGCACGGAGGAGGAAGTTCCCCCCGCGCAGGTGGTCGCGCTCACGGTGCCTGACGTGTTCGTGAACTTCAGATAGCAGTTGTTCTGCGTCATGTAACGCTCCTCCTGCTGCATCAGTTCGGCGAGTGCCGTGCGTCCTTGCGCCCTCCTGCCCTTGAGTACCGAGTCTTTGTAGGACGGGTAGGCGATGGCAGCGAGCAGGCCCACGATGGCCACGACGATCATCACCTCGATGAGCGTGAATCCATGGTGTGTTCGAGCGTTCTTCATTGTGCCTTCAGGTCCTGGTAATTGTTGATTTGCCGCCAGCTCAGTCTTCCGACGATTTCGTTGATGACCACGTCGCTGCCCTGGGCCGAGTTCGCCTGTCCCGGGTTCAGCCGGGACTGCGGACTCCTGCGGATCGCCTGGCCCGCGCTGTCGAAGGGGGTCACCGTTTCCGCAGATTCATTGTCGAAGAGCATGACGGGGCCGAGCAGCCCGACCTGGGATTTCTCATAACCTCCGGAGCCCGCACCTACATTGATCGTATACGCATTGCCGCCACCCGCTGCGCTGTTGCACGTGCCCTGGTTGCCTGCCGATCCTGGGACGATCGTGTTGAATGCTGCGACCAGACTGCCGCGGTTGAGTATGTTGCTGATGAGCCTTTCGCCGCTGCTCGGCATGTCGACATACCACCCAGAGCGCGGACTCACGGAGTCGGTATCGCTGACCGCCTTCCCCCACGTGAATGCAGGTACGGTGACAGTCAGCGCAGTCGTGTCCACGCTCCCTTGTTTCAGCCGGGACCGTCCCGCAATGAAGCCCGCATCGTCGACCACCCCTGAGAAACCGGTGTCGTACAGCGCGTAAATGCTTTCTGCCCGTGTGGACGTGGTATCGGCGCTTTCAAGAAACTTGCCGGTTCCCACCATCACGTAGAAAGTCGGCAATCCCCGCACCGTAGGGCCGGCGAACAGGGTAGGGGGTGCGGTGATGGGTTGTCGCACACCTGCAGAAGTCTTGGCCGTGAAGAAGGGAGCAGGTTGCCCGCCGGCGTTCTTGTAAGCGGTCAGATTGGTCATTGACCAGTTGCTGGCCGCCACGCCCTGGAAGTTGAGTTTCCAGATGCTTCCGTGCAGGTCCCCGACATACATGTTGGTGACTTCCTTGTTCACACCGAAGAGCGGGGTGAAGTTCAGAGCACCCGTGGCGCGGGTAGAGCTCAGGGTGCTGTCGATGGGAAGTGCCACCTTGTAGTAATTGGTCCCCAGCGCCCAGGCATCTCCGACGGCCTTGTCCAGGGCCAGTAAGAACAGCGTCGGGTTGCCATCGCTGTAATTTCCCGCGCTGTCCGCTTTGACGTAGTTGTTCACGCCGCTTGCCACCACCGCGAACCAGCGGTACGTAGGCGTGCCCGTGGCATTGGTGCGAAGCTTCAACACCTGGGGCCTGCCGACCACGTAGCCCATGTCGGCATCTTCATTCGACGTGAATTCCCAGAGCGCTTTCGTTCCGTCGAAATTGGCCGGATTAGTAACATCCAGCGCGAACACGCCCTGGCCTCCCGCCCCTGTACCGGACACAAGAACGGTTTTCCAGTCGGTGGCACCACCAGTGTTGGCTACCTGTGCCTCTGCAACCACCGGGGAGGCATCCACGTAGCTCTGGTGGTTATTGTTATAGGTCGTACTGGTCAGCGCGGACAGCCGCGGGCCCATCCAGCTGGGAATGTATGCAAACAGTTCGCTGCCGTCCTGCGCATTGAATGCATGCAGCATTCCGTCGTTCGCTCCAACGAACACGGCCTTGGTCCGACTCGCGTTGGCGGTGACGAATGCGGTGTAGCCCGTGCCCGCATAAGCGAGGGATGGACCTCCCGAGTAGACAACGGAGGAGTTGACGATGTCGCCCAAAATAGAGCCGACGCTTCGGCGCCGGAAGGGCGAGCCCTCGCGGCTGCGGTCCCCCCTCAGAAAATCCAGGCGCGCCGAGCCCAATGCGTCCGTTGCCGCACTCGGAGACTCCTTGTTGAGTTGGGCCTGAAGCGTGCTGTCAATGGTGGACCACGTGAAGGCAACGGCTTTGGGGTTGGCCGTGGCAGCTGCTTGCCCGACATAGATCTTCCGGTTCGCTGCCGGGGACGTCATGTTGTTCAGTTGGGTGGCGGCGCTCCAGGAACCTGTCCCTGAACCGACGGCGAGTTCCCTGTTGGCATTGACTGTAAGGGTCTGTGCAACAACGTCACCGCTCCAGTTCGTGGTATCGAATTTGGCCGAATAGATGACTGCGCCCGAGCTGGTGCTGATGCTCGTGGAAGAGGCGGCAGAGCCGGCGATGCTGCTCGCGGTCGATGCGGCACGAGAGAAGATTTCCTCGAAGGCATTCAGTACGCCGCGCGCGCTGCTTTGTAAGTAGTAGGTACTCGCTTCGCCGGGTGCGGTGGATTTTTGCCAGACGTCATTGTTGTTAACGCCGGCGTCCGTACTCAAATTCTCCGACCGCACGCCTGCCTGGCTTTTGAATGGGTTGCCTTGAGTGTTGAAAGGGCGCGAGTTTGCGTTGGATTCGGTTTCAAATCCGCCATATTTGGCGGCCATGAAGAACTGATTGGCGAACCGGCGCGTGTTTGTGTCGTTCTGGTCGCCGTATTCGTTGACGTCGAACAGAAAGGTTTTCACACGAAGGCCCGGTCGTTGCTTCGTGGGCGCGCCGGTCCAGTCGCTTCCGCGGATATCGTGGGTATGCGCCCAGTACGCAGATCCCATGATCTGACTGGTGCCGGATGCACTGGGTACCCGCGTGTTGGCGCCGTTGGGGTTCGCGATGGGCCGCGTGGTGCCTCGTCCATCCACGTAGGTTGCACTGGTGATGTTCTTCTCGAAAGACTGGACCACACTTCTCCATCCATTGATGTCGATGATGTTGTTGGCCGCATTGGGTGTGGGAAGTCGATTGCCGTCGTGCGTGTTTATGTCCCCGATGACGACGATGTTGCTTTTCAGGCAGGAGTAGTCGGCTGTGGACGATCGGCTCCCCCCATACGGGTCCGTCCATGTCGTATAGACAGGATAACCGTCGTACATGGAAGTTGTCATATTGCTGATCGCATCCGCGCTCGGGCCGAGCCCCTGCAGATAGCGCAACGTTTCGTAATGCAGCTCACCTACGGGATCGTACGTTTTGTACCGACCTTGAACCGGTCCCGTACGGCCGAATTTGTTCAGGTAGTTGATGACCCCGCTGATTCCGAAGTTCAGCGAGGCATTGGTGTTGGTGTAATTGTCAGGGTTTTGCACGAAAACCCCTGTGGTGGCATCCCATTCCGCGGCTGGGTTGCCCCCCACCGGCGTATTCTCCTGGCCTTGCTCATTGTAGGTTTTCGTTCCGACATATTTCATTGGTGCACGCAGCACGCCGCCGTATCGGCCATTGTTGTAGCTCGCCGTAGGATCCATCAAATAGCCAAATGCCGCCAGCCTGAGTTGCTCGCTGTACCGCTGAACCGCCCCTGTCGGTTTGAAGGATCCACTGGGATATTGGCGGCAGAGATTGTAGTCACGAGAATCGTTCAGGGTCGTTCCGGAACTGTCGCATACTTGGACACGCGCGTAGAAGAAACCGTCGCTCGTCAGGGTTGCCGGCGGGCGCCACGTTCCGGTGTAGGTAACGTAATACACATTTTTGCCGGTACCTGGAAGCGGGTCGCCGAGGACGCTGTTGCACCCTTGGGGGCATCGCAATCCCTCGCTCGCTGCCACCACTTTCCATTTGGTGCCAGCGCCATACCATATCTGCTTGATTCCAGTGAACGAGCAGGTGCCCGTCTCTCCGGCTATGCAGCGCTGGGCGTCCGGCGGAAGATTCGAGGTCGTGGTCGCTGGAGAATTGTTCTCCAGGACGTTGCCACCCGCAGGACCACCGAGGGTGTAGCTTCCGGGACCACTATTGCAGTCGCCTGCCCTGGATGTCCCGAAATAGATCCGGTTCAGCGTGTTGGCGACCCAGATGTCATTGCTGCCGGCTGCCGTTGCCAAGGCGGTAGGGACTGCTCCCCAGTAGGTGCCTGCGCCGCCGCCATCCCGGGTCAGCTGCTTGGCTGGAAAATTGTTGCTGTTCCACATGCATACCGGGTCACCATTAGGAAGGACGGCGCGCTGCAATATGGTGAGATTGCTGGTATCGATATAGCGATCTCCGCCCGACAGTGCCAGACGGAGCATGTCGATGGCCGAACTGCTGGCCCAGTTCAGGAAGTTTCCGCTGAAGGCGTCGCTGCACTTCCGATTGGTGGCGGCGCCTATGCGGTCGAAGCGTTTGTAGTCGGCCGCAGAGAGGCCTGGGGCGACGGTTTCCGTCGGGGAATTGTTATAGCGATAGCAGCTTTCGGCATCGTAATAGCCGAGATACTCCGTGCTGTTGGAGTAGGTGTTGTCGATATTCCCCCCGGGGGTGTACTGGGCGCCCACGGTGGGGTATTCCACCGAAAGGGCAAGCGCCATGGCCGGCTTGTCTGCGGTGGAGTTGGCGTAAAGAGGGCCATTTGCCAACTGAAGAATGGGAATATTGGGTGGGCTGGATCCGCCCACCGCCACGAAGGAAATGATGCCCACAGGTATTGCCGCTATGGCTGCCCAGGTGCCTGGGCGGCGAAGTCTGCGGGACAGGTTCACCATGGTTCGATAAATGGACATGATGGGTTCAATTTCTGTAGATCATCTGCAGCACGGTTTGCGTGTCGGCGTTGGGGCCGAAACCCATGGCGGTGATCCGGTATATGTACCTGGACTTTTCCGGACCTTCCGTGGCTGCGTAGTACGGGTCGGGAATGGGTTCAATGACGTAGCGTGGCGCTTTGGCCGGTTGAATGCCAGCGCTGCCCGATGGAAAAGTGCGCCCCGTGAAGCTGCCGAACTCCGTCGTCGCGGCACTGTCGCCAGTGGCGTCGAAATCGACGGTCAGCCAACCCGGTTTCACCGAAGGGTCGTAGGCACAGAGCCCCTTGGACGTTCCCGAGGTACCGCAGCCGGCAACGAATTTGGAAATATCGGTGGCTTTCAGTTTGAATATCGCGTTCCGCCGGGTGGCGGATCCGGTAGTCACGCCCAAAATATCGTATTCCGCGTCCAGGAGCACGGCTTCCGTCGCCTGCCAGGCAATCTGCTTGTCCCGGTCGCTGCGGGTCGCCTTCTCCGACATCATCGCGATCTGGATGCCTCCCACGCCGAGGACAGAGACGACGATCAACAGCAGCATCACGATGATGAGAGACGCGCCAGACTGTGGGGTGCGGTATTTCATCGTTTCTCCACTTGGGCATTGCGCAGGTGAATGGTGAAAGTCACCGCCTGGCGCAGTCGGCCATCCTGGGGCGCAGAAAATGCAGTTCCCGGGTCGTTGGTCGATACGAATGCGGAGCCCGCGGCAGCGGAAGCCCCGGCCGCCGCACCGCCCAATGGGTACAGAGTCCGGCTGCTGTTGTCCACTGCAGATCCCACGGGGCCGCGCAATACCATCCCTACCCGGATGCTGCGAACCTGCCGCCAGTTCGCGTTGGTGGCGGCGGTGTTGCCGCTTACGGTCAATTGGTCTGCCCTGAGATAGCGCTCCGGAACCGTGTCGACGGCCGACGCTGCGGGGGCCGCTGTATTGCCTGGCCCGATGCCGTCCACGCCGTAGAGCACCTGGAAGTTCTCCACCCCGCTGATGAGCGGTTGAGGTTCTCCTAGGGTGCCGGAAGCATCGGTCCGAGAACAAGCCAGGGCAGGCTCCCCGTCGTCGCTGGTGATCACGTGGAGAATGCTCACCATGCGGTCATATCTGTCAGCCGGCAGCGCAGTGATGGTGTTTCCAGAACAATCGATGACCGCGCCATCCGACGTCGGGCCGGATGCCGTTCTCCAGGGCGCTTCGGCGACCTGGAAGCGCATGACCAGGATGTCGCTGCCGTACCCCAGGGTCCCACTCGAACGGGCGCTGCCGGCATTCCAGGCATCGCTCGTGCCGCGGGAGCTGTTGTTGAGGCCGAATACATTCGGGGGGGGATCTGCCGCCAGGCTGTCGGTACTGGGCGGGACGGGTGTGGCAGCGTACTGCACGTCGAGGAAACCCACCTGTACGCCAATGCGCTGGAGCACCTCCGTCACGAACCGTGCGTTTTCACGCAACTGGGATTCTGCGTCCACGCTCGTGAAGCCCTGCCGGGCAATGATCAAGGCAGTGATCGCAGCCAGCACCACGAAAGTACTGATCGCCATGGCCACCATCAACTCAACCAGGGTCAGGCCGAGATGATGCCGACGGCGCGATCGGCGCTGCGCAGGCCAGCCTGACGCCTTTTTGTTCTGGAGTGTGGAAGACATCATGTGTCGCCTTGCGAATTGCCGCTCGTCACGGGAAAAATGAGAGCGGGGGCGGAGCCATCACCGGTAGCCATTTCGAGCACGCCCTGTCCTGTCGCGACGCGGTTGGTGGAGTTGCGCGTCCACCCCATCTTGATTACCGCGATGCCGTTAGAGGCCGCGGTGGGGCAATCCCACTCGCCTTTGCCATTGCTGTCGTAGGGCGCGTTGTCGAAGCACACCACCACACGTGCGCCCGGCAGTTCGGCCCGTACGCGAGCCAACCATTCCGTCATTTCTGCCGATGCCACCGCCTTGGCAGTGCTGCACCCCGTAGAGGCGTTACTGACAGCGAGGCAGTATTCGGAAGGTGCAGATGACATGGACCCCGAAAAATCTCCCAGATAGGGGTTATCGGCGGTAGTGGTCTTGGCTCCCACCACTTTGTTGCCCCGTATCATTTCGGCCAGCTCCCTTGCCAGGTTGGCTGCCTGGGCCTGCACGCGGGCGTCGCGATTGGCCTGGATGGAATAGGCCTGCAGGCCCACCACACCCAGCATGCCGAAGGAAAGCACCACGATGGAAACCAGGACCTCGACCAGCGAGAATCCCTGCTCTTCCGGGAAGGCGTGCCCTCTGCGCAATCGCTGCAGCGGACCTGCGATGATTCGACGGTTCATCCCCAGGATGTTACGAAAATTTGCGCGTTTGGAGGTTCCCGCTCCTGACCGTTCGTGCCATCCGTTCAACCGTTCAACCGCCCAGGTTCTCCAGGGTGCGGGGAGACGCTCCCACCGGGGCCCATGAGGAAGTTTGATGCCCGATTCGTTCAGCCCGCAGGAATTGATGCAGTTGGCGCTTCAGAAAGCTGAGGAAGGACTGTTTCGTACCTCTCCGAATCCCCGCGTCGGTTGCGTGATCGCCAGCGTTGACGGACGTATTCTGGGGATGGGCAGCACCCAGCGGGCGGGAGAAGCACATGCTGAAATCATGGCGCTCCAGGATGCCAGGCACCGCGGCCACTCCACACAGGGCGCCGTGGCTTACGTCACCCTGGAGCCTTGTTCGCATCATGGACGGACCGGTCCATGCTGCGAAGCGCTCGCGCAGGCCGGTATCTCGAAGGTCGTGGCTTCCATGGCCGACCCCAACCCGCTGATTGCAGGAAGGGGTTTTGCGCGCCTGCGTGCGGCCGGCATCGACGTGGAAGTCGGCCCGGGCGCTCAGGCTTCGAAGACTCTGAATCTCGGCTTCCTCAGCAGGATGGTCCGGGGCGTGCCGTGGGTGCGGCTGAAGGTGGCGTCGTCGCTGGATGGCGTGACTGCGCTGCCGAATGGCGCTAGCCAGTGGATCACAGCAGAAGCGGCGCGAAGGGATGTCCATGCATGGAGGGCACGCGCATGCGCGGTGCTGACGGGTATCGGCACCATCCTTGCGGACGACCCCCGCATGGACGTACGGTGGGTGGATACGCTGCGCCAGCCATGGCTGGCGATCGTGGATAGCCAGCTGCGCACGCCGGCGGATGCATCTTTGTTCCAGGTGCGCGACCGGGCCGTGGTGATCTATGCGGCACGGCCGGATCCTGAGCGGGAGACAGCTTTGAAGGCGCAAGGGGCCACCGTGGTCCATTTGCCGGATCCGTCCGGCTACCGCGTGGATGTGCACGCCATGCTGCGCAACCTCGCACAGAGAGGTGCCAACGAATTGCACGTAGAGGCGGGTGGAGAGCTGAACGGAGCGCTGGTGCAGGCAGGGGCTGTGGACGAGGTGCTGCTCTACCAGGCGCCCAGGCTGCTGGGATGCGGGCGGGGTATTGCCCGTTTCGGCCCTCTGGAGGCACTGTCGGACAGTGTCGATCTGCACGTTCGGTCGTTGGACCTCGTGGGCGAGGACATCCGTACCGTGGCCGAAGTGCGGGGCCGCTCGGACTTCATCTGATCGGCGGTCCTGCATCCCTTCAGACATCCGGCAACGGCAGCACTCTGTCCCACTCGTCGCGTCTGAACGCCTCCTTCAGCGTACCGCAGGCCACACAGCTCTTCTCATCCTGCGCCGTGGCGAGGGCGCCGGTCGCCAGCGCACCCGCGGCGCCGGGGTGGCCATGCCGACCATGTCCGCGTGGCGCGATCGGTAAAAACTTTTCGCCAAACTGCCGGCAGCATTGCTTTTCATAAAATGAGTGTTCTGTCAAGGTTTTCTGCCAAAAAAATAGTGACATTCCACTGTTGAGCTTTCGCAACGGCATGTTCGCATTCCACTGTTGAGCTTTAACATCTGGACATGCTTGCTAACAAGTTGTTGCGCATGTCGCTCCCATGCCCGCCGGTTTCGAGGCGGCGCGGTGTGGCCCGGGCCTCCGGCTTCACCTTGGTCGAAGTGCTGGTTTCGATCGTGCTGCTGTCGTTCGGCGTACTCGGGCTGGTCGGTGTCCAGGCCCTTGCGCTGCAATCGACCCGGGAGGCACGCCTGCAGGCCCAGGCGGCCAACCTGGCGCGGGAGATGTCCGAGATGATGCGGGGCAACAACCAGACCGCGATCAAGCCGGATCCCGGCCTGAACCCCTATCTCGTCGATCTGAGCAGTCCGCTCGCTCCGCCGACGGCGAACTACTGCCTGGATGTCTCGTCGTCTGCCGCCTGCCCGGACGGAACCGCCGTGGCGCGTTCCGAGCTGACCGACTGGCTCACCCGGCTGGACGCCGCGCTGCCCGGTGCCAGGGTGGTGATCTGCTTCGACAGCGCGCCTTACGACGCCCGGGGCCTGCCGCAATGGAAATGCACACCGGGCACCCCGGGCATCGACGAGATCGCGGTGATCAAGGTCGGATGGAGCCGCCGGTCCCTCCGCCGCACGCCGGACGGCAGCAGCGCCACCGCCGGCGTGGAGCGTGCCAGCTATCCCTATGTCGTCTTTCCCGTCACGGGCGGCAATCCGCTGGGGGCCCCGACGCGATGAAGCGCGCAGCGGTCGGTGGTTCTCGCGGGCGGCCCGCGCAGCGTGGCCTGACGCTGGTGGAGCTCATGGTGTCCGTGGCCATCAGCCTGCTGGTCGTTCTGGCCGCCAGCGCCGCGCTGGTCGTGGCCCGGCAGGGGTTCGTCAACGTCGATGCCGCCTCCCAGTTGCGCGACAACGCCCGCTTCGTCGAGGACATCGTCCAGCGCCTGGGCGTGCAGACGGGCTACCGCGACCTGTTCCAGGCCGCCTACGGCAGGACCGCGAAGGTCAGCGGACTCGACCCCGATGCGGCACCCAATACTTTTGTTTATGGCTTCAATAACAAGGCGCGGTCGAGCTCGGACAAGTGGTACGAGGCCAGCATGTCCCGCACGGCCGGCTCGCTGGGTTATGGCAGCGACGTGCTGGTGTTGCGGTTTCAGCCGGCCACGTCGAACACCGACGCCACCCAGGCCGACGGCGCGATGATCGACTGCTCCGGCAATGCGCCGGGCCCCAGCGCCAAGGATCGCTATGACCGCGTGGCGAGCGTGCTGCATGTGGACGTGAGCAACGATGGCGAGCCGGCCCTGATGTGCACCCGCTGGAATCCCGCGACCGGAGCGGTCGATACCGGCCCGCTGATCTCCGGTGTCGAGGATTTCCAGGTGCTCTACGGCGTGGACGGCATCGGGGCCGGCAACTCCGCCATGCCTTCCGATGCGACGGAGGAGGGCGTGCAGAACCGCTTCTTGCGCGCCGACCAGATCACGGTGGCCGACCCGCTGGTGTCCGCTGCCAACTGGCGCCGGGTGCGCAGCATCCGCATCGGCATGGTCCTGCGGGGTGCGCCGAACTCGGCGGTGGACCGTACGGCGCCGACCTTCTATCCGTTGGGGACCACCCAGGGATCGAGCGGCGGGGCGGCGGGAAGCATGTTCGCGGATGCCGCCAACGATCCCGGCTCGGTCTTCGCTCCCCCGGGCGACGGCCGGTTGCGGCATTCCATCACCTTCACCGTGCATTTGCGCAACAGCCAGCAGGAGCCCGGATAATGCGCCGTCCGCCGTTACATCCCCCAGCATCCCTGCCGCCACCCGACCGCGACGCGCAGGCCGGTATGTCGCTGATCACCGTCCTGCTGATCCTGGTGGTGGTGTCCATCCTCGGTGTTGCAGGCATACGGATCTCGATGATGGGCGAGCGCTCCACGCGCAATGATCGGGACCTGCAGCTGGCGTGGCAGTCCGCGGAGGCTGCGTTGATCGATGCGGAACTGGACATCCTGGGTGAGCCGGCAGGCTCTGCTGCCGGAAGGGGCGGCATCTTCCAGCGCGGCAGCACGGACGTGTCCAAATTCCTGCCGGGTTGCGGCAACTCGTTGGACACCAAAAACAGGGGGCTGTGCTATTCCGTGCCCGGGCTCGCCCCGGACTGGCTGACGGTGGACCTCGCCTCTTCGTCCGGAAATCCCTCGTCGGTGGGTTTCGGCACGTTCACGGGACGTTCCTTCCCCTCCGGACAGACAGGCATCCAGCCGTCCGCGCCGCCACGCTATGTGATCGAGCTGGTGCCGGACCCCGACGGCGCACGGACCACGGCGCCCAAGGACCGCAAGTACGTGTACCGGGTGACCGCGATGGGGTTCGGCCCCAGTTCCAGCACCCAGAGCGTCCTGCAGATCGTCTACCGAAACTGAGGCCCCCATGAACTCTCGGCTTCCGTCTTTCCGATCCTCCCCGGGCCTGTTGGGGGACGTCGGCAAACCATTCCTTGCCGCGCTCGCCATCCTGGCAGGGTTGCTGGCGGCAGGCATGTGGTCTCCCGCCGCCGGGGCGGGGGCGCCCGTCGCCACGCCACCGATCAACCTGTCGAGTGATCCGCTCTACGCGATGGGAGTCAAGGACAAGCCCGCCATTGCTCTCGCCTTGTCGGTGGAGTTTCCGACCGTGGGCGCCCAGTATGTGGATCAGCCGAAGACCGATACCGATGACTCGTACGCCAATACCCGGCAGTACCTCGGATACTACGATTCCGAAAGTTGTTATCGCTATAACGATGCGCCGCGTGAGACGGTGGAATCCGGGAAGACGGTCGCCGATTACAAGCGATTCGATCCCATAGGAAAGGCCACGTCGCGAAAATGCAATGACGCCTTCAGCGGAAACTTCCTGAACTGGGCCAGCAATTCCGCCGTGGACATGCTGCGGCTGGCATTGTCCGGAGGAGACCGGTATATCGACACGCCCACCTTGACCGTTCTCCAGCGTGCCGTTCTCCCCAATGGAGATCCCATCTGCATGTGGAATTCGACGAACTTTCCGGCCAAACGCCTCGCCCGGAACGGCGGTGGCGCAGGAAGCTACTGGGGGGCGGTACCTGATTCCATGAAGGCCGATGCGGGATCAGACGACATCTGGGTGGCCAATACGCTCAATCGCATCTATTTCCGTGCAGGGCCTTCTGCCGCAGGGTCGTGCAGGGATACGGGTGGCTACAGCCTGGGCGGGCCCGCGATCAGCAACGGCCCCGTCAGCACGGTGAACTCCAAACGTCCACCAGACACGGTGCTCTGCAGCGCGGAAGACGACATGTGCGAATTCTCGGGCGTACGGGAGGTCTGGTTCGGTGTGCCGGATGGGGATGCCTGGATGGTATTGAACGCCTCCAACGGTATCCATTGCAGCTCCGACATCATGGGTGATCCGCCACCGGCAGGTTCCAGCAGGAACTGCTACACGCGGTCCTACCAGAAGGGCTGGAAGCCCCCCGCGCCCACGCCTTCGATCAATTCCGACGGCTTCTTCTATTCGCGGGTGCAGGTGTGCAATAAATCGGAGGATCTGCTGCAGGATGTGCGCGATTTCGACCTGTGCATGCAGTATCCGAGCGGCTTCTACAAGCCCGTGGGCGTCGTCCAGAACTACTCAGATCAGCTGCGGCTGGCGGCATTCGGCTACCTCATGGACCAGACGGCCAGTGAAGCCGGTGGCCGCTACGGCGGGGTGCTGCGCGCGCCGATGAAGTATGTGGGCCAGAAAAACTTCGATGCGCTGGGGCGCGAGGAGGCCGCCCCGAATGCCAGGGCCGAGTGGGATGCCGATACCGGTGTCTTCAAGAAAAATCCCGAATCCGACGCGGTGTTCGGTGTCAGCGGGGTCGTCAATTATCTGAATCAGTTCGGACGGACCGGGCCGGTGCCGGGACGGTACAAGAAATTCGATCCCGTGGGCGAGCTGTATTACCAATCGCTGCGTTACATGCAGGGCCTTCCGCCCACCCCGGATGCGATCTCCGGCCTGGGTACGCCCACGCCGGCCAACGAGTTCTACGACGGATATCCCGTCTATACCGACTGGACCCAGATCGACCCCTATGGCGGCGCGCGCCTGCCTTCCGAGAACTACGCCTGCATGAGCAGCAATATCGTCGTGATCGGGGACGTCAATACGCACGACGGCAATTGGAGGAATATCCCGCCAGCCGATGATCCTGCCAACAACGCGACGAATTTCAGGACCTGGCACCAGGTGGTCCAGGCATTCGAGAAGAAGCAGACCATGGCCTATGTCGACGGCCAGGGCGTGGAGCGCAGGACGGCCAATCCGAATGCCGCCAATTCGGGCGTTCCCTCCTCCACCCTGAGGAGCCAGATCATGGGATATGCCTACTGGGCCCATACCCACGATATACGGGGAGCCCAATGGACTGCTGCGCCCGCGAAGCAGCGCCCCGGACTGCGGGTGAAGACCTTCGTTTTCGACGTGAACGAATTCGCCGTGCAGAACGACGCAAAAAAAAGGCGTTACGCCAATCAGTTCTTCATGGCTGCGAAATATGGCGGGTTCAATTCAACCGCTACGTCGTCGACAGGGCTGACCGATCCCTACAATTCCTACGGCAATCCTTTCCGGGACCAGGCGACAGACTCCGATGACAACGACGTCTGGCAGAAGGAAAGCGCTCCGGGAGAGGCCTCCACGTATTATCTGCAGAGCGACGCCCGTGGCGTTCTCGGGGCGTTCCGGGACATGTTCCAGGCCACGGTGGGCAGCGCGCGGAGCATTGCAGGCAGCGCCGCCGCCTCCAGCGTGCAGGCCAGTGCAGGCAATGTCCTCTACTCCGCGAAGTTCGATGTCGGCGCATGGACGGGAGACGTCATCGCAGAGCAGGTCACCCGGTGGGGAGCGGGGGAGTCAGCGGGCCTGTCGGTACCGACGAGCGCGGTATGGAGCGCTGCCGCGCGCTTGAGAATCAAGAAAGCCGCAGACCGCAGGATTTTCGCGGGCCATGGGAGCAGCCAGGCCGCGACCGGATTCACCTGGAGCGAGCTGAACGGCAAGCCGATGCAGGTGTCGTTGAGCAGGGCCTCTCCGAGCGCACCGGTGGATTCGCTGGGACCGGACCGCCTGAACTATCTGCGCGGGGTACGCACCGACGAGGGAACCGGCGCACGGTTCCGGGTCCGCAAGGAATTGCTGGGCGACATCGTGAATTCAGGCGTCACTTTTTCCGGGCCGCCCACGACGGCATTCGGCGGGAACAGCTACGGCCTGTTCATGGCCAGGAATGGAAAACGCGCGCCCGTGGTGTTTGCCGGAGCGAACGACGGCATGCTGCATGCCTTCGCTGCCCAGACGAATACGGCGAAAGGAATCACCGCCGGCGACGAACTCTTCGCCTACATCCCCAGCTGGATGGGCCCCAAGCTCTCTGCCCTGACTTCGCCCGGATATCCAGCGAACCATCAGGCCTACGTGGATGCCCCTTCGGCCGTGGGGGAGGCGCAGGTGGCTTTCACTGCCGGCGCCGGGAGCCGGACGGACTGGAAGACGGTGCTCGTTTCCGGAACCGGCGCGGGTGGGCGGGGCGTTTTCGCGCTCGATGTCTCCGAACCCGAAAGCTTCACTGCCAGCAACGCCATGTGGGAGTTCACGGGGAACGACGATCCGGACATGGGGTTCGTGGTCGGACGTCCGCAGATTCTGAAGTTCCGCACGGGTGCCGACACCTACCGCTGGTTCACCGCCGTGGCGAGTGGAGCCGACAATTACTCCAGCACGTTCGACAGTGGCGGAGGCAGCGGCCGCCCGGCGCTCTTCCTGCTCGCGCTGGACAAGACCAGGGAGAGCCCCTGGATCGAGGGGAGCAATTACTTCAAGCTGACCTTCCCGGTGGATCGGGCGTTGGCGGCCACCATGGCGACGGGGATGGTGAATTTCACGCCGCTCTACGCACCGGGCGGGGAGGTCACCCACCTCTATGCCGGCGATCTGCACGGCAAGGTGTGGAAACTGGATTTCACGTGCGCCAGTGCGGGGAACGCCGCCACGTCCTGCCCGTCGTATGGCTATAAGACCACCGCCCAGTGGAACGTGGCCAGCCTGAGCAGCTTCAGCGCGGGCGGAATTCCCTATCCCTTCTTCATCGCCGCCGACGCTTCCGGCCATGCGCAGCCGATCACATCGGCGCCGCGGCTCTTGACGGGCCCTGTCGTGAACGGCAGGGAGACCTTCTACGTCCTGATCGGCACCGGCAAGTACCTCGAGAGGCCCGACCGGACATCCACCCGACCGCAGAGCGTGTATGCCCTCTACGACGACGGCACGCCCACGATGGACTCTGCTGCGCCGGCGGCCGCCGTGTCCGGACGTGACCGCATGATCGCGGGCACGGTGGACACGGCGGCGAAAACCGTCCGTGTCGGCGGTTTCACGTGGGGCCGGCCCCTGAGCGCCGGGGACACGACCCAGCGGGCCGGCTGGTACCTGGACCTTCCGACGTCCGGCGAGCGATCCGTCAGCGGTTTCAACGATCTCGGGGGAGAGTCGGTGATGTTCAGCACGATCATTCCGGGCGATTCGAGCGCCGGCGGAGCGTGCAGTGCCACGCCCGGCTCCGGGCGCCAGTACATCGTGGACGTCCCCCTCGGCAGGGGCTCGACGGCGGAGTCCAAGGTGGGCCTGCTGGGGAACTTCGTCGTCCTCGATGACCCCGCCAGTTCGTCCGTGACCCGATACGACAGCTCCGGGCAGGCCGTGCGCACGGTCTTGAAGCGCAGCCTGCAGGTCGGATCGACCGGTGCCGCGGAAGGCAAGAGCACCCCGGTCCAGGAAGTCGTCGGCCGGCTGAGCTGGCGGCAGATCTACAACTACCGGGAACTCCGCAAGAAAGCGACCACGCCATGACGAAGCGCCGGTCCGTGCAGGGTTTCACTCTGGTGGAGCTGATGGTCGCCGTGGCGGTCGTCGGCATCCTCGCGGCGGTGGCCTATCCGTCGTATTCCGAGTCCGTCCGCAAGGGCCGGAGGGCGCAGGCGCGCGCTGCGTTGGCCGAACTCATGCAGCAGCAGGAGCGGTTCCTGACGCAGCGCAATTGCTACCTCGGGTTCAGCAACGATTCGGGCACCGCGACGGCCACGGCCAACACTGCCTGCGGCATCGCATCGACCTTCGCGGTGCCTTTCAAGACGTATGCGGGAGACAACCCGAACACCGCCAGCTACCAGCTTTCCGCCACGACCTGCAACAGCACGCTTACCCTGGCGGAATGTGTGAAGGTCGTGGCCACGCCGGTCAAGGCCGACCCGGCCGTTGGAAGCCTGTCCATGACGAGCACGGGGGGCCAGGCATGCACCGGCACCGCCAGCAGCACGAACTTCAGGCTGTGCTGGCCATGAGAACGAGTCCGCGCGAGCGGCGGTGCCGCCCCCTGGCGTCCGCGGTGCTTCGGGGCTTCACGCTGGTCGAACTCATGGTGACGCTGGCCGTGGTGGTCGTGCTGCTCCGCATCTGCGTGCCGGGATTCAGGAGCATCCAACGCAATTCGGAGCTCACATCGGCTGCCAACGGCCTGCTCGCCAGCATCAATGCGGCCAGGACGGAAGCCATGAAACGCAACCTGCGCGCGGCAGTGGTTCCTGCGGATGGCAGCTCCTGGGCAGGGGGATGGGTCGTGTACGTGGACATCGACGGGTCGGATGGCTTCAATGCCGCCAAGGACCTGGTGGTCTCCACGCAGCCGGCACTGGCATCGTATTTTTCGATGAGCGGCAACAACACCGCTGCGGGCCGCAGCCCCTACATCCTGTTCAACGGGTCGGGCTATCCCGTGACGAAGGACTCCGCTCCCACGAGCCTTTCCGTGGCCATCGCGCGCAACGACCTTGCCGATGATCCGTCGAGGGAGCAGACGCGGCGCGTCGTCCTCTCCAAGACGGGCCGCGTGCGCGTGTGCAAGCCCGCCTCGTCCTCCGACAGCGGCTGTTCCAGCGCGAGCAATTGACCGGCGCCGATCATCCGGCGGGGTGGCGCCGGCCTTCTACGCCACGCCGATCTCCCGCCAGATCGCCGACAGCGGCAGGACCCTGTCCACCCCGCCGCGCTTGATCGCCTCTTTCGGCATGCCGAAGACCACGCAGCTGTCCTCGTCCTGCGCCGTGGTGCGGGCACCCGCCTGGTGCATCTCCAGCAGGCCCGCGGCGCCGTCGTCGCCCATGCCGGTCATGATGATGCCGTGGGCGTTGGCGCCCGCGCACTTGGCCACGGAGCGGAACAGCACGTCCACGGAGGGGCGGTGGCGGTTCACGAGGGGGCCGTCGACCACCTCGACGTGGTACTGGGCGCCGCTGCGGCGCAGCAGCATGTGGCGCCCGCCCGGCGCGATCAGCGCGCGGCCCGGCACCACGCGGTCGTTGTTCTCGGCTTCCTTGACGGAAATGCGGCAGAGGCCGTCGAGGCGGTTGGCGAAGGCGGCGGTGAATTTCTCGGGCATGTGCTGCACGATGACGATGCCGGGGCTCACCCGGGGCAGGGCGGTGAGCACTTCTTCGAGCGCCTGCGTGCCGCCGGTGGAGGTGCCGATGGCCACGACGCGCTCCGTGGTCTGCGACATCGCGCGGCCGGCGCCGGGCGGCAGGATGGCGTCGGCGGTGAACTTGCCCGTGGGCGCCGCCAGGGCAGGCGCCAGGGGCTGCCGGGCCAGGCGCCGGACGTTGGCGCGCGCGGCGGCCCGCACGGTCGACACCAGTTCGTCGGCGGCCTCGTTCAGGAACTGCTTGAGCCCGAGGCGCGGCTTGGTCACGATGGAGACCGCGCCGGCCGCGAGCGCCTCCATCGTGGTCTTCGCGCCTTTCTCCGTGAGGGTGGAGCAGATGACGACCGGCGTGGGCCGCTCGGCCATGATCTTGCGCAGGAAGGTGATGCCGTCCATGCGCGGCATCTCGACGTCCAGCAGGATGACGTCGGGCCACTGCTGCTTCATGCGCTCCATGGCGAGCAGCGGGTCCGCGGCTGCGTACAGCACCTGGATGCCGGGCGCCTCCGTCAGCAGGCCGGTGAGCACCTGGCGCACGACCGCGGAATCGTCCACGATGAGGACTTGGATGGGTTTCATGGGTCTCTGGTCTCGTCTCTGGGTTTCCGGTGGGGGCGCGCCGGTCACTTCGCGCGGAGCACCGCGGGCTGGATCTGGCGGACCCAGACGGCGCCGCTGGCGACATCGAATATCACCTGCCGGTGGCCTTCGCCGAACAGGTGTTCGCCGCGGACCGATATGCCGCGCCCGGCCAGCAGGTCGCGCGCGGCGTGGCCGTTGCGCGTGCCGACGGAGTCCGCCGCGGAGCGGGGGTGCGTGGGAAACATGTTGCCCCCGCCGAAGATCTTGGCCTCGCACTCGGCGAGTTTCACGCGCTCGCGCTTCAGGCCCCGCACCATGAGTTCCAGCGCTTCGTCGCCGTAGCGCCCGTCGAGCTCGCCGGGCCGGGGCCGGCGCCCGCGGTCGGCCAGGAGGAAATGGGACATGGCGCCGATGTGGCGCGCAGGGTGCCACAGCGTGATGGCGACGCAGGAGCCCAGCATGGTGCGCAGCCGCATGCTGGCGTCACCCACGAAGTATTCCCCCGGCTGGAGGAACACGTCCATGGGCGTGGCGGCTGCCGACATGCGCGGGCCCCGCCGTCATGGCTTGCGGTAGACCGATGGCGCGAGCTGCTCCATCGTGGCGTGGATGCCGTGCAGGCTCTCCGAGTGGCCGATGTAGAGGTACCCGCCCGGCCGGATGTGCGAGACCACGCGGGAGACGACTTCGCGCTTGGTGTCGCCGTTGAAATAGATCATGACGTTGCGCAGGAACACCACGTCGAAGCTGCCCAGGTCCGGGAGCTTCGTGTTCAGGTTGGCGTGCAGGAACCGCACCTTCTGCCGCAGCTCGCGCGCCACCAGCATCGTCCCCGCCTGCGGCCCCTGGCCCTTCAGGCAGAACCGGCGCAGGTAGGGCTGGGGGATCTGGCGGGCACGCGGCTCGGGGTAGTGGCCGGTGCGCGCCTTCTCCACCATGCGGGTGCTGATGTCCGTGCCGACGATGTCGAACGGCTGGCCGGCGCGGCAGTCCGCCAGCACCATGGCGATGCTGTAGGCCTCCTCGCCGCTGGAGCTGGCGGCGCTCCAGACCCGGAAAGGGGTGGGGCCATGCTCCATCGCGGCGGCGCGCAGCAGCTCGAAGTGGCGGGATTCGCGGAAGAAATAGGTTTCGTTGGTGGTGAGCAGATCGATCGCCATCTGCACCTCCCCGGGGTCGCGGCCGCTCTGCAGGAGTGCGAAGTACTCCGCATAGTTCGCGAGCCGCGTCGCCTGCAGGCGCTTGGCCAGCCGGCCACAGACGAGGGCTTTTTTCGCGGGAGACAGCGTGATGCCGGCGGCGTCGAAGATGAAGCGCTGGAAATGGCCGAATTCCAGGTCGGAGAGGGTTCTGTGCTGCATGCGCGTGCGGTCTTCAGGGAGCGGCGCGCAGCGTCGCCAGGCGCGCCCCGTGCGCCCGGTTCCAGCCGGGCAGTTCCTCCGGCGGCATCGCCTTGGCGATCAGCCAGCCCTGCGCGGTGGTGCAGCCGAAGTCCTGCAGCAGCCGCCAGTCTTCGAGATGCTCCACCCCTTCGGCGACGGTGGACAGCTGGAGCCGACGCGCCAGCTCCAGGGCGGATTCGAGGATGACCCGCAGGCTCTTGCGGCGGTGGGCGCCGTGCACGAACGAGCGGTCGATCTTGAGTTCGGTGAAAGGGATGCGCGAGAGCTGCTGCAGCGAAGAAAAACCGGTGCCGTAGTCGTCGATCGAGAGGCCGAAGCCCCGCAGGCGGAGGCGCACCAGCGCACTGTGGGCGGCGCTGCTGGTCTCCACCATCGACCCTTCGGTGATTTCGAGCACCACCTGCGATGGCGACAGTCCGTGGCGCACCTGCTGCGCGCAGATCTCCCCGAAGATGTCGGGGTTCGCCAGCAGCTGCGGAGACATGTTGATGGCCAGCGTGAGCCGCATGCCGCGCGACTGCCAGGCGGCGCACTGCGCGAAGCTCTGCTCCACCATGGTCCGGGTGAGGTCGTGGATGAGCCCCATCCGCTCGGCCATGGGAATGAATTCGTCCGGCGGCACCATGCCCAGCAGGGGATGCTGCCACCGCGCGAGGGCCTCGACCCCGCGCAGCAGGCCGGTGCGGGTATCCACCTTCGGCTGGAAGTGCGGAACGATGCCGCCGGAGCGCAGGGCTTCCACGAGCATCGGTGGATCGATCGGCAGGTGGGGTGCGCGGCGGCGTTCGATCACCGGCTCGGCGGGCGAAAGCACCTCGCGCAGCACCCCCTGCAGATCGGCGCGCTCCAGCGGCTTGCGCAGCCCGCGCACCACCGAGGCTCCCATGGTCTGCACCGAGTCGAGCAGGGCGTCGCCGTGGCCGGACAGCAGCACGATGGGAATGCGAACTCCCTGCTGCTGCAGGACTTCGATGAGTTCGATGCCGTCCATCTCGGGCATTTCGAGGTCTACGATGATGAGGCTCGGCAGTGCCGACAGCCGTGCGAGCACCTCGAGCGCCTGGCGCCCGTGGCATGCCTCGTGCACTTCCAGGGCGCCCAGTTCGAAGCAGAGCCGGACGGCATGCCGCCGCTGCACTTCGCTGTCGTCGATGACCAGGATCGACCGGGCGGCGGCAGGCGCGTCCGGATCCTGCTCGCAAGGTGGAGCTGCAGTCATGCCGGGCCTCCGTCGGGAGTGGCGTTGCGTGGCGCGTGGTGCATGCGAGCTTGGGAAGACGTCCGGTGGGCGGTGCGTGCGGAAGGCGGTCAGTGTCCCGGGGAGGGCGTGGCCGTGCCGGGGGTGTCGGCCTCGCCGGACGGCGGCCGTGCGAACTCGGCGAGCCCCTGCTCGGACAGGGCCCGGTCCAGGTCCAGCAGCACGACGAGGCGCCCGCGGACCTTGCCCATGCCCTGGATGAAATCCGCCCGGATGCGTGCGCCGAAGGCGGGTGGCGGCTCGATGTCGGCGGCGCCGATGTCGATGACTTCGTTCACGGCATCGACGACGGCGCCGATCACCTGCCGCTCGTCGCCGGTCTTCACCTCGACGATCACGATGCAGGTGCGCTTGCCCACCGCGGCGGGCTCGCCGCCGAAGTGCGCCTGCAGGTCGATCACGGGCACGACGGCCCCGCGCAGGTTGATCACCCCGCGCACGGAGCGGGGCATCATGGGCACGGAGGTCGGATCGCGGTACTCGATGATCTCCTTGATCGCGAGGATGCCGATGGCGAACATCTCGCCGCCGAGCTGGAAGGTCAGGTACTGCGCGGCGTCGGTGGCGGCCGCATCCGGGTCGTCCTGGGCGGCGGTGGCATGGGTGGGATTGCGCATGCGGATCTTCCTGGCCGGTCAGTAGCGGGCGAACTGGGATTCGTCGATGCCCTCGGAGCCCGTGGCGCCTGCCAGCGCCAGGCTGGCGCTCGCCTTGCGGGACTGCAGGGGCTTCCTGGAAGACGTGCTGCGAGCGCTGCCGGCCGCCGAACGCACCGGTGCCGCACCGGCCAGCTTGAAGAAGCTCATCGCCTGCTGCAGCTGCTCGGCCTGGCTGCTCATTTCCTCGGCGGTGGCGGCGAGTTCCTCGGAGCTGGAGGCGTTCTGCTGCGTGGTCTGGCTCAGCTGGCCCACGGCCGCATTGATCTGGCCCACGCCGGAGGATTGCTCCTCGCTCGCCGCGGTGATCTCCTGCACGAGGTCGGAGGTCTTGCGGATGCTGGGCACCATCTCGCCGAGGAGGGTGCCGGCGCGCTCGGCCAGTTCCACGCTGGAGCTGGCCACGTCGCCGATCTCCTGGGCGGCGACCTGGCTGCGTTCGGCGAGCTTGCGCACTTCGGCCGCCACCACGGCGAAGCCCTTGCCGTGCTCGCCGGCACGCGCGGCCTCGATGGCGGCGTTCAGGGCCAGCAGGTTGGTCTGGTAGGCGATGTCGTCGATGATGTTGATCTTCTGGGCGATCTGCTTCATGGCCGCGACGGTGGCCTTGACGGCCTCGCCGCCCTCGGTGGCCTCGTGGGCGGCCTTGGTGGCCATGCTGTCGGTGAGCTTGGCGTTCTCGGTGTTCTGCGAGATCGAGGCGGTCATCTGCTCGAGCGAAGCGCTGGTTTCCTCGACGCCGGCGGCCTGCTCGCTGGCGGCCTGGCTCAGCGACTGCGCCGTGGCGCTCACCTCCTCGGAAGCGCCGGCCAGCGACTCCGCACCGCTGTTGACGTCGGCCACCACGCGGGAGAGCTTGTCCACCATGTTCTTCATGGCGGCCAGCACGCTGCTGTCGTCGCCGGGCTTGGCTGCGATCTGCAGCGACAGGTCGCCGTTGGAGACGCTGGTCGCGATCTCCGCCACGTAGGCGGGTTCGCCGCCCAACTGCTTGACCAGCGAACGGGTGATCAGGAACGCCAGGATGAGCGCCAGCAGGGCGCAGACGCCGAGGATGGAGATGGTGAGCGTGCGTGCCTGGGTGTAGGTGAGTGCGGCGCCTTCCGCGGCCTTGTCGCCACCCGCCACGTTCAGATCGGAGAGCTTGTCCGACAGTCCGCGGACGATGTTGTAGGCCTTGCGGGATTCGCCGTCGAGCACCGCCCGGGCTTCCTCCGGATTGTTCTGCTGGATGAACGCGGCCAGCTTGTCGTGCTCCGCGTACATGACCTCCATGGCGTCCTTCGCCTGGTCGAACATCCGCTTTTCTTCCGGGGAGCTCACCAGCTTGCTGTAGTCCTCCCAGAGCTTGCGGGTGCCCGCGATGCGCTCGGTGGCCTCCTTCATCGCATCGCGCGCCTCCGCGGTCCCGGCACTCATGATGGCCCGCATCTCCAGCACCCGCACGCGGTTGATGTTCGACTTGGACAGCATGATCATCCTGACGCTCGGCAGCCAGTTGGTCGCGATGTCCTCGGTGGAGCGGTTCACCGTGGCCAACTGGTTGATGGCGTACACGCCCAATCCGACCATCAGGGCCAGCACGATGGAGAAGGCTCCGAAGAGCTTGGTGGCTAGTTTCATTTGGCGGAACATGGATGGCCTCCGGTGAAGTGTTGCGAGGTCGTCGCGGATGGAAAAGCAGTGTCAGGAGCGCTACATGGCACGCGCGCCTCGGGATAGGTCAGTAGCGGGCGAACTGGGATTCATCCATGTCTTCCGCGCGGGGCAGGCTGGCCATGGCCTTGCGGGCCGGTGCCTGCTTTCGGGCCAGGCGGTTCCTGCCCGGGGCGTGGGCTGCCGTCGCCCTTGCCGGGGCGCTGGCTTCCAGCTTGAAGAAGCCCATGGTCTGCTGCAGCTGCTCGGCCTGGCTGCTCATTTCCTCGGCGGTGGCGGCGAGTTCCTCGGAGCTGGAGGCGTTCTGCTGCGTGGTCTGGCTCAGCTGGCCCACGGCCGCATTGATCTGGCCCACGCCGGAGGATTGCTCCTCGCTCGCCGCGGTGATCTCCTGCACGAGGTCGGAGGTCTTGCGGATGCTGGGCACCATCTCGCCGAGGAGGGTGCCGGCGCGCTCGGCCAGTTCCACGCTGGAGCTGGCCACGTCGCCGATCTCCTGGGCGGCGACCTGGCTGCGTTCGGCGAGCTTGCGCACTTCGGCCGCCACCACGGCGAAGCCCTTGCCATGCTCGCCGGCCCGCGCGGCCTCGATGGCGGCGTTCAGGGCCAGCAGGTTGGTCTGGTAGGCGATGTCGTCGATGATGTTGATCTTCTGGGCGATCTGCTTCATGGCCGCGACGGTGGCCTTGACGGCCTCGCCGCCCTCGGTGGCCTCGTGGGCGGCCTTGGTGGCCATGCTGTCGGTGAGCTTGGCGTTCTCGGTGTTCTGCGAGATCGAGGCGGTCATCTGCTCGAGCGAAGCGCTGGTTTCCTCGACGCCGGCGGCCTGCTCGCTGGCGGCCTGGCTCAGCGACTGCGCCGTGGCGCTCACTTCCTCGGAAGCGCCCGCCAACGCTTCCGCGCCGCCATTCACTTCGGCCACGATGTCCGAGAGGCTCGCCACCGTCTTGTTGACGTATTCCTTCATCTGGCCGAAGGCGCCCTGGTAGTCGGCGGTGATGGTCTGGGTGAGGTCGCCCTGGGCGACGGCGCCCATCACGCGCACCACGTCGTTGACGCTCTCGCCCGACATGCGCACCATCTCCTTGACGGTGTGCAGCATGCTGCTGCGGTCGCCCGGCAGGGTGGCGACCTGCACGGTGAAATCGCCCTTCGCCACCTGCTGCAGCACCTCGGCGGCATAGGCGGGCTCGCCGCCCAGCACACGTTGCAGGTTGCGCACGATCACCAGGCCGATGATGGCCGCCAGCGCGGCGGCCAGCACGCTGCCGAAGATGAGCACCGCCTTGGTGGCGGCGTGCTTGGATTCCGCTTCCCGGGTGCGCACGACCAGCAGTTCGCTTTCTGCGTTGCGGGCCTGGCCGAGCAGGTCGCGCATGCGGTCCATGTCCTGCTTGCCCTTGGCCGCGCTCACGCTGGCCACCACGGCGTCCATGGATGCCTTGCCGTCGGTCACCGCGCGGCGCAGGGTGATCTCCGACTCCAGCACCCGGGCCACCCAATCGTCGTGGGCGGCCTGCACTTTGGCGAGCCGCTCCTGCTGCTTCGGGTTGTCGGCCGTCAGGTCCCGGGCCTTGTCCATGTGCTGCTTGAAGCTCGCGAGGCCGGCCCGGTACGGATCGAGGAAGGCGTCCTCGCCCGTCAGCGCGAACCCGCGCTCTCCCGTCTCGATGTTCACCAGGGCCGTGAGCACGTTGTCCACTTCGGACATCACTTCATAGGTGTGGACGTTCCAGCGGTTGGCGTCGGTGACGGCGCCGAAGTTGACGTACGCCACGCTGCTCAGGATGAGCAGGATGGCGAGGATGGTCGCGAAGCCCGCGTAGAGCCTGGTCGCGACTTTGAGATTCTTGAACATGGGAGAGCCTTCGGTGGCGGTTTTTGGGGTCGTGCCCGTGGGGTCAGTGCGGCGCGGTGCGCACGGCATCCGCGGCGGAGCGCTGCACGGCCACGGCGCGGGCCGCGAGTGCCGGGATGTCGAGGATCAGCGCCACCTCGCCCGTGCCCAGGATGCTGGAGCCGCTGATGCCCTGGAGATGGGCGAACATCTGCGCCAGCGGCTTGATCACGGCCTGCGCTTCGCCCAGGAGGCGGTCCACGATCAGTCCGAAGCGCTGGGAGCCTTCGCGCACGACCACGATGCTCTGGCGCGACCCGGCCGCGCCCGGCACGTGGAACAGCGTGCGCAGGCGGATGAACGGCAGGACACGCCCGCGCAGCTCCGTGTAGTCGTGGCCGGAGTCCTCGCGGAACTCGATGCACTCCTCGATCGCTTCGAGTGGCAGCACGAACACGGACCGCCCCACGGCCACCTGGAATCCGTTGATGATGGCCAGCGTCAGGGGCAGCCGCACGGTGGTCTTGGTGCCGAGACCCGGGCGGCTGTCGAGCGTCACGGTGCCCCGCAGGGCCGTGATGTTGCGCTTCACCACGTCCATGCCCACGCCCCGGCCGGAGAGGTTGGTGATCTGTTCGGCCGTCGAGAAGCCGGGTTCGAAGACCAGGTTGTAGACCTCTTCGTCCGTCAGCGTCTTGCCGGCGTCGACGAGGCCCCGCTCCACCGCCTTCGCGAGGATGCGCTCGCGCGATAGCCCGCCGCCGTCGTCGCCCACCTCGATCACGATGCTGCCCGAGTCGTGGTAGGCGTTGAGCGACACCGTGCCCCACGCGGGCTTGCCGCGCTCCGCGCGCACCGCGGCCGGCTCGATGCCGTGGTCCATGCTGTTGCGCACCAGGTGCGTCAGCGGATCGGCGATCTTCTCGATGACGGTCTTGTCGAGTTCGGTGTCTTCGCCGCGCACCTGCAGGACGATGTCCTTGCCGATCTCGCGCGAGACGTCGTGCACCATGCGCTGGAAGCGGTTGAACGTGGCCCCGATGCGCACCATGCGCAGCTGCAGGGCGCTGTCGCGGATCTCCTGCACCAGGCCGTTGAGCGTGGAGTGCGCTTCCTGCAGGGCCACGTTCTGCACATGGCGGCCCGCCTGGGTCGCCGTGGCGGTGGCGGTGATCAGCTCTCCCACCAGGTCCACCAGCCGGTCGAGCTTTTCTGCATCCACGCGCACCGACTGGTGGTCGGCGCTGCGGGTGTCCTTGATCTGCTTCTGGCGCACCAGCGCCGCCTCCACCACCGGCTGCTGCACGCGCCGCTGCTCCACGAGCAACTGGCCGAGCGGTTCGGCCGCGCCGCTGTGCTGCAACTGCAGCGCCTCATTCAGTTCGCGCCGCGTCAGGCTGCCGCAGTGCACGAGGATTTCGCCGAGCCGCAGCGTGCCGTCGTCGCTGCGCGGGCCCAGGGCGTCGATCAGGTCGATGTAGCGCGAGACTTCGCTGTCCGGCGGCAGGATGTGCACGACGCAGTCGTCCAGCACGAATTCGAACGTGCCTTCGATGGCGGCCTTGGTCGCGTTGCTGCGCAGGGCGATCTCGAAGCCGAGATAGCAGGACTCCGCGTCCATTTCCGCCAGCCCGGGCAGTTCGTCGGGCAGCGCGGCGATGGCCGTGATCGTTCCGAGCTTGTTCAGGTAGCGCAGGAAGGAGATCGGGTCCATGCCGTTGCGCAGCACGTCCTTGCCGAAGCGCAGCGAGATGTGCCAGTGGTCCGGCGCGCGGCCGGCGGGCAGGGCCTGCAGCGGGGGCGGCGAGCCGCCCGCCGGCATCGCGGCCATCGCATCCGGCGCGGCGTGGGCGGTGGCGGCGGCCTGGAGGCCACCGGACGCGTCCGCCAGCAGGTGGTTCAGCCCTTCCAGCAGCGGCTGTGCGTCGGCCAGCAGCTGCGCATCGGCTTCGGTCTGGCCGGCGGCTGCGGCAGCCACGAGGCGGCCAGTGTGGTCACCGCAGGCGAGCAGCAGCGCCACCACCGATTCGTCGAGCACGATGGCGCCGTCGCGCACCTTGTCCAGCACGCTTTCCGCCACGTGCGTGAAATCCACGATGAAATCCAGGCCGAACAGGCCTGCCGATCCCTTGATCGTGTGGGCGGCCCGGAAGATGGCGTTCACCGCATCCGACGGATCGTCTTCCTGGAGCACGCCGAGCAGCACGCGCTCCATGTCTTCGAGCAGTTCGCCGCTTTCCGCGATGAAGGCCTGCAGGGCCTGTTCCATGTTCATGGCGTGCTTTCCTGGAGCGGCGTGGCGGGGGTGAGGGCCTCGCCGAAGAAGCCGGACAGATCGAAGAGGTCGAAGACCTCCGCCACCACCGCATTGCAGCCGGTGATGCGCAGGGGCTGGCCGTGGGCCCGCGCGTCGCGGCACGCCGCCATGAGCAGTTGCACGCCCGCGCTGTCGATCTCGGTCACGCCCGCCAGGTCGATTTCGAGGCCCTCGGGGCTGTCGGAGCGTGCTGCGAGCAGGCCGGTGCGTATCTCCGCCGCCCGGTAGATGGTGAGCTCGCCATCCAGTGCCAGCGTGGTGAGGGCCGAGGTCATGGCAGCACCAGCTTCTCGACGGCCGACAGCAGCGTGGGCGGCTGGAAGGGCTTCACCACCCAGGCCTTGGCCCCGGCCAGCTGGCCTTCGCGCTTCTTGGCTTCCTGGTTCTCGGTGGTCAGCATGATCACCGGCGTGAAGCGGTAGGCCGGCATCGCCTTCACGGTCTTGAGGAAGGTGATGCCGTCCATGTTCGGCATGTTCACGTCGCTGATGATCAGGTGCACCTTCTGGCCGGTGAGGCGGGCGAGTGCGTCAAGGCCGTCGCGGCCCTCGAGGACGTCGTAGCCCGCGCCCCGGAGCGCAATGCCGACGACCGAGCGCACGGAGGCGGAGTCGTCCACGATCAGAATGGTCTTCGCCATGGGTGTCCTTCAGGGGAAATTCAGAAAAAAGTGATTTCTTCGTGCTGTGGCGGGGGCGCAGGCTGTGCCTGTGCCCGTGCCTGGCCCGGGGCAGCGGTGTCCGGCGGTGCCGCGCCGGCCCGGTGCACCGCGCGCTCGCCGGCCATCGCATAGGTGGCTTCGAGTTCCTGCAGGAGCGCGGCGGACTGCAGGGGCTCCAGCCGGCCCTCCTGCGCGCAACGCGCGTGGTGCTCGCGCACCACCTCGGGCATGCGGCCGATGTTGTCGCGCACGTGGGTCAGGACCTGGCTCACGCGGTCCTGGAACTGCAGCTGCACCAGAGAGTCGTTCACTTCGGCCTGGATCTGCCGGCTTTCGTTGCGCAGCAGGTCGGCGGATTGCGCGAGGTCCGCCGTGAGGTTCTGGAACTGGTCGAGCACCTGGGCGATGCGGTTCTCGGAGTCGGCCAGCACCACGGTTTCCTGCCGCTGCGAGACCTGCGCGGCGGAGCGGGTCGCGTCGATGGCGGCATGGATCGCACTGACCTTGCGGGTGATGTTCTGCCCGGTTTCGCCCGACAGCCGCGACAGGACGCGGACTTCCTGCGCCACCTGCGCGAAGCCGCGGCCGCGCTCACCGGCGTGGGCGGCCTCGATCGTCGCGTTGATCGCCAGCAGGTTGGTCTGCTGCGCGATGCGGGACACGCCTTCGGCCATGTCCTGCAGCTCGCCCACGAACCGCTGCAGGTTCTCGATCTGCGACAGCATTTCGGCCTTGCCTTCCATGGCGTCACGCAGCGATGCGATGAGCTGCTGCAGCTGCTGCTGGCTGTGGGAGTAGACCGAGGCCGCCGCCGCATCCTGCGCGCCGGTGCCGTTGCCGCCGGACTGGTCCAGCGTGCGCGCGAGCTGCTGCACGATGTTGGCGAACCGCGCACTGAGTGCCGCGATGGCTTCCTCCATCTGGCCGCGGGAGGATTCGATCTGCCTTGCCCAGACGGGAGCGACATCGCCGCTGAAGGTCTCGAAGCCCGCGAGCAGGGCGTGGAGATCCTCCGGCGTCTTCCGACCCGTGCTCCGGCGGGTGAACCACCCGCCCAGGGCGCCGCAGGCTGCCAGCGCGACCGCGCACAGCACACCGGCGAGCGAGCCGGACGAGAGAATCAGGGCGGCTGCGGCACCCAGTGCGCCCACCGCAGGCGCGGCGAGCCATGGCAGCGTCTGCCTCTCTGCGGTCATAAAGCCCTCACACCTTTCGTTCCCGTCTCACCTGCGGGGAGGCTTTCGCTCCCCAGGTTTCCCATACCGCTGGATCAACGGTGCTCGGTCTCAGCTTAAGGTCAGCCGGTCCGGAATGTAGGACAGCACTGACGTATAAGCGGTACATGACCGGCCAATGTCAAGTTCGCCAACATGCCATGAGCCCTTGAAGGGCTTTGAGAAATGCTAAAAATAGGAAAAATGTCTTCCTATGACAAAAGCTGGGTCAACTGACAATAGAGAGGGCTGCGCATTCGAGGTCGGGAGGCCTGCGGCCAACATCCACCGTGCCGATATGGCGCCGGTCTTCATACGGCAGATGCTGTCGAGGGCGGACGCGAAGGGGCTCTCGCCGCAGCGGCTGCTGCGGGGCCTGGGCCTGATGCAGGCCGATCTGGATGCGCCCGGACTGCTCGTGTCCTACCACCAATGCCAGGAGGTGGCCTATCGTTTCTGGCAGATCCCGCCGAGTCCCCTGGAGGGGCTCGAATGGGGGAGCCTGTTGAATCTCGTGTCGCTGGGCAAGGTGGGCCTGGGCATGATGGCGAGCGCCCATTCGCACGACATGTTCCGCTTCCTGGTCGAATTCCAGCGCGCTGCGGGTTCGCCTCTGGAACTCCTGTGCGATTCCACGGAGCGGCATTTCAGCGTGGAGGCGCGGGCGCGGTTCGACGACCCGGTACTGGAGCCGTTCCTGGTCCTCAGCACGCTCGCATCCCTCCACCGTTTCACCCGCCAGGTCTTCGGAGCTGATTGCCAGGTCCTGGGGGTGGAACTGGCCCTGCCGCAGGCCGGCGCCGTGCCTGCATACGAACAGTTCTTCGGCGCCCCCGTGGCGTTCGATGCGCCGGCGAACCGGCTGATCTTCGCGCCCCAGCCATGTCCCATCCTGACCGCGGAACCCAGCGTGCTGGCGCGGATGCGCGAACTGCTGCGCGAGGACCCCGGCAGCCGCGCCTGGTGCGATCTGGACGCTGCCGTGGCGCAGATCATCCGCCGCTCCCCGACGGCCGCCCCGCCGCTCGGGGCGGTGGCGGCGGCCCTGAACCTCAGCGAGCGGTCGCTGCGGCGCAGGCTGTCTGAAAAGGGGATCGGCTACCGGACCCTGGTGGCCGATGAGCAACGCCGCCGTACGCTGGCGCTGGTCCGCGGTTCGGACGTTTCCATGGAGGACGTGGCGGCGCAGGCCGGTTACTCCAGCGCCCGCAGCCTGCGCCGCGCCGTGCGCCGCTGGACGGGCGGCGGGCCCTCGGCCGTGCGCAAGGCCGCGTCCCAGTCGCAGTGGCGAGCGACGTCCCCGGGGGCCTGACCGGGCGGGGATACCGCCGCACTAGGGCCCGCGCCATCGCGCATGCCGCACACCGAGCTGGAGCTGCTGGATGCGGCGGTGGATGGTGGAACGGCTGACGCCGAGCCGGCGTGCCGCCTCGGAGACGTTGCCCTGGCACTGCGCCAGCAGTTGTTCCAGCGCCTGTGCCGCGGACTGGGGGGGCAGGGCTGCTGCGTCGGCGGAGGGCGGCGCGCGCTGCTGCAGTGCATCGGGCAGGTGTTCGGGCTCGATCGTGCCGTCGCCCTCCTGCCCGCACAGGGCCGCGGCGTAGCGCAGCGCATTGTGCAATTCGCGCAGGTTGCCGGGCCAGGCGTGCGCGGCCAGCACGGCGCGGGCGGCATCGCCCAGGCGCAGATGGCGGCCCAGCGGGGCCAGCATCCGGTCGGCCAGGGCCTGCAGGTCGCTGCGCTGGCGTAGTGCGGGCAATGCCAGTTCGGCCGCGTTCAAGCGGTAGAGCAGATCCTCGCGGAAGCTGCCGCGCCGCACCAGTTCGGCCAGCGGCCGGTGCGAGGCGGAGATGCAGCGCACGGACACGGCCCGCGGGGCGCGGGCGCCCAGCGGGGTGATTTCGGATTCGGAGAGCACCCGCAGCAGCTTGGCCTGCAGTGCCGGCGGCATGTCGCCGATCTCGTCGAGGAACAGCGTGCCTTCGTGCGCCGCGGCGATCAGGCCCTCGCGGCCCTTGGCGTTGGCGCCGGTCCAGGTCCCGGGCAGGTAGCCGAACAGCTCGCTCTCCAGCAGCGCCTCGGGAATGGCTGCGCAGTTGATCGCGATGAAGGCGCCGCTGCGGCCGCTGGCGGCATGCAGCGCGCGGGCCAGGTATTCCTTGCCGGCACCGGTCTCCCCCTGCACCAGGATCGGCAACGTCTGCGGCGCGAGCCGCGCGGCCTTGCGCAGCAGCGCCTGCAGCGTGGCATCGCCCGTGTCCAGCGCCTGCAGCGCCGCAGGCAGCGGGGGCGTGGCCTGGATGGCTGCCGCACCCTGCGCACGCTGGCCGCGCGTCGTCCCGCGCTGCGGCTCCATGGCGTGCGCGAAAAGGATGCTGCCGTCGCGGGCGCGGACGATGCGTTCCTGCGCGGGACGGTGGCGGCGCAGCTCGGGCAGGTGGCGCAGGTCCACGTCGAAGAAGCGCTCCAGCGGCTGGCCGATGAGCGACCGGCGCTGGTCCCAGCTCCGCTGCGCGGCGGCGGTGAGCAGGCGGGCGCCCGCGTGGGTCATGGCGCGGATGCGGCCACGCGCGTCCACGCTGATGGAGGCGTCGGGATCGACATCGAGGAAATCGGGCGACTGCGCCAGGCGCACCACCCAGTCCTGGCCGGACTGCGCCATCAGGTTGGCCTGCTCCACGCGCCGCGCCGCGGCCACGACGAGGTGGTGCGCCAGGTTCTGGCTGGCCCGCTCGGCGGGTGAGCGCAGCAGCGACAGGTCGAGCACCGCCGCGAGTTCGCCGCGCAGGTCGTAGATGGGTGCTGCCGTGCACGACAGCCCGGTGTGGGTGAAATCGAAATGGTCGCTCTGGTGCACGGTCAGCGCCTCGCCCGTTGCCAGGCAGGCTCCCACGGCCGAGGTGCCCGAATGCTCCTCGCGCCATTGCGCGCCCAGGTACAGGCCGGCGCGGCGCAGATCGCCGGCGTCGGCCTCGTGCCCCAGGAAGTCCACGGCCACGCCGTGCCGGTCGGCCAGCAGCAGCACGTAATCCAGCCCCTTGAGCTGCTGGTAGAGCCGCTCCAGCGCATGGCGGGCGATGTGGATCAGCGGCTCGGATTCCTCGCGGTGCGCGCGCAGCTCGCCCTCGGGAACGATGTGGGCTTCGCTGGTCTGCGCCGGGTCGAGCCGGTGGTGGTCGATGCAGCGGCGCCAGCTGCGCAGCACGGCGCGGTCGCGGTCCTGCCCGCGTGCGGAATAGCCCAGGCCGAAGGCTTCGATTTCCTGGACGTGCGAGGCGTAGGACTGCAGAGGCATGGCGTGGAGTCGATGCGGTCGTGGAACGTGCCGAAGGAGATTGTGTGCCCGGGGCCATGCCGCGCCCATCGAGATTTACCCATTGCAACTGCTGCGCTGCAGCACGCGGAATGCGACAGGTGTCGCACGGTGCGCCACCTGTCGCGCCCGGCCGCCCCGGTCTGCCGGCCGGGCGCTGGAAGGGTTTGCACCAGGGGTGCGCTGCAACCCCTTGATTTGCCTGGCTTTCGGTGCAGGCCGGCAGGGCGCCGCATGCCTGGCACGGCGGTTGCCTTGAGCCCTGCAGCCCGGAGAAAAACCAGCGGGCACGACCACCATCCAAGGAGACAACCATGACCGATACGACGGCTGCAGCCCGCGCGCAGGCGCTGCTCGACCGACTCAACCGTGCACTGGCGGACCGCGACTTCGCGGCCGCGAGCCGGCTGTTCGCCGATGAGTGCTATTGGCGCGACCTCGTCCTGCTGACCTGGAACATCAAGACCCTGGAGGGGCAGGAGCAGATCGCCGACATGCTGGCCGCGCAGCTGGACGCCGCCGCACCCGTTCACCTGTCGCTGGACGAGCGCGAGACGGTGGAGGAGGCCGACGGCGTGGTGTCCGCCTGGATCGTGGCCGAGACGCGGCACGCCCGGGGTGGCGGCCATGTCCGCATCCGGGACGGACGCATCTGGACGCTGCTGACCACCGCCCAGGAGCTGAAGGGACACGAGGAACCGCTGGGCACGCGCCGCCCGATGGGGGCCGAGCACGGCATCCGGCGCGGCCGGCAGACCTGGCAGGAGCGCCGGCAGCAGGAGGCCGGGGAACTGGGCCGCGAGAAGCAGCCCTTCGTGCTGGTCATCGGCGGAGGGCAGGGCGGCATCGCGCTGGGCGCTCGGCTGCGCCAGCTGGGGGTGTCGCACATCGTCATCGACCGCCAGGCCCGCCCCGGCGACCAGTGGCGCAACCGCTACAAATCGCTGTGCCTGCACGATCCGGTCTGGTACGACCACCTGCCGTACCTGCCCTTCCCGGACAACTGGCCCGTGTTCGCGCCCAAGGACAAGATCGGCGACTGGCTGGAGATGTACACCCGGGTGATGGAGGTGAACTACTGGCCGTCCACCAACTGCCTGAACGCGCGCTTCGATGAGGACCGGCAGGAGTGGGAAGTCACCGTGGAGCGCGGTGGCGAGACGCTGGTGCTGCGCCCGAAGCACGTCGTCTTCGCCACCGGCATGTCGGGCAAGGCCAACGTGCCGAAGATCCGGGGCCAGGACGTCTTCCGGGGCGAGCAGCAGCACTCGTCCCAGCACCACGGCCCGGACAGCTATGCCGGCAAGAAGGTGGTCGTGATCGGCGCCAACAACTCCGCGCACGACATCTGCGCGGCCCTGTGGGAGCACGGCGCCGACGTGACCATGGTGCAGCGCTCGTCCACGCACATCGTGCGCTCCGACTCGCTGATGGAGATCGGCCTGGGCGATCTGTACTCGGAGCGCGCCGTGGCCGGCGGCATGACGACCAAGAAGGCCGACCTGACCTTCGCCTCGCTGCCCTACCGGATCATGGCCGACTTCCAGGTGCCGGTGTACGACCGCATCCGCGAGCGCGACGCGGAGTTCTACCGCCAGCTGGAGGCGACCGGCTTCATGCTGGACTTCGGCGACGACGGCTCGGGCCTGTTCATGAAGTACCTGCGCCGCGCCTCGGGCTACTACATCGACGTGGGCGCCTGCGACCTGGTGATCGACGGCAGCATCAAGCTGCAGGCGGGCAAGGAGATCAGCCACCTCTCGGAAAACGCCGTGGTGCTGGAGGATGGCACCGAACTGCCGGCGGACCTGGTGGTCTATGCCACCGGCTACGGCTCGATGAACGGCTGGGTGGCCGACCTGATCAGCCAGGAGGTGGCGGACAAGGTGGGGAAAGTGTGGGGCCTGGGCTCCGACACCACCAAGGACCCGGGGCCGTGGGAGGGCGAGCAGCGCAACATGTGGAAGCCCACGCAGCAGCAGGCGCTGTGGTTCCACGGCGGCAACCTGCACCAGTCGCGCCACTACTCGCTGTACCTGGCGCTGCAGCTCAAGGCGCGCCAGGAAGGCCTGCCCGTGCAGGTCTATGGCCTGCAGCGGGTGCATCACTTGCGCTGAAGCAAAGGCGACGCGCGCCCCTCGGACCAAGATGGGAGGAACTGTCCGTCCCATCGAATCCCCCCATCAAAGACCAGAAAGCCGAACCATGAAAGCAGCACGTTTCCACGCCCGCGGCGACATCCGCATCGAAGACATTCCCGAACCCGTGGTGGAGCCCGGCACCGTGGGCATCGAGGTCGCCTGGTGCGGCATCTGCGGCACCGACCTGCACGAGTTCATGGAAGGGCCGATCTTCATCCCGCCCTGCGGCCACCCGCACCCCATTTCGGGCGAGTCGGCACCCGTCACCATGGGGCACGAGTTCTCCGGCGTGGTCTATGCCGTGGGCGAAGGGGTGACGGACATCCAGGTCGGCCAGCACGTCGTGGTGGAGCCGTACATCGTCGCCGACGACGTGCCCACGGGGCCGGGCGACCATTACCACCTGTCGAAGAACATGAACTTCATCGGCCTGGGCGGGCGGGGCGGGGGGCTGTCCGAGCGGATCGCCGTGAAGCGCCGCTGGGTGCATCCCATCTCCGATGCGATCCCGCTGGACCAGGCCGCGCTGATCGAACCGCTCTCGGTGGGCCACCATGCCTACACCCGCAGCGGCGCGAAGGCGGGCGACGTGGCGCTGGTGGGCGGCGCCGGCCCGATCGGCCTGCTGCTGTCCGCCATCCTGAAGGCCAAGGGCCTCACCGTGATCGTCACCGAACTGAGCGCCAAGCGAAAGCAGAAGGCCCGTGAATCCGGCGTGGCCGACCACATCCTCGACCCCTCCGAGGTGGACGTGGTGGCCGAGGTGATGCGGCTCACCGGCGGCAAGGGCGTGGACGTGGCGTTCGAATGCTCCAGCGTCAACCAGGTGCTCGACACCCTCGTGGCCGTGACCAAGCCCACGGGCGTGGTGGTGATCGTCTCCATCTGGAGCCACCCGGCCACCATCAACGTCCACAGCGTGGTGATGAAGGAACTGGACGTGCGCGGCACCATCGCCTACTGCAACGACCACCAGGAAACCATCAAACTCGTCGAGCAGGGCAAGATCGACCTGGAGCCCTTCATCACCCAGCGCATCCAGCTGGAGGACCTGGTGGCGAAGGGGTTCGACACGCTGATCCACAACAACGAGTCGGCGGTGAAGATCATCGTGCAGCCGCGGTTGAGGTAGGCAGGGGCACCGGGAGCGCGGCGAGCTCCCGGCTACCGCAAAAACCGCTCCGCCAGCTGGCACCAGAAGGCGGCGCCATAGGGCAGGATGCCGTCGTTGAAGTCGTACCGCGGGTTGTGCAGGCCGCGCCCGCCCTCCGCCGGGCCGTTGCCGATGCGCACCAGCGCGCCCGGGCAGCGCTGCAGCATGTATGCGAAATCCTCGCTGCCCATGAGCCGAGGGAACTCCGCGTCCACCGCCTCCGGCCCGACCAGGTCGGTGGCCACCTGCGTCGCGAGGTCGACGGCCGCGGCATCGTTCACCACGACCGGGTAGCCCTCCACGTAGTCGATCCCGGCCCGGCACCCGTGCGCCTCCGCCGTGCCCGTGACGAGCGCGGTGATGCGCTCCCTGAGCAGCGCGCGCACCTCCGTGGAGAACGACCGGACGCTGATGCCGATCTCCGCCTCCGCGGGGATGACGTTCAGCGCATCCCCGGCCCGCAGGCGCCCCACCGTGACGACGGCGGATTCCGACGGGTCCACGTTGCGTGCCACCACCGTCTGCAGGCCCATGACGATGGCGGAGGCGGCGACCACCGGGTCCACGGCCAGGTGCGGCCGGGCCGCATGCCCGCCGAGCCCGTGCACCTGGATGAACACCCTGTCGCCGGCCGCCATGAACGGCCCCTTGCGCACGAGGAAGCGCCCCGGGGGCATGCCCGGGTGGTTGTGCATCGCATACACCGCATCGCACGGAAACCGCTCGAACAGTCCGTCCTCGACCATCGCCTTGCCGCCGCTGTCGAAGCCGCGCTCCTCGGCGGGCTGGAAGATCAGGTGCAGCGTGCCGGAGAAGCGGCGGTGCCGCGCCAGGTACTTCGCCGCGCCCAGCAGCATGGTCATGTGGCCGTCGTGGCCGCAGGCGTGCATCAGCCCCGGAACGCAGCTCGCATGCGAAGCGCCCGTGGCCTCATGGATCGGCAGGGCGTCCATGTCCGCCCGGATGCCCAGCTTCTTCGTGCCGTCGCCGTGGCGCAGGCTGCCGACGAGTCCCGTGCCGCCGATGCCGCGGGTGACCTCATATCCCCACTCGGCCAGCTTGCCCGCGATGAAGTCGGAGGTCGCATGCTCCCCGAACGCGAGCTCCGGGTGCTGGTGCAGGTGCCGTCGCACGGCGACCATCTCCTGTTCGTAGGGCAGCAGCTGGTCGATGCGCGTGTAGGCGCGGGTGGGGGCTGGAGGATGGGTCATTCGAGAACGATGTGGTTGGCCTTGGCGATCCGCTGGTAGAACTGGATGCGCTCGGCGATCTCTGCCCGGTAGGCCTGCGGCTTCACGTCCTCCGGCACCATCATGCCCTTGTCCTCCCAGACTGGCCGCGTGGCAGGATCCTGCAGCACCTTGCGCATGGCCTGGTAGAGCCGCTGGACGATGGCGTCCGGTGTCTTGGCCGGTGCCGCCAGGCCCGTCCAGGACGTCAGGTTCAGATCCGGCAGCTTCAGTTCCGCGAAGGTCGGCACATCGGGGAGCTGCGGAATCCGCTGCGGAGAGGCCACGGCCAGGGCGCGCAGCTTGCCGGCGCGGATGTTCGCCAGGTTGGAGGACAGGTTGTTCCAGGTCAGCTGCACCTGGCCTGCGATGAGGTCGGTCACCGCGACCCCGGCGCCGCGGTAGGGGATGTGCGTCATCGGCATCTTCGCCTGGCTTTTCAAAAGCTCCATGCTCAGATGGGAGACCGACCCCGTGCCGGCACTCGCGTAATTCAGTGCGCCAGGACGGGCCTGGGCGTACTTGACCAGATCGGCGAAGGAGCGCACCGGCAGGTCCGCATTCACCAGCAGCACGTTGGCGAGCCGGTCGATGAGCGTGATGGGAGCGAAGTCCTTCACCGCGTCGTAGGGCAGGTTGGGGTTGACGGCCGGGTTCACCACGTGCGTGCTCTGCGACGTCACGATCAGCGTGTAGCCGTCGGGCTTGGCCCTCGCCACGTAGACGGAGCCCATCGCGCCGCCCGCGCCGCCCTTGTTGTCCACGACGACCGGCACGCCCAGTTCGCGGCTCAGGCCGTCGGCCATCAGCCGGCCCGAGTTGTCGACCGACCCACCGGGCGCGAACGGCACCACGAGCGTGATGGGCTTGTTCGGATAGGGGGTGGATTGCGCCTGCGCGAACGACAGCGGGGCCATCCCCCCTGCTGCCGTTGCGGTGACGGCCATGCCCATGAAGTCGCGTCTCTTGATCTGCATGTGGTACCTCGGTGAAGAAGCCGCGAGATTAAGAAAACCGGGCGCCGGCAACAAACGACAAATTCGTCTCAGGTGTTGACATGGTGTAATCGCCCGCCATGAAGATCCATTCTCCGTCGCTGGTGGAGCTGCATGCGTTCCTGGCCGTCTGCCGGCACGGCAGTTTCCGCCGCGCCGCCGATGCGCTGTGCGTGACGCCCGCCGCCGTGAGCCGCGCGGTGCAGCGCCTGGAAGAGCACCTTGCCGGTGAGCGGCTCTTCGAGCGCTACGCGACGGGTGTCACGCTGACGGCGCGGGGAACGCAGCTGCGCCGGCTCACGGAGCGGCACGTGCTCGCGCTGGAATCGGCCGCGGAAACGATGGGCCGCTCGGCCCTGCCGCAGCGGGTCCGGCTGAGCGTGATCCCCACGCTGAGCATCCAGTGGCTCATGCCCCGCATGCCCGCGTTCAAGGCCGAACTCCCGGGCATCGAGATCGAGCTGCGCCAGTTCAAGCACGACGAGGATTTCACGCGCGACGACGTGGACCTGTGGATCGAAGTGAAGCGGCCCCAGCGCAGATGGCCCGCGCACATCCGGACCCGCTACCTGATCGGGCGAGAATTCATCGCGGTGTGCGCGCCGGGCCTGCGCCAGAAGTACCGCACCCCGCAGGCACTGCAGTCCGCCACCCTGCTGCACCACACCAACTTTCCCGACAACTGGGAGCGCTGGTTCGCCAAGGCGGGTGCGCCCTGCACGCCGCGGCTCGGGCCGGGGTTCGATCTGACGATGCACCTCATCATCGCGGCGAAGGCCGGGATGGGGGTCGCCGTCGTGCCCGCTTGCCTGGTGGAGCGCGAATTGTCGAGCGGGGAGCTGGTCATGCCATTCGACATCGACGTCTCCTGCGGGCGCGGCTACTTCATCTGTTCGAAGCGTGACGGGCCTCCGTTTCCGGCGCTGGAGGCATTCGCGGGGTGGCTGGAGGCGCAGGCCGGGGCAGTGCGGCAGTCCGACGCGGCGATGGTGCCGGAAGGGGCATGCTAGTTGCTCCGCCGTGGACGTTCGACGGGCCGCCGGGCTGAACCCACGTCGGTGCATCGGCCTACATCGGGAGCCCAGCGGGGCCACGTACTCTTGATTCTCTTCAACATCGTCAACGAGACCAGGAGTGAAACATGCAGCCATCCGCAGGCAAGCCAGACCTTGTGAACCTTGAAGACCCGGATTCCGTCGCGCGCTGGGTCAAGGAATTGGACACGACCGAAAGCCAGTTGCGGGATGCCGTGGCCCAAGTGGGTACCAAGGGGGCGGACGTCGAGATGCACCTCAAGGGGGCACGCAGTTCCACCAATGAAGACCGCATGCAGCAGGCACCCGGCGGCGATCGATAAAGCAACGGAGTGCCGACAGCGGGGGCTTTGACGGCCCCCGGGTTGACCTTTCGCCTTAAATGCAACATCATAAGTTGCATGAAACGCGACAGCCGCCTCTCGTCGGTCCTCCACGCCCTGCTGCACATGGCGGAGCAGCCGGGGCCCATGACCTCCGACGCCCTGGCCCAGTGCCTGGGCACCAATCCCGTCGTCGTCCGGCGCACCATGGGATTCCTGCGCGATGCCGGCATCGTCCAGTCCGAGCGGGGCCATGCCGGTGGATGGCGCATCCAGGCCGACCTGCGCACCGTCACGCTGCGCCAGCTGCACGAGGCGCTGGGTGAGCCGGCGATGTTCGCCATCGGCAACCGCCACGAGGCGCCGGAGTGCCTGGTCGAGCAGGCGGTGAACGCCGCGTTCGAAGGCGCATTCGCCGAGGCCGAGTCGTTGCTGCTCCAGCGTTTCTCCGACATCACCCTGGCCGACCTTGCCGCCGACTTCGCGCGCCGGCATGCGGCCGTCAGGCGCACAAGGAAATGAGCATGCAGCACGACGTCATCGTCATCGGCGGAAGTTACTCGGGCATGGCCGCGGCCCTGCAACTGGTCCGTGCACGGCGTGCCGTGCGGGTGATCGACGCGGGCGAGCGGCGCAACCGCTTCGCCAGCCACTCCCACGGTTTTCTCGGGCAGGACGGCGTGCCTCCCGGAGAGATCGCGGCCCAGGCGCGCCGCCAGCTGGAAGCCTATCCCACGCTGACGTGGCGCGAAGGGCGGGTCGAATCGATCACGGGGCAGTGGGACGCCTTCGAGGTCACGACGGCCGACGGCATCGCGCACACCGCGCGCCGCATCCTGTTCGCGAGCGGGGTGGCCGACCAGCTTCCCGCCGTGCCGGGCCTGGCGGAACGCTGGGGGCAATCCGTCTTCCACTGCCCGTACTGCCACGGCTATGAGCTGAACCAGGGGCGCATCGGCATCGTCGGCAGCAGCCCGCTGTCGCTCCACCAGGCCGAACTGCTCACCGAATGGGGCGACGTGACGCTGCTCGTCAATGGCGCCGTGGAAGTGAACGCCGAAACCCGCGCGAAACTGGAACGCCGGAATGTGGCGATCGAGCCGGTGCCCATCGACCGGATCGCGGGCCATGCCGACGTGGTGCTGGCCGACGGGCGGCAGCTGCCGTTCGCGGGCCTGTTCGCGGCGAGCCGTACCTCGCCGTCGAACGCCCTGGCCGAGCGTATGGGCTGCGCGCTGGAGGAGACGCCCATGGGCATCCAGCTGCGCACCGATGCGGAGAGCAGGACCTCGGTGGCCGGGGTGTTCGCCTGCGGTGACGTGGCGCGCGTACCCCATTCGGTATCGCTGGCGGTGGGCAGCGGGGCCATGGCGGGAGCGCAGGTGCACCGTTCGCTGGTCTGGCCGGAGACGTTCACGCCCTGACGCCATCCACGGCGTGCTCCGCGAACGCGCCGCGACCCAGTTCCCGCGCGGTGGCGATGTGGGATGCGGCGCTCGCGCTGTCGGTGCCGTGCAGGACCCGGGACGTGGCCACCTGCGCGCCGCAGTAGTCGAAGATGCCATGGTCGATCTGCGTGCGCAGCGCAGTGCCGTAGCCGTGCCGCGCATACGTCCCCTCGCCGGCCCCGCCGATGCCGATCAGGTGGACGGCCAGGCGCCGGAGCCGCTTCTCGATCTGGCCTTCCGGGGTTTCCGAGTAGGCCCACCCGTTGGAGAAAACGCGGTCGATCCAGCCCTTAAGCTGCCCCGGGAACGACCACCAATAGACCGGGTAGACGAGCACCAGCGCGCCTGCGCGGTCGATGCGCTCCTGCTCGCGCAGCACGTCGGGCGGAGCAGCCGCCTTCCTGAAAAACGTGGCCCGGTCCGCCGGGTTGAACGCAGGCTGGAACCCTTCCGCCGCGATGTCCGCCAGTTCGGCAGTGTGCCGGCCAGGGGCCCGGACGCCCTCGGCGAACGCCTGCGCGACCGCGTGGGTGAGCGATTGTGGATCGGGGTGGCTGACGACGATGAGGGCATGCATGGGAACTCCTTCGAGGCAGGTTTAAACTACCATTCGTATATTAGCACCATAAATTACTTTTGGTAGGTTAGCCATGTCAAGCCATCCGACGAAGCCGGACGCGGGCCGTGCGATCCAGCGGCGCTTGCCCAAAGAGGCCCGGCAGCGCCAGTTGCTGGACGTCGCGTGGTCCATCGTCCGCGGTGAAGGCAGCGATGCGCTCACGCTGGGCCATCTGGCCGAGCGCGCGGGCGTGACCAAGCCCGTCGTCTACGACCATTTCGGGACGCGCAACGGGCTGCTCGCAGCGCTCTACCAGGAGTACGACGGCCGGCAGCACGCACTGCTGGACGAGGCCCTCGCGGCCTGTGCCAGGACACTTCCCGCGGTGGCCAAGGTCATCGCCGCGAGCTATGTCGATTGCGTCATGACCATGGGCCGGGAGATGCCGGGCGTGAGCGCGGCGCTGACGGGCTCACCCGAGCTGGAAGCCCTGAAGAAGGCGCATGAGGCCCTGTTCCTGGAGAAGTGCCGCCACGCGCTCGAGCCTTTCGCGAAGAAGCCGCTGAAGCCGGCCGCCATGCGCGCCCTGCTGGGCACGGCCGAGGCCGTGTCCTTCGCGGCACTGGCGGGGGAGGTGGACCGGGTGGATGCGGAACACGAGATCTACGACGCGATCGAGCGGATCACGCGCAGGAGCTGACGCTGGCTTCCCGCTTTTTCGCCGGCACGGCCGCCGGGTTGATGTGAGGCACCGCATATACAGTAGTGCCATGTCCAAAACACCACGCATCACCGGTCTCGACCATGCCGTGCTGACGGTAGCGAGCATTCCGCGCACCATCGCCTTCTACGAGCGGACGCTCGGCTTCGAGTCTCGGGAGTTCAAGCGCGGCAGGTATGCGCTGCACTTCGGGCGGCAAAAGATCAATCTGCATGAGGTGGGCACGGTGGTGGACCCGAACGTCCGCCATGCGACTCCGGGCTCGGCCGACCTGTGCTTTCTGACCGAATCGCCGCTCGACGAAGTCATGGCCCACCTGGCCCATCTCGGAGTGGGTATCGTGGAAGGCCCGGTGAACGCCACAGGGGCCCGCGCCCGGCTGCGGTCGATCTACTTCTACGATCCCGATGAGAACCTGATCGAGGTGGCCAACGAAGTCGCCGATGGGGTGGTGAGCTAGGGGCTCCCTCCCTTGAATGAGCCCCTGCAACGGGGCAAGAACGGTCCGGCGGTTGCCGCCGTGTCCTAGAATTGCGCCCCCGAGGAAAGAACCGGCATGGCCACGGCCATGAAAGGCTTTCATTCTTGCAACCAAGCGTGGTGAAGATGAGCAAGCCTTTTGTTTCGCTGTGTCCGGAGGTGACCCGCTCCGATGCCCTGACGTTGATGCACTGGCTGGAGGACGACGCGGTCGTCCGCTACCTGAGCGACTCGCGGGACGTTTCCCGCACCATCGAGCGGGCGGTCGAGCGGGTGCACATGCCCATCCTGACGCACCTCTTCAACCAGGGTGGACGGTTCTTCATGGCCTGTGACCGGAACGACAGGCCGGTCGGGTTCGTCCGCCTCGCGCGATCCGGGTCGGACTGCGAGATGGTGCTCGTGATCGGCGACCGCGAGAACTGGGGCCGCCGGCTGGGCGGCAGCGCGATTGCCGAAGGGATGAAGCGGGCCTTCTTCGACCTGCGGGCCGAGAAGCTCATCGCGAAAATCCACACGGAGAACACCCGCTCGCTGAGCGCCTTCCTGCGCTGCGGCTTCGAGCCCGAGAGCGAAACGCCGACGACGCTGCAGTCCTTCTCCGTGACCGCGGGGCGCTACCTGAAGCTCCTGCGCGACCGGGCCCTCGGCGGGCGCGGCGACATCCACATCACCGAGATCGACAAGGCTCGGATCATGGAACTGCTGTTCCTGCTGGAGCAGGGGGCCGCGGCCGTGGTGGAACTGGAGCACGAGATCGAGCGCGCCATCGTGGTCGAGCCGCAGCAGGTGGCGCGCAACGTGGTCACGATGAACTCACGGGCGCTGGTGCGCCTCGATGACGAGCCGGTCGAGGTGGCCCTGGTGTACCCCGACGATGCGGACGAAAGCATGGGAAAGCTGTCGGTGTGCTCCGAGGTCGGCGCCGCGATCCTGGGCTATCGGGAGGGGGACTGCGTGGATTGGCGGGTCGGTGAAAGAACCCGCCGCATCCGTGTCGAGAGGGTGGTGTACCAGCCGGAGGCGTCCGGGCATTTTCACCTGTAGGCCCCCGTGCGCGGGGGGCTGTTCAGCGTGGCCTCCATTCGGGAAGGCGACGCCGGCCAGCGGATTGCGCAGGCTGGCCGCGTTGCGCGCCGACAGTGTGTAGGTGTTGCCATCGTCGATCGAGAGGTCGCTCACGAAGAAGAAGCCTTGCGCGGCACGCTGGTTCATGGCTGCCAGCTTCTGGTCCGCCGTCTGCTGCAGGCTGACGGCGCTCAGGTCGTATTCGACAGGGCCGTTCTGCACTGAGCTCGTCTCGAAAACCTGCCCGATGGCGTCACCCTGCAGAAAGAGAAACCACGTCCTGCGAAAGCGCCGATTACACGGATAACCGTATGTACAAAAAGTCTTGCGCACGAGATTTATCGTACATACAATAAGTGTGTGGAAATCGAGTTCGACACGGGCAAGGATGAGGTGAACATCGCCAAGCACGGCGTTTCCCTCGCCCTGGCCGGCAGCATCGAATGGAGCGATGTCCTGTGCGTGCCCGACAGCAGGCGCGATTACGGCGAACTGCGAGAAATCGGATTCGCTGTCATTGACCGCCGGCTGTACGTGGTGGTGTTCGTACAGCGCGGCGAGGTGATGCGTATCATCAGCCTGCGCAAGGCCAACAGCCGAGAGGTGAAGCTGTATGACGAAGCGATCTAAGAACCTGGGCCTGATCGTGCCCACCGCTGCGGAAGATGCCGCTATTGCTGCGGGCATCGCGCAGGATCAAGACACGGCGGAAATCATCGCTGCTGACATGGCCGCCATGAAGCCACTGCGCCGCATGGGGCGGCCTCCAGTGGAGCGTCCCAAGGTGCCTGTGACGGTGCGCGTGGATGCCGATGTGCTCGAGGCCATCAAGGAAACCGGCCCGGGCTGGCAGACCCGGGTCAATGACCTGTTGCGCGACGGAGTGCGGCGCGGGAAGCTGGCGGCCTGACACTGGACGACCGGGCGATGTGCATGCACCTGTGCGAAGAGGGGCAGTTGCGGTCAGTGCAGGTCCACTGCAACCAGTTTCCAGGAGGTCAAGCCATCACGCCGGAAAATGAAGGCACCGTCAGTACCTTCACGGTTGACCCTGACCTTTGACCATCCTTGGTACTTCACGTTGAAGCGGGGCTTTTCGCTTGGCTCGTTCGATGCGCCCTGCTGCCCCTGCGACGTCTGCTGGACGGGCATCGAGGGCTTGCCCTTCTGCAGCATCATCGTTACGCCTGCGGGAGTGACGAATCCCTCGACCATCTGGTTTACCATCGTCATGGCCAGCATTTGTCCCAGCCCAGCAAATGGGTTGCTGCTCTGAGACTTCTCTATTTCTTGGGACGCTTTCACCATGAGCTTCCCTTTTAGATCTTCGCGCAGCGCGGGGAAGTCCACGTGCTCGGAGATAGTCGCAGAGTCGTTTTCCTGAACTGCCTTCCCGATGGACCGCATCGTCAAGTAGGGGGAGGCTGCCATCCATCCTGCGATCACAACTGCCGCCAAGGCGCTAAAGCCCGCTGCTTTTTTCATTCTTCCTCCGGATATGGTTTTGAATTTATTTAGAACGGTTTCTGCAGCACAGACGAAAAAAAAGCGCCCCTGGTGAGGCGCTTTTTTCATGATCTGGCGGAGACTGTGAGATTCGAACTCACGGACGGTTGCCCGTCGGCAGTTTTCAAGACTGCTGGTTTAAACCGCTCACCCAAGTCTCCGCAGGCTGCAGGGTTCGCATTCTAGCCGCGCGCGGCGGCTCCTCAGGCCCGTCCCGCCTGCAGCAACCCCTTCTTCTCGATGAACTCGATCACCTGATCCAGCCCCTGCTGCGTCTTGAGGTTGGTCATCACGAACGGTTTGCTGCCGCGCATGCGGCGGGTGTCGGCCTCCATCACGTCCAGGTTGGCGCCCACGTGGGGAGCCAAGTCGGTCTTGTTGATGACGAAGAGGTCGCTCTTGGTGATGCCGGGGCCGCCCTTGCGGGGGATTTTTTCGCCGGCGGCGACGTCGATCACGTAGATGGTGAGGTCGCTCAGCTCGGGGCTGAAGGTGGCGGCCAAGTTGTCGCCGCCGCTTTCGACGAAGACGATGTCGGCGTTCGGGAACTGCGCGAGCATGCGGTCGATGGCTTCGAGGTTGATGGAGCAGTCTTCGCGGATGGCGGTGTGGGGGCAGCCGCCGGTTTCCACGCCCATGATGCGTTCGGCGGGCAGAGCTCCGCTGACGGTGAGCAGGCGCTGGTCTTCCTTGGTGTAGATGTCGTTGGTGATGGCGACGAGGTCGTACCGGTCGCGCAGCGCCTTGCAGAGCATTTCCAGGATGGTGGTCTTGCCGGAGCCGACGGGGCCGCCGATGCCGATGCGCAGCGGAGGCAGGGGCTTGGTGCGGTTCGGGACGTGGTGCAGGGGCGAGGTGTGGGTGGGGGCGGTCGTGTTCGTGTTCGTGTTCGTGTTCATGGTCATGCGGTCATGAGCGGAAGAGGCGGGAGTACTGCGTTTCGTGGCGGGCGGAGAGCACGGCCAGCATGGGGGAGAAGGCCTGGCGCTCGGCGTCGCGCAGCTGCATGGCATGGGCCACGGCGCCGGGGATGGCGGCGGCGAGCCGCGCGAGGATGCGCTGGCCCGCGCTCTGGCCCAGGGGCACGGCCTTGATGGCGGCCTGGACCATGTTCTCGGCCCAGCCGAAGGCGCAGGCGAGCAGCACGTCTTCGGCGCGCGCCTGGGTGCGTGCTGCGGCGAGGGCGAAGGCCACGGGGTAGGTGGGCGGCAGGGCGGCGAGGCGGGCGACGTCGGCCAGGGCCTCCGGATCGCCGGCATGCTGGTTGCGCAGCCAGTCGGCGAGGGAGCGGCCCATCTGCTCGGTCTGCAGGCGCAGTTCGCTCGTCTCGCGGGTGTGCAGCACCCAGTCGTTGAGGGCGCGCACGCGCTCCGCATCGCCCGCGCGCCAGGCGGCGAGGGCCTGGTGGACGATGGCGAGGTCGCCGCGGGCCTGGGTGAGCATCAGCTGTTCCTGCAGCCAGGCGGCGGCTGCGGCCTCGGTGGTGACGCCCGCGCATTCGACGGCGATCTCCAGGCCTTCGGAGTACGAGAAGCCGCCCACGGGCAGGGCGGGCGAGGCGAGCCAGATGAGCTGCAGCAGGCTGGCTGCGGGCAGGGCCTGCGGCATCGGTGTCTGGGCCGGCACCGGCTCTGGTGCCGAAGCTGGCGTCAGGCCCGCGTCGGTTGCGGCCGGGGCGGCGGGAGCGGTGTCGGTCACGGGCGCCATGCGCGCTTTCAGCGGGCGAGGGAATGCGGATGGGCGTGGCCGTGGTCCTGGCCATGGTCGTGGTGGTGGCCGCAGTCGTGGTCGTGGCTGTGCTCGTGGTCGTGGTCGTGGTCGTGGTCGCAGGCTTCAGCGGCGTGCGTGTGAGCGTGGTCATGCCCGTGACCGTGACCGTGGCCGTGATGCGGATGGTCATGGCCGTGTTCGTGCCCATGGTCATGACCGTGCCCATGTCCGTGATCGTGTCCGTGATCGTGCGAATGGCCGTGGTCGTGCCCATGGCCATGTCCGCCTGTCGCATACGCGCCGCCCTCGGGCTCGAACGGCGCCTGCTGCGCGGTGACGATGAGGTGCATGGCGCGCAGCATGTCGGCGAGCACGTGGTCGGACTCGATCTGCAGGTGGTCCGGGCGCAGTTCGATCGGCACGTGGCGGTTGCCGAGGTGGTAGGCGGCGCGGATGAGGTCGAAGGGCGTGCCGTGCTGGGTGCAGTGGGTGATGCGCAGCACCGCCTGGGGTGCTGCGACCACGCGGACCATGCTGCCGTCCTCGGCCACCAGCACGTCGCCGCCGCGCACGACGGTGCCGCGGGGCAGGAACACGCCGAGTTCGCGCCCGGCGGAGTCCGTGGCGGCGAAGCGGCTTTTCTGGCGCACGTCCCAGTCGAGTTCGACGGTGGCGGCGCGCTTGAGCAGCACGGGCGCGAGGCCGTGGCCCTGGGGAAGGAGTTTATTGGCGGTCAGCATGTCGGGGTCCTGGGCGGCGAAAGCACCATTCTGCGGCTTCGTGGCGCTCGCTGGGCGCGCGCGGCCGGACGGGGGGCTGTTGCGCGCAGGGGTGGTCGTCAGGGTCAGAGCGCGCGCGTCATGAAATGGCTGGCCGGATCGAGCGTGTAGCTGCCGAACGGCGCGCAGTCTTCGAAGCCGTGGCGCGCGTAGAGCGCCCGCGCCGGCGCGAAGAAGGGCTGGCTGCCCGTCTCCAGGCTGATGCGCGTGTGGCCCGCGGTGCGTGCGGCTTCGAGGACGTGGGCCAGCATGCGGGCGGCGATGCCCTGGCCGCGCAGGGCGGCGGCGGTGCGCATCGATTTGAGTTCCGCATGCCCGGCGTCCAGGCGCTTGAGCGCCGCGGTGCCGGCCAGGTGGTCGCCCTCCGGCGTGTCCACCCAGGCGCTCCAGAAGCGGATCTCCGGGTGGCGCAGGCCGTCCAGGTCGAGCGCGTGCACGCTCTCGGGCGGCGAGATGCGGCGCATGTCGGCCAGGTGCTCCTGCAGGAAGGTGGCGATGCGCGGGTCGCTCAGGTCGTCCAGGCGGATGCGCAAGGCGGCTGGTGAGGCGTGGTGCGGAGCGTTCATCGGCAGGCTCAGAAGAGGAAATAGCGCTGCGCGAGCGGCAGCCGGGTGGCGGGCTCGCAGGTGAGCAGCTGGCCGTCGGCGCGCACGGTGTAGGTCTGCGCGTCGATCTCCATGCGCGGGGTGTAGCCGTTGTGCACCATGTGCTGCTTGCGCACGCCGCGGATGCCGCGCACGGCGCTCAGTGGCTTGGCGAGGCCGAAGCGCTCGCCCACGCCGGCCGCCAGGGCCGCCTGCGAGACGAAGGTGAGCGAGGTGCGCGCGACGGCGCCGCCGAAAGCGCCGAACATCGGGCGGTAGTGCACGGGCTGCGGCGTGGGGATGGAGGCGTTCGGGTCGCCCATCGCGGCCAGGGCGATGCTGCCGCCCTTGAGGACCATCGCGGGCTTCACGCCGAAGAAGGCGGGCTTCCAGACCACGATGTCGGCCCACTTGCCGACCTCGAGGCTGCCCACGTCGTGGCTCAGGCCATGGGCGATCGCCGGGTTGATCGTGTACTTGGCGACGTAGCGCTTGATGCGGTGGTTGTCGTTGCGGGCGCCGTCCTCGGGCAGGGCACCGCGCTGCTGCTTCATCTTGTCGGCGGTCTGCCAGGTGCGCAGGATCACTTCGCCGACGCGGCCCATGGCCTGGCTGTCGCTGCTCATCATGCTGATGGCGCCCAGGTCGTGCAGGATGTCTTCGGCGGCGATGGTTTCCTTGCGGATGCGGCTTTCGGCGAAGGCCAGGTCTTCGGCGATCGCCGCGTCCAGGTGGTGGCACACCATGAGCATGTCCACGTGCTCGTCCAGCGTGTTGCGGGTGTACGGCATGGTGGGGTTGGTGGAGGAGGGCAGGAAGTTGTCCTCGCCCACCACGCGCAGGATGTCCGGCGCATGGCCCCCGCCCGCGCCCTCGGTGTGGAAGGCGCAGATGCCGCGCCCGCCCACGGCGGCGATGGTGTTCTCGACGAAGCCGCTCTCGTTGAGCGTGTCGGAGTGGATCGCCACCTGCGTGTCGGTGGCGTCGGCCACGTCCAGGCAATTGCTGATCGCCGCGGGCGTGCTGCCCCAATCCTCGTGCAGCTTCAGGCCGATCACGCCCGCTTCGATCTGCTCGTGCAGCGCGGCCGGCAGGCTGGCGTTGCCCTTGCCGAGGAAGCCGATGTTCATCGGGAACGCGTCCGCGGCCTGCAGCATGCGCTCGATGTGCCAGGGGCCGGGTGTGCAGGTGGTGGCCAGCGTGCCGGTGGCCGGGCCCGTGCCGCCGCCGAGCATGGTGGTGATGCCCGAGGCGAGCGCCTCTTCGATCTGCTGCGGGCAGATGAAATGGATGTGGCTGTCGATGCCGCCGCCCGTGACGATGTTGCCCTCGCAGCTGATGATCTCGGTGCCGGGGCCGATGACGATGTCCACGCCGGGCTGGGTGTCGGGGTTGCCGGCCTTGCCGATGGCGGCGATGCGGCCGTCCTTCAGGCCGATGTCGGCCTTGACGATGCCCCAGTGGTCGATGACGAGGGCATTGGTGAGCACGGTGTCCATGGCACCTTCGGCGCGGGTGCGCTGGCTCTGGGCCATGCCGTCGCGGATGGTCTTGCCGCCGCCGAACTTGACTTCCTCGCCGTAGCCGCCGGCGCGCAGGGTGAAGTCCTGCTCGACTTCGGCGACGAGGCCGGTGTCGGCCAGGCGCACGCGGTCGCCCACGGTGGGGCCGAACATTTCCGCATAGGCGCGGCGGGAGACGGTGGCCATGGTGCTGTCTTGCCTTTCTGGGGGCGTGGCGTGGGATGCGATGGGCGAGGGCCCGTCAGGACTGCGGCAGGCCGGCAGCGGACCCCGCGGGGTCCGCGTCCAGCGGGCCCTGGGTGTCGCCGCGGAAGCCGTACACGGTGCGGCCGCCTGCGTAGTCCACCAGCTCGACGGTGCGCTGCTGGCCGGGCTCGAAGCGCACTGCGGTGCCCGAGGTGATGTTCAGCCGCATGCCGTGCGCGGCGGCGCGGTCGAAATCGAGCGCGCCGTTGGTTTCGGCGAAGTGGTAGTGCGAGCCGACCTGGATCGGGCGGTCGGCGCTGTTGCGCACCACCAGGGTGACGGTGCGCCGGCAGGGGTTGAGGGGGTGTTCGCCGTCATCGACCAGCAGTTCGCCCGGAATCATGGTGTGCGCTCCCAGGGCGTCGTTCAGGCCAGGCCGCCCAACAGGGCGATGCCGAAGAGGCCGACGGCGGCGCCGGCCGCACGCGGCAGCCAGCGGTTGCCGCCGCGCAGGGCCACGCCCAGGCCGATGCCGCCGGCATGCAGGGCCAGGGTGGCGGCGAGCATGCCGGCCAGCGTGGCCAGGGCGGCGCCGTCGCCGGCCAGCTCCTGGCCGTGCGCGACGCCGTGGAAGACGGCGAAGACGCCGACCAGCGCCGCGGCCGCAGGTGCGGGCAGGCGGCGCTGCGTGGCCACCAGCAGGCCCAGCACCAGCAGCGAGGCGGCGATCATCGGTTCCACCGCGGGCAGCGAAAGGCCCGCCAGGCCCGCGAGCGCGCCCACGAGCAGCATGCCGGCGAAGCCCAGGGGCGCTGCGAGCAGCTCGCGGCGGCTGCGCGCCGCCAGGGCGCTCCAGAGGCCCACGGCCACCATCGCGGCCAGGTGGTCCAGGCCGGTGAGCGGGTGCAGGAAGCCGGCGGTGAAGCCGTGGTGGTGGCCGGCGTCGGCGCCGGTATGGGCCAGCGCCGGCAGCGCGGCGGCGGCCAGCAGGACGGCGAAGAAGGGGCGGGCAATGCGCATGGTGGTGCTCCGGTCAGGGGAAGGGGGCGGGGCAGGCCGCGTCAGGCGATGGGCTGGTGGACCGTGACGAGCTTGGTGCCGTCGGGGAAGGTCGCCTCCACCTGGATGTCGGAAATCATCTCGGGCACGCCGTCCATCACGTCATCGCGCGTGAGCACTTCGCGGCCTTCGCTCATGAGCTGGGCCACGGTCTTGCCGTCGCGCGCGCCCTCCAGCACGGCCGCGGAGATCAGCGCCACCGCTTCCGGGTAGTTGAGCTTGAGCCCGCGCGCCTTGCGGCGTTCGGCCAGCAGCGCTGCGGTGAAGAGAAGGAGCTTGTCTTTTTCCCGGGGGGTCAGTTCCATGGGTGGTCCGTCGGTCGCCTCAACTGGGCGGCATCGTAAAGCAGGAACCCTGCCAGTGGATCGCTGCCGCGCCGGGCGATGGCATGAATGCTGCACCTCCCGGGGAGTGAATTCCGCCCCCGTCCCCGCCGCCGATACTCCCCAAGCGGCTGCCGCGCCGCCCGATGGCGAAGCGCCGCAGCGCATCGTCAAGGTGCGCCGCGACTACAACAGCTGGGTGGGCAGCGAGACGCTGGAGGACTATGCGCTGCGCTTCACGCCGCAGCGCTTCCGCAAGTGGTCCGCCTGGCGGGTAGCCAACACGGCCTTCGGCGCGGCCTCGTTCCTGATCCTGGAGGCGGTGGGCGCCACGCTGCTGGTGCAGTACGGCTTCGCGAACGCGTTCTGGGCGATCCTGGCGACCGGGCTCATCATCTTCCTGGCGGGCCTGCCGATCAGCGTGTATGCAGCGCGCTACGGCGTGGACATGGACCTGCTCACGCGCGGCGCGGGCTTCGGCTACATCGGCTCCACCATCACCTCGCTGATCTACGCGAGCTTCACCTTCGTCTTCTTCGCGCTGGAGGCCGCCGTGATGGCCTACGCGCTGGAGCTGGCGCTGGACATTCCCCCGGCCTGGGGCTACCTCGTCTGCGCGCTGGTGGTGATCCCGCTGGTCACGCACGGCGTCTCGGCGATCAGCCGGCTGCAGGTGTGGACGCAGCCGGTCTGGCTGCTGATGCTGCTGGTGCCCTTCGGCTACGTGCTGGTGCGCGATCCTGGTGCGTTCGCGGGCATCGCGCACTATTCGGGGGATCGCGGCGGGTCAGCGGACTTCGATCTGCACCTTTTTGGCGCGGCGCTCACGGTGGGCATCGCCCTCATCACGCAGATGGGCGAGCAGGCCGACTACCTGCGCTTCATGCCGGCGCGCACGCCCGCGAACCGCTGGCGCTGGTGGGCCGGGGTGCTGGCCGGCGGGCCGGGCTGGGTGGCCCTGGGCGTGTTCAAGATGCTGGGCGGGGCGCTGCTGGCCTACCTGGCGATCACCCACATGGTGCCGCCCGAGCGCGCGGTGGACCCGAACCAGATGTACCTCGCCGCCTACGGCTACGTATTCGCGGACTACCGCTGGGCGGTGGCGGCGACCGCGCTCTTCGTGGTGGTGTCGCAGATCAAGATCAACGTGACCAATGCCTACGCGGGCTCGCTCGCGTGGAGCAACTTCTTCTCGCGGCTCACCCACAGCCACCCGGGGCGGGTGGTGTGGGTGGTGTTCAACACGCTCATCGCCTTCATGCTGATGGAGATGAACGTGTTCACCGCGCTGGGGCAGGTGCTGGGGCTGTACTCCAACATCGCCATCGCCTGGATCATGGCCGTGGTGGCCGATCTGGTGGTGAACAAGCCGCTGGGGCTGTCGCCGCCCGGCATCGAGTTCAAGCGTGCGCACCTCTACGACATCAACCCCGTGGGCGTGGGCGCGATGGCGCTGGCCTCGCTGCTCTCGGTGGTGGCGCACCTGGGGCTGTTCGGGCCGACGGCGCAGGCGTTCTCGGCGGTGATCGCGATGGTGACGGCCTTCGTGGCCGCGCCGGCCATCGCGTGGGCGACCGGCGGGCGCTACTGCGCCCGTGAACGTGTTGCTGCCCGCGAGCACCAGCGTGCCGCTGCCGAGCTTCGTC